>SLIN01000204.1 GCA_007135605.1 Spirochaetales bacterium | reverse complement strand
TCTGTCCCGGCGCCGGGACGCAGGACGGGCCTCGGCACGGGCGGACGGTGAGCCCGGCGCCGGCACTCACCCGTCGGCGAACGCGGCGATGTAGTCGACCTCGAGGTCTTCCTCGCGGCACCCGAGGTAGAGCGTGTTGAAAATACCGCGGTCACCGAGCCGGATTCCGGCGACGTCGTGAGTGCCGCCGTACTTGTTCACCATGTACGCCGGCAGGGTGGTAACCCCGCGCCCGGCGGCCACCAGCTGCAGCATGATCTCGGTCGCCTCCACCTCGCGGTGGCTTGCCGGTTCGATCGATGCGGGCAAGAGGAAGCGGGTGAAGACATCGAGCCGCTCGCGGGCCACCGGGTAGGTGAGCAGATGCTCGCGTGCAAGCTCGGCCGGCTCGATTGAGGTGCGATCGGCGAGCCGGTGCTCCCTGCCGACCACCAGAAGCAGCTCGAAGTTGAGCACGGCACGGTAGTGGAGCCCGGAGCGAAAAACCGGGTCGGGGGTAATGGTCACATCGATCCGGTTGTTTTCGAGTGCTTCCACCCCGTCGAACTGGAAGCGCTGGGTCACGTCGAGGTCGACATCCGGCCACTCCCGCAAATATTCGGCAACGCGATCGAGCAACCACTCGTAGCACGGGTGGCATTCCATGCCGATGCGAAGTGTTCCCCGCCGTCCCCGTCCATATTCGGCAAGGGTGTTCTCGGTTTGCTCGAGGAGCGGCAGCACGCCCTCGGCGACCTTCAGGAGGTGCCTGCCGGCCTGCGTCAGCTCGAGCCGCCTCCCGCGGCGCTTCCAGAGCGCAACTCCGACCTCCTCCTCCAGCCGCCCCATGGTGTGCGAGAGCGCCGATTGGGTGAGGCACAGCTCGTCCGCCGCACGGGTGAGCGTTCCGTGCCGCGCGAGCGCCGAAATGATAGACAGATGCGCGCGTTCAATCATCACTCATACTATGACGAGGATTCATCAAAACATCAATAAATATCATTGTACATCATGATGCTACCTCCGATACCTTTGAAGTCAGGAACGGAGGCAGACTATGAGACACAATCTCGGATTTCCCCGAATCGGAACGAAACGCCGGCTGAAGTTCGCGCTGGAGAAGTACTGGCGCGGAGATACTTCGGAAGATGAGTTGTTGCAGCGCGCGGCCGATGTGCGGGCGGCGAATTGGAGAGCTCAGCTGGAAGCCGGCATGGACCTCGTTCCGGTCGGCGACTTCTCGCTCTACGATCACGTGCTCGACATGAGCGTCACCCTCGGACACGTACCGTCCCGCTTCGCCGGCGACGGCTCTTCGCTCGACCGTTACTTCCGCATGGCGCGCGGACGCTCGCAACGCGGCGCGCCGGCTCAGGCGCTGGAGATGACGAAGTGGTTCGACACGAACTACCACTACCTCGTGCCCGAGCTCGAGTCGTCGACAACCTTTGCTCTCGACCCGACGCGTCTGCTGTCGCAGATCGACGAGGCGCGGGCGGTGGTGGCCGAGCACGCCGGGGGCACGGGCACCGCCGGCAGCCACGAGCACGCCGGGGGCACGAGCACCGCCGGCGGCCACGAGCACGCCGGGGGCACGGGCACCGCCGGCAGCCACCAGCACGCCGCAGAGCCGAGCCACTCCGAGCGCCGCGACCGCGCCGGCGGCGCCACGCCTGCGGTCAAACCGGTCATCCTCGGACCGGCGAGCTACCTCTACCTCGCGAAAGCGAAGGGCCCGGAGGTCGACAAGCTCTCCTTTCTCGCGCCGCTGCTGACCGAATACCGCAAGCTCCTCGATGCTCTCGACGAAAAGAACGTCGAATGGGTTCAGATCGATGAGCCGATTCTCGCGCTCGATCTCACTCGTGAGTGGCGCGGCGCGATCCGCCTCGTCTACGAGGTCCTGAAGTCCTCGCGGGCGAAGCTGCTTCTGACGACGTACTTCGGCGAGTTGCGGGAGAACTTCGATACCGTCCTCGCACTACCGGTAGACGGGCTGCACATCGACGCGGTCCGCGGCTCGGAGGAGCTCGATGGCGTGTTCGCCGGATTCCCCCGCGACAAGGTGCTTTCGGTCGGAGCGATCGACGGGCGCAATGTCTGGAAAGCCGATCTCGATGCGATCGTCGCCCGGCTCGAGCCCGAGTACGACGTGCGCGGCGAGAAGCTCTGGGTCGCTCCCTCGTGCTCGCTCCTCCACGTGCCGGTCGATCTCGAGCTCGAATCAAAGCTCGACCCCGAGATCGCCGACTGGCTCGCCTTCGCGAAACAGAAGCTCGAAGAGGTAGACACGGTAGCAACCGCCCTGGCCGAAGGGCGCGCCGCGGTTGCCGGTGAGCTGAGGGCGAATCGGCGCGCAAACGAGCGCCGCCGTGCCTCGGGGCGCACCGGTGACGCGGCGGTCGGCCGGCGTGTGCACTCGATCGAACCGTCCATGCTCCGGCGACACGCACCGTACTCCGAACGGCGGCGGAAGCAACGCGAGCAGCTGAAGCTTCCCGACTTCCCGACGACGACGATCGGGTCGTTTCCTCAGACCCCCGAGATCCGTGCCGCACGCCGCGCCCACCGGAAAGGTGAAATGTCGCGCGAACAGTACACCGAGTTCCTGCGCGGTCAGATCGCCCACGCGATCGAGCAGCAGGAGAAGATCGGGATCGATGTGCTTGTCCACGGCGAGGCCGAACGCAACGACATGGTCGAGTACTTCGGCGAGCAGCTCTCCGGCTACGCCTTTACGCAGCACGGGTGGGTACAGTCGTTCGGCAGCCGCTGCGTCAAGCCGCCGATCATCTACGGCGACGTATCGCGCCCCGCACCGATGACCGTCGACTGGATTACGCACGCACAGTCACTGACCGATCGCCCGGTCAAAGGAATGCTCACCGGCCCGATCACCATGATGCAGTGGGCATTCGTCCGCGACGATCAGCCCCGCAGCACCACCGCATACCAGATTGCCCTCGCGCTTCGCGACGAGGTCTCCGATCTCGAAGGCGCCGGTATTCGGGCGATTCAGGTCGATGAACCGGCGCTGCGTGAGGGGCTGCCGCTGCGGAGAAGCGACTGGGAGCCCTACCTCGCGTACGCGACCGAAGCGTTCCGTATCGCGACCGCTGTGGCGCGCGATGAGACGCAGATTCACACGCACATGTGCTACGCGGAGTTCAACGATATCATCGAGTCGATTGCGCTTCTCGACGCCGATGTCATCACCATCGAAACCTCCCGGTCGGACATGGAGCTGCTCGACGCGTTCACCGACTTCGAGTACCCGAACGAAATCGGCCCCGGCGTCTACGACATCCACAGTCCGAACGTGCCGGAAGTGGAAGATATGGTCAGGTTGATGGAACTCGCCGCCGCCCGGATACCCTCCGAGCGGCTGTGGGTGAATCCCGACTGCGGCTTGAAGACGCGCACCTGGGAGGAGGTCATCCCGTCGCTGCGGAATATGGTGGAGGCGGCGAAACGGCTGCGGGAAAAGTCCGTGCGTCGAGGCGCGGCGTGACCCGCCCGGGGAGGTGAGCGCCGTCGCCGGGCAGCCGTCGCGGCGAGCGCCGAC
>SLIN01000158.1 GCA_007135605.1 Spirochaetales bacterium | reverse complement strand
CGATCCCGATATTCAGATGTTCTGGGTGAATCTGCCCGGTATGGGCCTGTACTCGGCGTTTAACGTCACCAAGGCGCCGTTCGACGACGTTCAGGTTCGTCGCGCCGCCAATCACGCGGTCGACAAAGACCGGATAATCGATACCGTCAAGCTCGGGAATGCGCACCCCGGCTACGGCCCGATTCCGGACTTCTTCCTCGGATTTAACGGAGAGCTGGTTGAGTACTATCCGTACGACCCCGACAGAGCGAACCGGATTCTGGACGAGGCCGGTTGGGAAATGGGCGCGGACGGCGTTCGGGAGAAAGACGGTCAACGACTGAGCGGCCTTACCATAGTTCGCCAACGCGATGACTACATCCTCACCGCCCAGCTGGTTCAGGAAATGTTTGCCGAGGTCGGTATAGAGATCGAGCTGCAGATTCTCGAATGGGCGGCTCTGGTCGACGCGATCTGGGGTGGAGAGCACAACTACACGTTCATGGGCCATGGCGCCGGAGAGTCGGACGTCGTTCACACGCTCTACCACTCGTCGAACATTGGAAGCTGGAACCTGGCGCAGTACTCGAATCCGGAGCTCGACCGGCTCATCGACGCCCAGCGCCGAGCGGTCGATCCCGCCGAACGGTCGGAAATCCTGAAGGAAATCCAGCGCATCGTCATGATCGAGGAGGCACTCTGGATCCCGATCTATAACGACATTCAGTACTGGCCGGTCAATCGGCGTATTCAGGGAGTATCCGTCCATCCGAATGGATGGTATCTGCTGAATGACGCCTACGTTGCCGAGTGAGACCACGATCGACACCGTCGTTGAAACGTGTACTGCAGGAGTCGCCGCCCGGCGACTCCTGCTCTCGGACAATGACCGGCGTGATAGAATCCGAATACTGAATCGATACAGCGTACAGCGCGCGGTGCGCCGCGATGACTACCGGCAGCGTGGGCCAAGAGTGAGAGCATGAAGCACTTCATTATCCGGCGGGCATTCGCGTCGGTCATAGTTCTCTGGGGAGTATCGACACTAATCTTCTTCACCGTGCACATGATTCCTGGTGACCCGGCGAGGGTAATGCTCGGTGTCCGTGCCACGCCCGAACGCGTGGAATCGCTGCGCGAGAGCATGGGACTGGACGATCCGCTTCTCACCCAGTACTTCCGGTTTTTCGGCAACGTAGCGCGGGGAGATCTGGGACGGTCGTTCCGGACCAATCGCCCGGTGGGACACGAGATTGCCGTCCGCATCGGACCGACGGTGCAACTGGCATTCGCGGGAATGGGACTCGCCCTGATTATCGGTGTCTCGGCCGGTGTGCTCGCCGCGGCATTTCGCGACACGTGGATCGAAACGGTGGTCATGATGGTCGCGATGATCGGCATATCCGTGCCGAACTTCGTGCTCGGAATGCTGTTGATGCTCTATTTCTCCCTCCATTTGCGATGGCTTCCGACAATGGGGCACGGTACGTGGCAGCACTTCGTTGCGCCGGTGATCAGCCTGGGGTTTCTCTATTCGGCTATCATTGCGCGTATCACGAGATCGTCCATGGTGGAAATTCTCGGAATGGACTATATCCGATCCGCACGCGCGAAGGGTCTTAGCGAGCGAGTGGTAATGACCAAGCACGCCCTGAAAAACGGTCTGATCCCCGTGGTTACCATCGCCGGGCTCTATCTCGCCGTACTTCTCGGCGGAACCGTCGTCGTAGAGACGCTGTTCTCATGGCCTGGATTGGGACGGCTTGCAGTCGAATCGATTCTGGCCCGAGACTATCCGATGATCCAGGCGATTATCCTCGTGATCTCTTCGGGATTCGTTCTCATCAATTTCCTGGTTGATCTCAGTTACGGGTTTCTCGACCCTCGAATTCGTTACGATTAGGCGGTGTAAGGGCAATGTACCGAAAGCAGTGGAACAAGTTTCGAGCGAAAAAGATCAATTTTCTCGCCGCAGGGTTCGTGGCCCTGCTTCTTTTCACCGCACTTTTCGGCCCGCGTCTTGCGCCGTATTCTGCGCGGCACCAGGTGCCCGGCAGCGTGCTCACGAGCCCCTCCTCCGCCCATTGGTTCGGTACCGATTCACTCGGTCGCGATCTTTTCAGTCGCGTGATCCACGGGACCCGAATCACGGTGATCATGGGGGTATCGGCGACGTTCATAGCCGCCTTCCTCGGTCTTGTGCAAGGTCTGATAGCAGGCTATTACGGCCGCATGTGGGATACGGTGATCATGCGATTCACCGACATACTCCTGTCGATTCCCGGTATTCTGCTCGCCATAACGATCATCGCCGTGCTGGGACCGGGGTTGAACAACGTTGTTATTGCGATCGGGATCGGATCGATGCCGCAGTTTACCCGCGTGGTACGCGGTTCGGTGCTTGCAGTCAAAGAAGAGGACTACGTGACCGGGGCTCGTGCTCTCGGGCAGAACGATTTCCTAATAATCGTCCGCCATGTGCTGCCGAATATCATGGGGCCGGTCATTGTACTCGCGACGCTTCGCGTGGCGGCAGCGGTCCTCAACGCGGCGGCGTTGAGCTTTGTGGGGCTCGGTGCCCAACCGCCGACACCGGAGTGGGGTGCAATGCTCAACGAAGCGCGGCGTTACATGCGACAGGCATGGTGGTACACCGTGTTCCCGGGAGGGGCGCTGGCGTTGACCGTGCTGTCGATCAATATCCTCGGCGACTCGCTGCGAGACATCCTCGACCCGAGAACCTACTACTGAGGCGGATTATCATGACACCGGCGCGCCCATTACTCGAAGTGAACGATCTGAAGACATATTTCAAGACCGACGAAGGGATAGCGAAGGCAGTCGACGGAGTCAGCTTCCGACTCGACAGCGGCGAAACTTTGGGAGTTGTCGGCGAATCCGGTTCAGGCAAGTCGGTGACGAGTCTGTCGATTATGCGCCTTCTCCCACGCTCGGGGTGGATCGCCGGAGGTGAGATTCTGTTCGATGGTGAGGATCTCTCGCGTAAGCCGGTGAACGAGATGCGCGAGATCCGGGGCAACGATATCGCGATGATCTTTCAGGAGCCGATGACGAGCCTGAATCCCGTATACACCGTGGGAAACCAGATCAGCGAAGCGATCATGCTCCACCAGCGCAAGGGGCGGCGGGAGGCGATGAAGCTTGCGGTCGAGATGCTCGATCTCGTCGGCATCCCGGAGGCGCGAAAGCGCTGTCAGAGCTACCCGCACCAGCTTTCCGGAGGGATGCGCCAGCGCGTCATGATCGCCACCGCGCTGTCGTGCAATCCGAAGCTGCTCATCGCCGACGAGCCGACAACCGCGCTCGACGTCAGCATCCAGGCCCAGATTATCGAGCTCATGAAGCGCCTGCAGCGGGAGCTGGGCATGGCGATGCTCTATATCACTCACGATCTCGCGGTCGTTTCGAGTCTCGCCGACAGAATTATGGTGATGTACGGAGGCAGGGCGGTTGAAGTGGCGAAAGCTGAGTTTCTCTATTCCGGCGCAAAGATGCCGTACACGCTCGGGTTGTTACGGTCGGTTCCCCGCGTCGATCAGGCCGGTGTCAAGGGAGCGCGTCTGAGGACGATCCCGGGTACTGTGCCGAGTGCCATGCATCTTCCGTCCGGCTGCGCCTTCCATCCCCGGTGCGCGTTCGCGAAAGAGATATGTACGGAGGATGTGCCGCGACTGGAGGATACCGGCGAGGGGCATATGGTTCGCTGCGTCCGGTGGAAAGAGGTTCGAAACGAATCGAACGGCGAGGATGTCGACGTGGTTGATGTGACGCACGCGACGAATCGGGCCGACGAGGACGAAAATGAGCCGGGTGACGACTTCCTTCTGCGGCTGAATGACCTTCGCACGCACTTTCCGATCAAGCGGGGACTTCTGTCGCGCGAGGTAGGCCGCATTCGTGCTGTCGACGGTGTGTCGATCGACATACGGCCGGGAGAAGTCGTCGGCCTTGTCGGCGAATCGGGGTCGGGAAAAACGACTACCGGTCGCTCGATACTTCAGCTTGTTGACAACGTTTCCGGTTCGATCAAGTTCGACGGTACCGAGCTGAATGAGTTGACCAGGAAGGAGATGCGGCCCCACCGTAAGGACCTCCAGATCATCTTTCAGGACCCGTTTTCCAGCCTGAATCCGCGGATGACCATCGGAGAGATCGTCGGCGAAGGAATGGAGATCCACCGTATTGCGCGGGGAAAGGAAAAGAAAGAACGTGTTGCCGTTCTTCTCGAGCGTGTCGGCCTGTCCCGTGACCACCTCGGGAGCTACCCACACGAGTTCTCCGGAGGTCAGCGCCAGCGGATCGCCATCGCGAGAGCTCTCGCGGTAGAGCCACGACTCATTGTTGCCGACGAGCCTGTATCCGCACTCGATGTTTCGATACAGGCACAGATCATCAATCTGCTGCTCGATCTCAAAGAAGAGTTCGGATTGACGCTTCTCTTCATCGCGCACGATCTCGGCGTAATTCAATTCGTCTCCGACCGTGTTGTCGTCATGTATCTCGGCAAGATAATGGAAACGGCGCCGTCGCGGGAGCTGTACCTTCGTCCCGTTCACCCGTACACCGAGTCGCTGCTGGCTGCGGTACCGACGCTCGACCCGGAGCGCAAACGGAACGTTCCGATCCTTCAGGGCGACATTCCGAGCCCGATCGACCCTCCGTCCGGATGTGTATTCCGCACCCGCTGTCCGATTGCAACCGATCGGTGTGCCGTCGAAGTACCGGCGCTCGAGTCGATCGGGCGTGAGCATCTGAAGGCGTGTCTACACCGTCCCGGTTCGTGAACGGGCGGACGGCATCCCGATTATGGCCGCATCGATGGCTGAAGCGCAGACTCCCGAGGCACTGATTCTCGATTTCGACGGAACGGTAGTAGACACGGAGTCTCCCGAACTCGTGAGCTATAAACAGCTCTTTGCTGGATACGGTGTCCGCTTTCCCGAGGAGCGGTGGCTCGCGACGATCGGCGGAGAGTTGACCATTGATGTGTACTCCTACCTCCAGAACGAGGTGAAAGTCCGGTTGCCGATCGCAGAGATCAGAAACCGGCGACGGCAGCTGCATCGGGAACTGGTCCTTCGCGAAGGGCTTCGCCCCGGCGTCCGGGAGTACGTACAGCGGGCGCGGGAGATCGGGTTGAAGCTCGGTGTTGCCTCGAGTGCGAAGGCCGATTGGGTAATTCCATTGCTTCGACACTACGAGCTGGATGAGTGCTTCGACGCTGTTGTGACCGCGGACGATGTAGCGAATGTCAAACCGGACCCCGAGCTTTTTCGAACCGCTGTGGCGAGGCTCGGAGTCAGTGCGGCCCGCACGATCGCCGTCGAAGACTCGGTGAACGGAATGCGCTCGGCTATACGAGCGGGCGTCGTCTGCGTGGTGGTTCCGAACGACGTCACGAGGAAGCTCGATTGGCCCGATGAGCCGCGAGCACACTTCCTGTCGAGTCTGACCGACATCACCCTCGACGAGCTCGTCCGACGGGTCGCGGCCCGCGCATAATCCCGGATCGCGCACCAACTTGTCTCTGTCGCGTGGTGGTGTGACAGACCTTACGAGTCGAATTCCCGGTTCAAGCGCGGGAAGAGCGGTTTCAGCTGCTCGTAGAGATCGCGATAGAGTCGGTAGTAGTGGGTATAGCGACGGTGGCGTTCCTGCGAGAACGATATCGACGTTCCACGAGAGAGGAATGCCTCGAGCGCCTTCCAGTCGTGTCCCGGTATGACGGACTCCAGCGCGACGAATGCCGCGCCGATACACGATCCCGGATGGTCCGGGACATACGTGCCGTCGGTGCCGACGACGTCGAGGACGATCTGGCGCCACAACGGGCTGCGCGCACCGCCGTTGGAAAGAAACGCAGCCGAGACCTCGTGACCCATCTCGCTCAGCACCTCGACATGGTGTCTGAAACCGTACGCTACCGCTTCGAGCACCGCACGGAACAGGCTTGCGCGATCGTGGTTGAGCGAAAGCCCGAATACTACGCCCCGCGCATCCGTGTCGAAGATGGGGGTTTTCTCGCCCAGAAAATAGGGCAGCACGATGATCTGCCCGGCACCCGAGCCCGGCTCGATCTGCTCGGCCTCTGCGGTCAGCCGCTCGAAATCGGTGTCCTGCGTCAGATTCGTCAGCCACTTCACGATCGAGCCGCTTGCGGCCATACATCCGTTTATGAGGTACCTGCCGGGAATCGGATGGTAGTCGATGAACAGGCGAGGATCGAGTCGGAGATGTTCGGTCGCGAACAGGATATCCCCGGCGCCGCCGAGCTTGAGCAGGAGCTCGCCTTCCACTCGTACTCCGGTTGCGAGAGCCGAGGCGACGTGATCGGCGATTCCCGAAACTACCGGAATGCCCGAGGGGAAGCCCGTTTCCGATTCGACGTCCTTGCTCGTGTAGCCGGCAAGCTCGCCGCTTGCCCTGACGGGGGGAAGAAGCCTCATCGGAATACCGGTGAGCTCGATGATCTCCTCGTCCCAGCACTCCTCGCGTATGCGCCACATGCCGCTTTCCAGCGCCCAATTCCGTTCGAGGGTCGGCACGCCGGTGAGGCGATAGGTGCAGTAATCGTATGAGCCCATGATGTAATCGGCTCGCTCAACCGCGCGAGGCTCGTTTGTTTCGAGCCACGTGTACTTGGGGAAGACGACCTGCTGATTAATTGTATTGCCGGTCCGGCGGAAATAGTCGTCCTCGTCGATCTGTTGCTTGTAGGCGGCTATCTCGCGAACTGCACGTGCATCGTTCTGCTGTATCGAGTTCCGTAAAGCGGCCCCTTCCTCGTCTACGAGAACGATCGTGGGAACCATCCCGGAGAACGCGACGCCGGCCAGTCGGTCGGTAGGTATTTCGCCGGCGATCCGCCCGAGCAGCGTTTTGCAGCTTTCCCACCAGACGCCGGCGTCCTCTTCGGCGAAGCCGGCAGCCGGCGACAGAAGATCGTGCGGTACGCTTTTCTCGAAGAGCTGTTCTCCCGAGGCGGTCACTACGATTGCCTTGACACTCGTAGTCCCGATATCGATTCCGACGGCGGCATCTCTCATGGGCTTATTCGAACAGTAGATCCGGATTCAGCCGGTGTCAACATCGACCCGATACGATAGCGAAGCGCGCGAATGCACCGGCGCTCACAACGATGCCGGCGAGCACCTCTCGGCCGCGCGGCCGGCTTCTCCACGGCGCTTGTCGTCAACCGGCGCGCAGGCGTGCCGCCTCGTCGTCGAGATAGCCGAAGCGGGCAACGGCTCGGCCGCGCGAGCGATTGATTACCAGTCGAAGGGAGCGATAGCCGTTGTTGGTAGCGCGTCGCGGGAGAAACGGAATGGCGCGGCTGCGAGCGAACGAGTGCGTACGACGGCGACGGCGCGGCCGGTGGTAATTGTGCGCCACGCGCGCCATTGTCCGGGAGAAGCTGCGGTAGCGGTCTCGAAGCCTGCCGTCGGTTCGTTCAATGTGCGACTGTTCTGTGAATAGCGGTATGTCGGCGGTCGCCGCCGCGGCGGCCGGGACCGGAGCGGTCCGCGTGAGTTTCCAGATCATCGGTCCGACGCCCTGCAGAAGAAGCACGGCAACCGCTGTGTACGCCCACCACGGAACGTTGCGCCCCACCGCCAGCACATAGACGAACGGCGCGGCGGTCGAGGCGAGAACCACGGTGAGCCAGATGTTCATTTCGCCGTACAGCGCACGGCGCACGGCGCGAGCCGCTCTATAAAGTGCGTAATAGAACAGCGGTCCGGATCCGGAATAGAGCGCCATGAATATTGCCGGATTCACGCGATACGTTTCCCGGATTACATGCTTGAGCTCGACTACTCTGTGGATAATCGTCAGGAGCAAATCGTGCAGGCCACTCATAGTTCTTCATCTCTACAATACAACAGAACGCCGGCGTCGGCTACGGGTTTCGGCGTTATGTGACCGGGAGATCGACCGATTCGGACGAACGAGCGATCACTCGGCGTGCGAGCGGCACGGTAGGCGATCACCGTCCGCGCGGTTCGTCGTCTATCAACGCCACCGCCCGCACCGGAGATCCGTCGCCGTCGACAATCGGAAGCGGAAGCCCGACAAAAGTGAATGTGCGGTCGTGCGGTAGCTGATCGAGATTCGCGAGGCCGGTGTAGGTGATGATCCCTCGCTTGAGCAATGCCCGCTCGAGGCGCTCGCCGAGCGCTCCTCCGACGAAGGTCGGTTCGGCGGCGGCGATCCGGGAATGCTCCTCGAACGTTACCTCGGATGCAAAGAGCAGGCCGACGCCGTGCGGGTGCTCGGCGCCGGCGGTGGCGCGTACCGCCGGTCCCACAAAGCGTTCGAGCGGAAGCTCGGAGAGTGTCGCGCCGTTCGGTGTCATATGCGACGGCGCGTCAACGTGCGTTCCGGTATGGGAACCAAGCGCGAGGCGACGGAGCAGCCACCCGTGCGACTCGTAGGTATGAGCGACTTCTATGGTCACGTTCGGGTCACCGGGATAGAGTTCCATCCCGTCGTGAATCGGAACGGAAAGGTCGAGGACGTGCATGCCTCATAGTAACAGTTGTGTCGAGGCTATGCGCGGCTCGTGCGATCGGTGGTGGCCGGAATGCCGGCGGTCTCGGGCGCACGCGCGGACCGCGCGCCGCCGACGCTCTCCGGCCACGGCGGCCCGAGCCGTGGCACTCAGCCGCCGCCGCTTGACACCCGTGTACGCGGCTCTCTAAATTCGCGTACAATATCGGGGTGTGTGGAGAGCCGCGGCCGGAGTTCGGCGGATTTCGGATCACGCGAAGCGCGGCGAATTTCGGCCAACCGGCGGTGCTCCGAAGCACTGCCGTGCCGCCCCGGCGTCCGAGTTTTCCCGACACCGAGCGAAGGAGGATCTCTTTTGTATACGCCCGCAGACCCGAAGGTCAGTTTCCCCGAGATGGAAGTCTCCGTCATGGAATTCTGGGAGACGGCCGGCATTTTCGAGAGGTCGGTCCGGATGCGCGACGGGGCGCGGGAGTTCGTCTTCTATGACGGACCGCCGTTTGCGACCGGGTTGCCGCACTTCGGCCACTTCGTTCCGGGCACGATAAAAGACATCATCCCTCGCTTCAAGACCATGAAGGGGTACAAGGTCGAGCGCCGCTTCGGCTGGGACTGTCACGGCTTGCCGGTCGAGTACGAGATGGAGAAGGAGCTCGGCATCTCCGGCAAGTACGAGATCGAGAACTACGGTGTCGCGGAATTCAACGAGGCGTGCCGCTCGATCGTGCTGCGCTACACCGGCGAGTGGCGGCGCATCGTTACGCGCATGGGTCGGTGGGTCGATTTCGATAACGATTACAAGACGATGGACCCCGACTACATGGAAACGATCTGGTGGGCGTTCCAGCGCCTGTGGGAGAAGGGACTGGTCTACGAGGGATATTACATCCTCCCGTACAGTCCGAAGCTCGCCACACCGCTCTCGAACTTCGAGGTGAACCTCGGCGGCTATCGCGATGTGAGCGACCCGGCGATTACCGTGCGCTTCCGCGTGCTCGATGCCGAACGCACCTACGTGCTCTCGTGGACGACCACGCCGTGGACGCTGCCGAGTAACCTCGCGCTCGCGGTGGGCGCCGATATCCAGTACGTGAAGGTCCGCGACGGCGACGATCACTACATCCTCGCAGAGGCTCTTCTCGGCAGCTACTACCGCAGCGCCGACGAGTACGAGATCGTGCAGCGGATGAGCGGCTCGGAGCTGGTCGGAATGCGCTACGAGCCGCTTCTGCCGTACTTCGCCCATCTGGCGGAGCAGGGCGCGTTCACCGTTTACGAGGGCGATTTCGTGACGACCGACGAGGGAACCGGCATCGTCCACCTCGCGCCCGGTTTCGGCGAGGACGACTACAACGTGCTCAAGAACAGCGGCTTGCCGGTCGTGCTGCCGATCGACGACGAGTGCCGCTTCACCGACGAGGTTCCGGAGTACCAGGGCCAGTTCGTAAAGGACGCCGACAAGGAGATCATCAAACGGCTCAAAGAAGAGGGAAAGCTTGTAAGGCGCGATACGTACGTGCACCCGTATCCGTTCTGTTATCGTACCGAGACCCCGCTGATCTACCGCGCGGTCACCAGCTGGTTCGTCGATGTTGAGCGCATCAAGCAGAACATGCTCGACGCCAACGCGAAGATCAATTGGATTCCCGATCACCTGCGTGACGGCCGGTTCGGCAAATGGCTCGAAGGAGCGAAGGAGTGGGCGATCAGCCGCAACCGCTTCTGGGGCAATCCGTTACCGGTGTGGAAGTGCGACGGCAGTGACCACACCGAGGTGATCGGCAGCCGCGAGGAGCTGGAAGCGAAGGTCGGTCACGCGGTCGACGATCTGCACAAGCACTTTGTCGATGAGCTGACGTGGCCGAGCCCCGACGGCACGGGGACGATGCGCCGCGTACCCGAAGTGCTCGATTGCTGGTTCGAGAGCGGCTCGATGCCGTATGCGCAAAACCACTACCCGTTCGAGAATCGCGAGTGGTTCGAGCAGAACTTTCCGGCCGATTTCATCGCCGAAGGGCTCGACCAGACGCGCGGCTGGTTCTATACGCTTACCGTGCTCGCCGCCGCGCTCTTCGACAAGCCGGCGTTCGAGAACGTCGTCGTCAACGGCCTCGTGCTCGCCGCCGACGGCAAGAAAATGAGCAAGAGCCAGCGCAACTACACCGACCCGATGGAGATCATCGAGACATACGGCGCGGACGCGCTGCGCATGTGTCTCATGAACTCGCCGGTGGTGCGCGGGGAGGACCTGAAGTTCTCCGACGAGTCGGTGAAAGAGATTCTCAAGAGCGTGATCATCCCCCTGTGGAACGCCTACAGCTTCTTTGTCACGTACGCGAACATCGACAAGGTGCAACCGTCCGGGGCGCCGGACGACCCGTCGAATCCGCTCGATCGCTGGATTCTGAGCGAAGCGGAGACGATGGTGGCGCGGACCGACGCGGCGCTGAGCGATTACCGCCTCGAGAAGGCGTGCGAGCCGATCGTCGATTTCATCGATCTGCTGAACAACTGGTACATTCGCCGGTCGCGCCGCCGCTTCTGGCGCAGCGAGAACGATCGCGACAAGAATCAGGCGTACGAGACGCTCTATTCGGTATTGAAAACGGTTGTAACGACGGCGGCGCCCATCATCCCCTTTATTACCGAGGAGATCTACCGCAATCTTCGCCACGAGAGCGATCCGGAGAGCGTGCATCTCTGCGACTATCCCCAGGCGAGGGCCGAGCGGCGCGACGAGGATCTCGAGGCCAGGATGGCCGCCACGCGAAAGGCGGTTCGTCTCGGGCGGGCGCTGCGAAGCATGCATAACCTGAAAAACCGCCAGCCGCTCTCGGCGCTCTACCTGGTCACCCGTAATCCGGAGGAAAAGCGGGTGCTGCGCGAAATGCTCGAAATCGTTCGCGACGAGCTGAACGTCAAGGAGGTCGTGTTTCGCGAGAACGAAGAGGATCTGGTCGAGTACAGCGCGAAGCCGAACTACCGCGTGCTTGGTCCCGAGCTGGGCAAGGATATCAAGATTGCCGCGAAGGAGATCGCGGCGTTGAGCGGCCGGCAGATCCAGAGCCTGCTCGACGGGAATACGCTGCAACTGGAGGTGAACGGCAAGCCGCTCGAGCTCGACGCCGAGCGGGTGGAAGTTCAGCGCATCGAGAAAGAGAATCTCAAGGTGCTCAACGAGGGCAGCCTGACGGTGGCGCTCGACTCGGAGATCACCCCGCAGCTCTACAGCGAGGGGGTCGCGCGCGATCTCATCCGCACAGTGCAGAACCTCCGTAAAGATCGGGGGCTCGAGGTCACCGACCGCGTGCGTCTGTCGATCGCCGGCGAGGAGGAGATCGAGCGGGCGGTTTCCGAGTTCCGCGAATACATTATGAACGAGACGCTTGCCGTAGAGGTTTCCACAGGTGACGCGAACGGGGCGTCCGAGATGAAATGCGGCGACCGGAGCTGCCGCATCCGGCTCGAACGAGCCTGAGAGGGCGCTGTTGATGTTTTCCCGCCGTATCCGCCGTCGGGCGCGCGCCGGCGCCGTGTGGCTCGCGGTCGTGCTGTTGACGGCAACGTGCGCGACCGATCTCCCGGTGACTCCCGACCGGATGGAGGCGGCGTTGCCGTCGGATGCGGCGGTGTACATGGCGATTCGACCCGAACATCTGCGCGAGCTCATCGGCGATATAGCATATCGCTTCGAGCTCGATGCTTCGGAGATCGGCGAGCTCATCGACGACAGCAATCGGGTGGTTACCGCCCTCGGATCGCACGGTAACGCATTCGGCATCTCCGCGGTCGCCTCCGGGGAATACCCGGGAGGAAGGATGCGCTTCGGGCTCACGATGAGCAGGCGGTGGCGCCGGCGCACGGTGAGCACCGCGGTCTCATCGCGCCCCTGGTTCGAAGAGCGCGACGGGCCGGGGCAGCTCGCCATCGCCTCGAACAACCTGGTTCTCTTCTCCGGGGGCGGCCTCGAAGATATGATGATTCGCGCGGCGGAGAGCGAGCCGCCGGAGGATGTGCTCTATCTCGACGAGCACGCCGAGCTTTCGCTCGTGCTGCCGCGAATCGGCGAGGCGCTGCGTGCGGGGTTGCCCGCCCAGGCGAGGGTCCTGCCGCTCGAGCGAATCGAGGTGAACGTGCATATGCGCGACCCGGATCGGGAGCTGCCGTTCGAGCTCTCCGGGCGTATCGATGTCGCCGGCGAGCGGGCCGCGCGCGTGTTGTCGGTTATCGCGCGGCTGGTAATCGGCAGTCTTGCCGAAGGGGTGCCGCTTGCCGATCTGAGCGTTGAGCGCGAGGAGCGCGTGATTACGTTTGCCGGGTTGCCGGCCGACGAGGCGAAGCTTCGCCAGTGGGCCGGCGGATTTCTGGAGACGCTCGGAGCGGGTGCGCGGACGGGATGATCACGCGGCGAGCGAGCGGCGGGGTGAGCCGGCTGCCGCCGGGCACCGTATGAGGAGCGGGGAGTGTCGGTCGGAGTAATCGATTACGAGGCGGGAAATCTCAGAAGCATCGAGACGGCGCTCGAGTATCTCGGTGCGACATATGTCGTGTCGGGCGATCCCGACCGGCTTGCCGACTGCAGCCGGCTCGTTATCCCCGGTGTCGGAGATGCCGCCGCGGCAATGGATACGCTTCGTGCGCGGGGGTTGGACCGGCTCATTCTCGACTTCGCCGGGCGCGGTCTGCCGGTGTTCGGCATCTGCCTCGGAGCGCAGATCGTGCTCGACAGCTCCGAAGAGAACGATGCACGCTGTCTCGGGCTGATTCCGGGGCGGGTGCGGGTGTTTCGCCCGACGCGCACGGAGAAGGTTCCGCACATCGGGTGGAATCGCGCCGCGGCGAAGCATCACCATCATCCTCTATTCAAGGAAATTCCGGAGGACGCGAGCTTTTACTTCGTGCATTCGTTCTATCCGGAGCCGGAGAGCGGATCGGATGTCGTCGCGCAGACCGAATACGGGGTGCGGTTCGCCTCGGCGATCGCGCGCGGAAATGTGTGGGCGGTGCAGTTTCATCCGGAGAAGAGTGGGCGATACGGGCTGCGCATGCTTGCGAACTACCTCGACGGTGCGGCGCACGGTGATGGCGCGCCGGCCGGTGACGTGCAGCCCGAAGGGGCCCGGAGCAGGGAGGGCGATAGTGCTTGAGAAACGGGTGGTGGTCTGCCTCGATGTTCGAGACGGCCGCACAACGAAGGGGATCCGCTTCAAGGACAATATTGATGTCGGCGATCCGGTCGAAATGGCACGGGCGTACTACGAGGCGGGAGCCGATGAGCTGGTCTTCTACGATATAACCGCGAGCGCCGAGGGGCGCGGAATTATGATCGAGACGGTGCAGAAGGTGGCGAAAGAGATTTTCGTCCCGTTCGCCGTCGGCGGGGGGATCGGGTCGGTCGATCATATGCGCGAGGTGTTGCTTGCCGGGGCGGAGAAGGTGAGCGTGAACAGCCAGGCGGTTCGCGATCCCGGCATTATCGACGAGGGCGCGAGGCGTTTCGGCCGCCAGTGCGTGGTGCTCGGGATGGACGCGAAGTCCGATCCACAAATGCCGAGCGGCTATCGCATCTACGTGAACGGCGGACGAAAGGCGACCGAGCGCGATGCGCTCGAGTGGGCGCAGGAGGCGGTCGATCGCGGCGCCGGCGAAATCGTGGTCAACAGCATCGATGCCGACGGAACGAAGGACGGCTACGAAATCGCTCTCACCCGGCTTATTTCGACGAACGTGTCGGTGCCGGTTGTCGCCTCGGGCGGGGCGGGAACGCCCGAGCATGTGGTGGAAGTCTTCCGCGACGGAGCGGCGGATGCGGCACTTGTTGCCAGTATGGTACATTTTGGCGATTATAGTGTAGAAGATATAAAACGAACGATGGCCGGCTCCGACATTCCGGTTCGTATGCGGTGGTAACGCATGCCCGGCCCGGGAAGCTCGGCTCTGTTCGAATAAACCAACAATTGTGGAGCGATGAATAGCGATGCCTACCTACGATTACGAGTGCACTGAGTGTGGACACACCTTTGAGGAGTTTCAGATGATGTCCGAAGCTCCGTTGACGAGCTGTCCTGCGTGTGAGAAGGAGGGGCTGCGGCGTCTGATCGGCGGCGGCACCGGCATAATATTCAAGGGCAGCGGCTTCTATATCAACGACAGCCGCTCATCGTCGAAAAACGGATCGTCGGGCAACGGTTCGGCGAAATCGGGATCGTCTTCGGATGGCTCGAGCTCCGGTAGCTCGACCGGCTCCACCGATTCATCGTCGCCGGACTCCTCCTCGAGTTCGGACTCGAAGACAAGCGGCGAGACGAGAGGAGGCGCCGGCTCGAAGAGCGCCTGAATTAACGCAGCGCCGGCGCGAAGCAGTCATATCCCGGCTGTGCGCCGGCCGGCGCGCTCCGGCCACAACGCTCCGGCCGCTTTGTCCCACATCGGACCGTGTTGTGCCGGTTCTGAACATCCTCAGACTATGTTGCCGTCGTTCCCCAAAACTGATAAACTTCTATATAGAAATTGTGAAATCGATGTTCCAATCGCGAAGCGAGAGGCGGCGGTGAAATGGCTGAATCGGAATTGAGTTCTATCGCTCAGAAACTGAAAGTATGCGGGCATCCAGTCCGACTTGAGTTGCTCTGTGCAATCGCTCGAGAGGAAGAGCCATGCGTGTCCGAGCTCTGGGTGTGCGTGCGCCAGCCGCAGCCGGTGGTATCCCAACACCTTGCGGTATTAAAGGACAAAGGTATCGTTAAGTCGGAGGTTCAGGGAAACCGGCGAATCTATTCGATCACCGATCCGTTTGTAAAGCGACTCGTTGAATCGCTGAAGGCTGAGTACAAGATTCAGTACGGCGAGAAAGAGCGTGTGATGGGCACGCAGTACAAGACCGTGGGTAGCCGAGGAGCCGGCTCAGGCGTCTGATCGACCGGCGGTACGGTTGCGTAGAACTCCAAAGACTTTATACTCATCGTTACGATGAAAGATGACGCCATCGAGCGCACTGAGTGGGTACGATTGACTCTCGGCGGAAGCACGTCCACGGTTACCCATTCGGGGGTGGATGAGCTTGCCGACGGTCTCTCCGATGCCCTCTGGGTCATGGATGCCAATACCGACGCGATTGCCGGAGCGCCGGAAGGCGTACCGAAGGTCGTGTTGCCGGTCGGCGAAGCGGCGAAATCGTGGCCGGCCGTCGACCGGATACTCCGGGCCGCCGTAGAGCGCGAGATCGACCGGCACGGTCGATTCGTAGGGTTCGGCGGTGGAGTGGTGTGCGACGTCGCGGCGTTCGCCGCGAGCGTTTATCTCCGCGGTGTCGCTGTCACCCTCATTCCGACGAGCTTACTCGCAATGGTGGATGCGGCGATCGGCGGGAAGACCGGAGTCAATTTCGCCGGCTTCAAGAACATGGTCGGAACCTTCCACGCCGCCGATGAAGTGCGGATTTGTGAGGAAACCACCCACTCCCTCTCCGAGCGCGAGTTCCGATCGGGGCTCGCAGAGGCGATCAAGGCCGCCCTCCTCGACGATGCCGAGTTGCTCGAAATCTTCGAATCGCATGCGGAAGCCATCCTGGCCCGCAAGAACCCGGTCCTTAGCGAGGTAATACGCCGCTCTATTCTCGTGAAAGCACGCGTGGTCGAGTCCGACTATCGCGAAGGCGGGCGCCGGGCGATTCTCAATCTCGGACATACCTTTGCACATGCGCTCGAATCGGTAGCCGGATTCGGCGAATGGACTCACGGGGAGGCTGTCGCGTGGGGAATTGCCCGGGCGGCACGCCTCGGTGAAGCGACCGGCCATACGCCGGCGCAGCACGCCGAGCGGATTATCTCCCTGCTCACGCGTTACGGATACCGGATCGAGCCCGGGGTTGCCGATCCGCACGCCCTTCTCGAAGCGATGCGTCACGACAAAAAGCGCGCCGGAGGGGCGATTCGATTTGTCATTCCGTGCGGGGTCGGAGAGACGGTTGTCGAGCCGGTCGACGAAGTGACTGTTTTACAGGGCCTCGTACACCCGGGTTAGAAAACGGTATGCCTCGCTGGCCGCACCTGAACTGTCCTCGATCTCATCGATCAGATACTCCAGGCTGGCCAGCGATTCCTCGACCGCCTGCGAATAGCGGCGCATCGGCTTGAAGTAGTACACACCCGGTTCGCCGGTCTTCAAGGCGATCACGCCGAGCGATCGGCCCGACTTCTTCAACTTGGCGAACTTGAGGATGCACGGCAGCTCCCGGACGATCTCGCCGGAGTGAAGATCGCTTTGAAAGGTGCGCTTGCGCGGCCAGTTATCGACGATATCGTCGGGTAGCCGGATGTAGGGGGCGAGGTTCAGGACGGTTCCGAACCTCTCGCCGGCGAGCAGCTCCTGGCCCCCGAACAGGACGGTCGCCCGCATGTTCGCCTGCGAGTCGGGGAGCGATACCGTTCGATTACCGGCGATCTCCACGACATCCTCCCACGGACAGACGACCGTCTTCTTCTTGCCTTTGTGCGGTTTCAGGGTGAAACGCTTCCCGTCGACGGTGACCTGCCAGGTGGTGTCGCGGCGCGAGTCCTTGCGCTCCTTCCGGTCCCTGCGGTCCGCCGCGGCGTTCTGCAGTTCTTCGGCGAGCATGGGGGAGATGCGCTTGAGCCACGAGCGTTCGATCGGCGAGACACTGCGAGCGAACATACGGGACGTCCGAATGATCTCGCCGGCGACGATGTATTGAGGAGTTTCGCGGAACATGACACTACCGGGATGAATCTGAATGCGATCTGCGGTCATGCTGCGGTACTGCGTTCGACCGGAGCGAACGCAGACAAACTGCATGAGCCCGGTCGCCACCGCGCAGAGGTAGTCCGAGCGTGCACCTCCGGAGGTCACCGGTACCCCGAACTCGGAAACGATTTCGGCGAGTTGTTCGGCTACGTTGCGGATTTCCGCCATCGCCCGCGGTTCGAGGTAGTACCGGGTACAGAAGCGTTCCTTCCCCCGCGCATCCGCGTACGCGCGGAGGAGCTTGATATAGCTCACGAAGTCGCCGAGCGCGTCTCTGAACGTATGATGGGCTCGACGTGCCTCCGCTTCCTCTCCCTCCGGCAGGAGAAACGGTGTCTGAGAGGTGAGAAAGGCGGCCGCGATAACCGTCTCCTCAACCACCTCCGGATAGTGTTCCATCGCTTCGACGATCATACGGCTGTGTCGCGGCGAGAGCGGGAAACGAGCCATGCGTTCGCCGGTCTCCGAGAGCGCGCGATCATCGGTTAGGGCCGAGAGGAGATCGAGTGTCTCGATTGCTCCCTCGATTCCGTGGGCCGACGGCGGTGAGATGAAATCGAAGCTCTCGAACTCCCTTATGCCGAGCTCCGCCATTCGCAGTACGACCTCCGAAAGGTCGGTGCGGTATATCTCCTCGGTCGTAAACGGTGAGCGCCGCTCGAAACTTTCCTGTGTATAGAGCCGGTAGCAGCTGCCCGGGCGGGTCCGTCCGGCGCGGCCCTTGCGCTGTTCGGCGCTCGCCTTGGAGATCGGCCCTTCGATAAGGCTCGATGTATAGGTCCGCGGGCTGTAGTGATTGAGCTTGGCGAGACCGGAATCGATCACGGTCGTGATGCCGTCGATCGTCACGCTCGTTTCGGCTATGTTCGTGGAGACGACGACCTTGACTTTGCCCGGCGGCGCCGGCGGGAAGACGCGTTCCTGTTCTTCGCGCGACAGGCGGCCGTAGAGGGGAAGTATGTACAGCTTTCGGTGAACCCGTGTCTTTCCGAGCGCCGCGATGCAGTCGCGAATCGCCGCCTCGCCGCTCAGGAATATCAGAATGTCTCCCTCGGTTCCATTCTCGACGGTACGTTCGACCACATCGCAAATACGGTAGATGAGCTCTTCCTGACTCGTCTCGGAGGCCGGCCGCTCGTAGACGACCTCAACCGGATACATCGGACTGTCGATTCGCACGATCGGGCAACCACCGAAGTAATCGCTGAAGACTTCCGCCTTGATCGTCGCCGAGCTCACAATCACCCGGAAATCGGAGCGGTTCTCGAGAACGCGTTTGAGCAAACCGAGGATGAAGTCGATGTTGAGACTGCGCTCGTGCGCCTCGTCGACGATCATGACGTTGTATGCGGACAGGTCGTAGTCGTGCTTGAGCTCCTGCAGGAGAATGCCGTCGGTCATGATCTTCAGGCGGGTCGACGGCGCGGTCTGATCGTCGAAGCGCATCTTGTAACCGACGAGCTCGGGAGGAGTCGTGCTGGTCTGCCATGCGATGAAGTCGCACACCGAAACGGCGGCAATTCGTCGTGGCTGGGTAACGCCGACTACCCCGCGCTCGGTGTAACCGGCCTCGTGGAGAATCAGTGGAATCTGAGTGGTCTTTCCGCTGCCGGTCGGACTCTCGACCACGATAACCTGGTTGTCGGCCAGCGCGGAGAGAATGCGCTCGCGCTGCTCGTATACCGGGAGTGAACGGGGATCCAATGCTACTCCGCTCCGAGTCGCGCCCGCAGCATCCGAGCTGCTTCATCGGGACCGGCAGCATCGAAACTCTCCCGGTTGCGAAGATCCTTGCAGTTGATCCGACCCTCCGCGTGTTCGTCGGGCCCGCAGATGACCGCGAGCGGAACTCCCTTCTTCTCGGCATAGCCGAACTGTTGGGCGAGCTTTCTCGTAGCCGGATAGACTTCGCAGGTGAGCCCGCTGTTTCGCAATGTCCGGGCGAGCGAGTGATACCAGCCGACAAGCGAATCATCGAGGCAGAAGACGAGAACGTCGGCCGCCGGTCCTGCCTCCGGTGTTCGTTCGAGCTGCTCGAGTGCGGCAAGCAACCGGTCGAGTCCGACCGATCCACCGACTCCCGGCAGTTCCTGCTTCGTGTATAGCGAAGCGAGGTCGTTGTAGCGTCCTCCGGAGCAGACGCTGCCGATATCGGGCAGCTCCGGCAGAAAGGTTTCAAACACGATGCCGGTGTAGTAGTCGAGCCCGCGGGTAATAGTGGGATCATAGATGATGTTCTTCCCCGCGCCCGCCTCGACAACCGCGCCGATCGTGCGTCGTACCCGATCGCTGTCGATGCCCGGCCCGCCGGCGAGCTCCTCGAGCCGGCGGATTACTTCGTCGTATTCGCCTCCGGCGGTAATGAACTCGACGACCTGCGCCGCTTTTGCGTCGCCGACGAGGGCGACAAGGTCGTTTTTCGTTGTCTCGACACCGACCTTCCGCAGCTTGTCAACGGTCCGAAGCACCTCGGCACTCTGCTCGCCGGCACCGAGATGTCCGAGGAACCGCGAGAACAGACCGCGGTGAGCGACTCGAAGCTCGATGCGCTCGATCCCGATTGCCCTGAACGCTTCCACTACCGTCAGCAGGATGTCGGCGTCGGCGGAAACGCTGTCGACACCGACGATATCGAAATCGCACTGGACGAACTCGCGATAGCGACCGCGCTGCGTATTTTCGCCGCGATATGCCTTGCCGATGTGGTAGCGCCTGAACGGGGTATATAGCTCGTTGAGGTGCGCGGCCATGTATCGGGCGAACGGCACGGTGAGATCGAAGCGGAGGGCGACGTCGCGGCCGCCGTGATCCTGGAAGCGAAAAATCTGTTTATCCGTTTCGCCGCCGCCCTTGCCGAGAAGGACCTCGGTGTACTCGAGCGTCGGGGTGTCGATCGGGACATAGCCGAATTGCCGGAACGCCGACTCGAGCCGGTCGGTAAGCGCGCGACGAACGCGCTCCGAGTCGGGCAGTATGTCCCGGAAACCCTTGAGGACACGGGGTGATATGAGGTTCATTGCCCCTACCTTACGGCAGGCGACGCATGAGCGACAAGTCCGAAGGTTGTGTGCGTTCGACGTGAGCCGCCTGTGCGTCGCGGCCGCGCAACATATTGATCGTTGAAAACCACTTGAACCCGGAAAACCGGTCGTCCGGCCGGCCGAACTGGTACAAGACTCCGCGATGGAAGTACTCGAAGCGCTCGTGCGTGTGCACCTCCCAGCCTGAAAGCTCGGAAATCGGCATTACGAACAGAAGTCCGTGCTCGGTCTCGACGCAGTCGAGATCGGCGAGCCGCCCGTGTCCGAGCTCCAATGAGCGATTGGGGCGGCGACAGAGAAACTCCACACGATCGAGATAGCAGCTCGCGCGTCCGAAGCCGACCGCATGTACGCGCGCACCGCGAAATCCGATTGAGAGCTTGACCCCGGTATCGTTGAACAACAGCGTCTCGGGGCCCTTCGTCATCGCCGTGCCGATTCGCTCATCGAGCCGTCGTATCTGCCATTCGTTCCACTCGACGGTCGTCGAAAACGGCGCCGGGCCGTTCACCCCTTCGAAGAATCCGTAGCGGTCCACCCGAACCGTATAGCCGCACGACGTGCAGCGCAGCGTGTGGCGTTGTGAGTACAGCGTACCGATCGCCTCGCACGCCGGGCAGGTATAGAGCACCGCCTCGAGATGCTCTGCTCTTTTTCTGCTGCGATAGCGGCCCATCCGTTTGCGCTGACTCTCGTAGTCGTCGTGATTCAGTATTCCGGAGAGCTGGTGATAGATATCGTCGGTGGACATCGACCGCAACTCCGGACCCTCGAACACTTTCGTGTACCGGATGGTGACCGGCCCGGGACGGATCGACGGCGACCAGCACGGGTTGGCGAAGAACATTCCGTCGAGAATCGGCACGATCACCGGGATTTTCAGCAACTTGATGAGCTTTGTCGTGGAGTAGATCAGCGGAAGAGACTTCCCGTCCCATGTGCGCCGGCCCTCGGCAAAGAGGCAGATCACGTTCTTCTGCTCACGCGCATCCATCATTCGCCGGATACTTTCCAGATCGCGCATACCCTTCGTCTTGGGAATTGCCCGGATGAGATTCAGCAGAAGCCCGAGAACCCGGTTTCTGAAGTTGCTGTCGGCCACCACGTAACGAATCGGATGGGGGGTATGGACAGCCACCATGAACGGATCCCAGAATCCGACATGATTGGGAATGAGGATATACGGTGGTTCGGTCTTGTAGAGCACTGAGCGATTGTATGCCCGCACGCCGAACCGGCGGCGTAACCAATAGCCGAGCGTCATGCGAAGAAGATTGAACAGTCGGCGGCAAATACCGCCGCGGCAGACGGCTCGACGGATCGCTTTCGTCCCCATAACGAAACGTAGTATACTCCTTCTTCGCTGGAGCACAATAGATGACATTTAGCTGGAGTATCTTCATCGATCTCGGAATTATCGCCGTTTCGCTTCTCGTGGCGACGGCGTTACGGAGCAAGGTCCGCTTTCTGCAACGATTTCTCGTCCCGAACGCGCTGACCGCCGGTCTCATTCTCCTGCCGCTTTACAACTACGTTCTGCCGGCTTTCGGAGTGACGACGGAAAATCTTCAGTTGCTGACCTATCACCTGTTGAGCATCGCATTCGTCGCGATGGCGATGCGGCCGAGCGCGCCGGCGGGAGAGAAGGGGGACGGGCGCATCTTCGCCATGAGTGTGGCCGTCATATCGCAGTTCGCGATCCAGGTGACGATCGGTCTGGTGCTGACTCTGATTCTTATAACGCTCTATATGCCCGATCTGTATTACAGTTTCGGATACCTGCTTCCGCTCGGCTTCTCCCAGGGGCCGGGCCAGGCGTTGTCCATCGGCCGTGGATGGGAAGGTGCCGGCATCTTCGGAGCCGGGAGTGTTGGACTGACGTTCGCCGCTGTCGGATTCCTTATCGCCTGCTTCGGCGGAGTTTTCCTCATCAACTACGGCATCCGGCACGGATGGGTCGACCGCGACGAGATCAAAGTCCTGCAAACGGACCGGGTGCGTACCGGGCTGTACCGGAGCGCCGCCAGGCCGGTCGGATCGTACCTGACAACGGAGAGCGAAGCGATCGATTCGATGACGTTCAACACCGCGATCGTCCTCTTCGCCTACTTCCTCGCCTACCTCTTTCTCAGCGGTGTGGAGATCGTCCTTTCGGCGACCGGGCAAATGGGAGCCGATCTGGCGACAAATCTCTGGGGCATCAGCTTCATATTCGCCGCGATGCTGGGCCTGGCGGTGAAGCAGGTTATGCGGCGTTTCGGACTCGAGTATCTGCTGGAGACCAATACGCTGAACCGTGTGAGCGGACTCTCCGTCGATATTATGGTCGCGGCAGCGATTGGTGCGATCTCCATGATCGTCGTGATCGACTATATCGTTCCGATCACGCTCCTCTCGGTCGTCGGAGCGCTCGCGGTATTCGCCACCGTACCGTGGATCTGCTCCCGCATCTTCAAGGATCAGCAGCATAAATTCCTTCGCATGCTATTGATTTTCGGGGTGTCCACCGGAACGCTCACCACCGGTCTCGCATTGCTGCGGGTGCTCGATCCCGATTTCGAGACACCGGTTGCCGGCGACTACGCCTATGCGGCGGCCATTGTCTTCGTGATTGTGATTCCGCTTATCCTGAGCATTAACTTCCCGGTCATGGCGTGGCAAACCGGAAATCTCATGTGGCTGTGGATCACATTCGCGATCGTATTCGCGTACCTGATATTCAGCGCGGTCGCGTATCTCCTGCTCGCCCGCGAACGTGCGTTCCAGAGCGGTTCTCGCGTCTGGTTGCACCGCTCGAGCGGCTCGACACAGGCCTGAGTCCGATGGTACCGAGCCCAAGCGGCAGACTCAAAGAGCGAATGGCGCGGGTGCGCTACAAAATCGCGGTAATGAGCGGAAAGGGCGGGGTAGGGAAGACCACGGTCAGCGTGAATATTGCCGGGGCACTCGCCGACAGCGGTGCGAGGGTCGGTCTGCTCGATGTAGACGTCCACGGGCCGAATGTCCCGAAGATGCTCGGCCTCGACGAGGAGCGATTCGCGGCGACCGGATCTTCGAGCGGTGAATCGGCGGGAGGCGACGACGAGCGAACCGAAATCTCTCCGATTGTCGCCGGACCGAACCTCGTCGCCGCGAGTGTTGGTTTCGTCGGATACGGGCAGGAGAGCGCACTGATCTGGCGCGGTCCGATGAAGCTCGGTATTATCAAGCAGTTCCTCGAGGATATCGACTGGGGTGAGCTCGATTACCTGGTCATCGACACCCCTCCGGGGACCGGGGACGAAGTCATGACCGTTTGCCAGTATCTGCCCGATCTCGACGGTGCAGTGGTAGTAACGACGCCACAGGAGGTCGCGCTGCTCGATTCGCGTCGTACCGTGGATTTCGCCGCCCGAATGCGCGTGCCGGTACTGGGGATCGTGGAAAACATGCGAGACGCTCCGGGCGGGCCGGCTATATTCGGCTCCGGTGGTGGCGAACGCGCCGCCTCCCAGCTCGGTGTTCCGTTTCTCGGAGCCGTGCCGCTCGACGCACGCGTCGCCGTATCGGGCGACGCCGGCACCCCGGTTGTGCAGACCGTCCCCGACGAAGGTGCAGGCGCCGCCATGCACACGATTGCGAACGCGATACGCCTGGCGATGGTGCATCTCGGAGACAATCGATAGATCTTCGACCCATCAAACTATTGACTTTGATCGTTCAAACTACTAATCTCATCGTATCCGGGTACCGGAAATCGAGATTGAAGGTTGTGGTATATGCGAACGGCTCGAAATGACGTGGTCGGAGCGGGGGGCACGGGACGTAACCGCTGCGGCTCGTGGAGGGGGTTGGCCCGAGCTCTTGCCGGGGTGGCCATGGCTCTGGTGGTCGTCTCGTGCGCCGATTCGGGAATCGAGGGGGCCGAAGGAAGCGCTCGGGCGGACGCAAGCGCACATGTGCGCGAGGACGCCGGCGTGGTGGCGGCAACCTTCACCATTCTTGCCGATTTCACGTCAAAGATTGCCGGCGACCGGATGGAGGTCCGCGCACTGACCCCCGTCGGAGCCGAGGTGCACGAGCACGAGCTGCGTCCCCGCGATTTCGTGAATATCGAAGAGGCGGATGTCGTTCTGTACAACGGTTATATGATCGAGCAGTGGATGCCGCAGGTGCGGCAGGTCGCGCGCGACGAAGTGGAGCTGCATGCGGTTGCCGAGCTCACCGGCGCCGACACAATTCCGATCCGGCTCGGAGAGTTCGAAGGCGTCCCCGATCCACACCTCTGGATGAATCCCGCACTAGCGATTCGGTATGTGGAGGTGATTCGCGATATCTTGGTGGAGCTGGATCCCGACGGGCGGGTAGTCTACGAGCGCAATGCCTCCGAGTACATCGAGGAGCTCGAAGAGCTGAAAGCCGAACTCGAGGAGGCGTTCGCTGCAATCGCGGAGGAAAGGCGGGTTCTCATTACCAGTGAAGCCGCGTTTCTCTATTTCGCCGACGCGTTCGGTTTCGTTCACGACGGAGTGTGGGGAACAAATCACGAAGATGAGGGCACTCCCGAGCAGCTGGCGCGTGTCATGGATATTGTCACCGATCGGCGTCCCGGTGCAATCTTCTACGAAAGTACGATTTCCGACCGGCATATCAGGAGCATCTCGGACGATACCGGAGTTCCGGTGGCCGGACCGCTCTATGTAGATTCGGTCAGCGAGCCGCACGGGGAGGCACCGACGTATCTGGAGATGATGCGTCTGAATGCGGAGAGGATTGTGGACGCACTCGGAGAGTAATGACGATGAACGATGCGACCGGTTTACGACAGCGTGAGCTCACCCGACAGATACCTCGAAGTTACGCCGGGACAGTCGCAGCGAATGCGGTTTCGGCGGCGTACGACCGGGATCTCGTTCTTCGAGATATGAGCTTCTCCCTCGACCCCGGTCAGCTCGTGGCGATTGTCGGGCCGAACGGGGCGGGAAAATCAACGCTCTTCAAGCTGCTGACCGGCATTAAGAAGCCCGCAGGCGGTACGGTGTCGGTGTTCGGCGACACGGTGTACCGCGCCCGCCGCAATAATCGTATCGCGTACGTTCCGCAGGAGGCGGAGATCGACTGGGATTATCCGGTCGTCGTGCACGACGTCGTGCTCAGCGGACGGTTCGGCCGTATCCGCGAGGAGGGTGGGCTGCGCAGCATTCTCCCGCCGAGGTTCGCCGCTCGCCGGCACCACGAGGCGTCCGCCGCAGCGCTCGGCTCGGTGGGAATGAGCGACTACGCCGATCGACCGATCGGCGCGCTTTCCGGTGGCCAGAAGAAGCGCGTCTTCCTCGCTCGCGCAATCGCTCAGGAAGCCGATCTGCTCCTGCTCGACGAGCCTCTGGCCGGCATCGATCGAGCGACGGAGTCGGTGTTTTTCGATGTGCTCGTCGAGCTGAAATCGGCGGGAAAGACTGTTCTTATGATTACGCACGATTTTCCGACCGTCGAGGAGTTCGCCGACACGGTAATGCTCCTGAGTCGTAGCGTTATCGAGATCGGCCCTCCGGCGGAGATCCTGACCGATGAAAACCTCGAACGGACCTATCACGGCAGCGTGAGGAGGGGACGATGAAAGCTCTCGAGTCGTTGGTGCAGACGCTGATCGACATCGTAATGTGGTTCGTCAATCTGCTGCCTCCGGTACTCTCCGATCCGTTCCAGTATGCGTTCATGCAGCGCGCGCTGCTGACGTCGCTCGTCGTCGGCGTTATTTGCGGTGTGCTGTCGTGCTATATCGTCCTGAAGCGATGGGCGCTACTCGGGGATGCTGTCAGTCACGCGGTGCTGCCCGGTGTGGCGATCGCGTATCTGCTCGGACTTCCGTTCTCTGTCGGTGCGTTCATCAGCGGAGCGCTGACGTCGCTCGGTATCGGAGCGCTCGAGCGCAATACGCGCATCAAGTCGGACTCGGCGATGGGGTTGATGTTTACCGGCGCGTTCGCCCTCGGTGTGGTGATCATAAGCCGTATCGCAAGCTCGACCCATCTCATGCATATCCTTTTCGGCAATGTGCTCGGGGTGCGCATGGAAGCGCTGACGTGGACGGTACTGGCCGGAGCGGTGACGCTCTTTTTCGCGTTTCGGTACTACAAGGAGTTCCTCCTCTTCTCGTTCGACCCGACGCACGCGAGCGCGATCGGCATGAATACCGCAGCCATTCATTACGGGTTGATGTTGTTGCTCACGTTGACGATTGTCGCGAGTCTCGAGACGGTGGGAATTGTCCTCGTTGTTGCGATGCTGATTATTCCCGGCTCTACGGCGAATATGCTGGTAAACAGCCTCCCGCGGATGATCGCGATCTCGGTTGCGGTCGGTGCGGTCTCGTCGGCGCTCGGCCTCTACCTTTCGTTCCTGCTCAACGTTGCTTCGGGAGGGACGATCGTCCTGGTGACATTTGCGTTCTTTGTTCCTGCACTGGTGTTCGGCCCGAACGGACTTCTGTTCCGCCGGCGACGAATAACGGTCGCGCCCGCGTGACGAACGAACCGGCCGCGTGATCCGGAAACGTGCCCGCCTGAGAACCGGCCCCTGCCGGAGATCGTGACTCCGGGCGAGCGAGCGCTTGTGAATCCGTTTGCGCCCGGGGTAGTATATGCGCTCAGGCTGCTTCAGCACTTCTCGTATACTCAAGGTGTGGCTTAGACATTGCTGGTTCGGTACAAGACGCTGGAATCCGGTTCCGTCGTCAAGCAGGCGGAAATATATACGCAGGATGAACACGGAATCGCGGGCGAGTCGATCGATATCGAAGCTCGCAAGATCGTGCGTCGACTAACGTCCAAGGGGCATAGGGCGTACGTGGTCGGCGGTGCGGTACGCGATCTTCTCATCGGCAAGCAACCGAAAGATTTCGATGTTGCTACCGACGCCGCTCCCGGCCGGATTCGCAAACTGTTTCGGAATTCACGAATTATCGGCAAACGGTTCCGGCTCGTCCACATCCTTCTCAAGGATCGCCAGGTTATAGAAGTGTCGACCTTCCGCTCGCGCGACAGCGAGGGATTTCAGAATATTTACGGCGATATCGAGGATGACGCCCGCCGCCGCGATTTCAGCCTGAATGCACTGTATTACTCGCCGGAGGACGAGACGATCCTCGACTATACCGGCGGGTTCCGGGATATCCGCGCACGAAAGGTGCGCCCGGTGATACCGCTCGAGCGCATTTTTGTCGAGGATCCGGTACGGATGATCAGGGCGGTCAAATACTCGGCGTTGACCGGCTTTCACTTGACGTTCGGGTTGCGGCGCAGGCTCAAGAAGTCGGTCGATCTACTCGACGAAGTCTCGCCCTCCCGGCTTACCGAAGAGCTGTTCAAGATCCTCGAGTCGGGATATGCCAAACCGATGTTCGAGCAGTTTCTTCGGTATCGAATGGCCGGTTACGTCGCTCCCGGTCTGGGCGACCTGCTCGCCGATAGCGCATATACGCGAAAGCTCCTGGTTTCACTCGGTGCGCTCGATGCGTTGATCTCCGAACGTCCGGTCGGCCGCGATGTGTGCCTCGCGTACTTCTGCGGCGACTATCTGTTCGCCCACTCGTCGCTGAATCCTGACTCGAAGATTCCGTATCCGGAGGCGTTCGCTACGATGAAACAGTTTCTTCGCCCGCTGGCGCCTCCCAACCGCGACGTCGAGGATGCACTGACCTATCTTCTCAAGCGTAAGCGAAAGTACCTCAAGACCGGTCGCATCGATCACTGAGCAGCCGCGGCGCCGTGCCGCGACTGCCGTTCTAACTGTCTAACTGTTCTATCAGCGATTCGGTGCGCTCTTCGTAGCGTGCCGGGTCGGTTTCAGCAGCCGCCCGGAGGTACTCGACTGCGTCGTGTCGCTCATCGGCGCCGAAGGCGTTGAGTCCCAGTGCGTACAGTGTCAACGCCTCGTCGGCTCCCCGATCGCGCGCGGCCTCGTAGTAGGCGCGGGCGTCGTCGAACTCTCCCCGGGTGTAGTGTATGAGCCCCAGGTAGTACCACGGAACGTGACTGTCGGCCCGCCGCTCGATTGCCGCACGAAAGCGGTCTTCGGCAATCTCCAGACGCTCGTCGGCATACGCTTCGATCCCGCGTTCAACGAGAGTACGAAAGGTTTGCAGTCCTTCCACGTACTCGCTAAACGCGGTCGCCAGCTCTTCTTCATCAATCCAGCGAAGTGCCTTGCGCTCGACGAGCTCCGCGTTTCGACGTGCGGATGCGTCCGGTTCGAGCGCACCGATGGCGTCCCAGAGGATGCGGTTGTGTCGCGACTCCTCCGCGTTACTCAGAAAGCTTACCGCGCCCCACGCTTGTGCGTAGAAGGTTTCGAGACGGGAAGCGGCATCATCCGCCGAAAGGGTAACGAACTCGCTCGGTGCGAACAGCTCACCGATTCGTTCATCGAGGAGATTCTGTAACGGTTCGATCCAGGCGGTATTCTTCCGGAACTCCGCCTCGCCTCGCTCGGGATCGAATCGCGACTCCTCGAAGTAAACGGCGAATCCCTCTCGCAGCCAGAGCGGAGGATTGGGGATGAAAGCACGGATGAATTGTACGACGCTCTGGTGGACCATCGATGCGCGGTAGGTCTCTTCATCATCCATCGCATAACCGACGAGCTCGCTCCGGGCGGCGTCGGTGAAATGGAGATACACAAACTCGTCACGGGAAACGTCGATCCGGTCGGAGAGATATCTGTCGAACTCGCCACGCCGGTCGAATATGCGAACCCGCAGCTCGGAAGGCAGTTCTTCGGTCTCGAAGCGGAAGTATTCGTTGTAGAGAGTGGAAAGCGCCTCGAGCTTCGTAACGGTCGCTTCTGCGTGCTCTCTCGATATCTGCGAATATACCTCGTAGACATCGCCGGTTGCCACATGGAACTCCGAGCCGTAGCCTGTCGCGACGACCACCGAGAACAAGACCACCCCAACACCCCGCGAGAACCATCTGCGTGAAATCGTCATAGGCGCGAAAACCTCCACCGACTTGAAAGCGTAGTGCGACTGCCTCGGGCTGTCAAATTATGACAGCTGTCAAATTGTGCGGTAGCACAGCCTCCCGACTCAGCCGTCAGACTCGTGCGGTACAGCGGCTTTCCGACACAGCGGCAAGAACTCGTACAGCACAGCCCTCCGAGACACTTCGCATCAGCCCTTCTTTTCGGGCACCCGTGCGTGACCGTCCCGTGTGCCGCGTCGACTTCGACTCCGACGCTCGTCGCCCGACTTCCTCTCCGGTTTGGTTTGTTCGCTCTGTTTCTCACTCTGTCTCGGGGAGCGCTCGCGGCTCGTCGGTTCCCGATAGTGACCGTCGCCGGGATCGGACGTACCTCGACGCTCGTTGCGCGTCTCTTCGCTGCGGCGTGCCGTCAGCTTGTCGCGGTGTTTGCGCTGCCGCTCACTGATACTATCGATGACGATATTCATCTCTTCGATGATCACACCGGTGTATCGCTCGATGCTGTCGACAATGTAGCTTTGGAGCTCGTGAACGGGACTGACCATTTCTTGTCCGAACGGGACATCGAGTACGAGCTTCAGGCGGTATCCACCCGGCTCGTTTCTCACTTGAACTTTGCGCACCTCCGCCTGAATGCCGAACTCATCGACACAGTGCAGAATCATCTGCCCGAGCGCAGCCTCGGATATCGAGACACTTCCCTTCCTGCTGAATTCGGGGCGAACGACCGACTTTTCGTATACTTTCTGGCGGCGGAGGAGCCCGACCCCGCGGCGGAGAAACACTTTCAACGATTCGGTAACGAACCCGGAGTGGTTGCGTTTGACTTCGATAGAGGGTACCGGTATCACATGCCGCCCCTGAGACTGTCGCATGTGAATCGCGCTGGCTATTTCGTCCGCGGTCGCGATTTCTTCGATCGAGATTATCTTGATCGGCTGAGGCAAATTAAGTGTCTTCACGATTCGTGAGATCATTTTCTTACTGGTTCCGATAATAAGGAGTCGCTTGAAGTGCTCGCGCTCGAGTGCCGCGAGAACCTCGCGACGATGATCCTTGTCGGAGAACAGTGCGGTCTTCACCGCAGTGAGATAGTTGTTCTCGCGTTTCGCCGACCGGCCGGCGAGTATCCTCTGTCCGCGGATAAGCAGTCCGTCGTCGATCATGAGGTCAATTCCGTGCTTCTCGGCAACGAGGCGGGCTCGAAAGCTCTTGCCCGTGCCGCTCTTGCCGACGAGCGCGAAAACGCGGATACCGCGGAATCGGAACTGAAGGTTGCGAAACATTCTCATAGGACGCACTCAGTATAGCACTTACGCCGATAGAGGACACGCCTTTGCGAAGCGTTGCATCCATCGATACACATGCAGCGCTACGGAAGCCGGCCACTACACGGGTTGAGCCCGCTCAGACTGTCTCGATTGCCCGGTTAACCGATTCAAGTATCCGCTCCGCCGAGATCAGCCCGAATCGCCGGTCGAGTCGCTCAAGCACCGATGACGGAGGATCGGCATACACATATCGGAAACCGAGTGTTTCGTCGTCCTCCGGCAGAATGAATACCATAGCGTGGAGGATATACCCTCCGCGCTCCGCGCGCCCTCCGTATTTGCGATCTCCGAGCAGCGGGACATCGTGGATTGCCGCCTGGGCTCGGATCTGGTGGGTTCGGCCGGTCCGGATGGTACACAGGGCGAGAGTGGCCTCGTTGTTCCAGAGAATCGGACAGACTCCCGTGACCGCTGTCTGCCCCGCTTCGTGTCTACGGTTCGATGAGCTTCGGTTTGATGAGCTTCGGTTTGATGTGTCTCGGCCTGGCGATCCGGACACCCGGTGGCTCCGTCGCTTTCGTGTGTCGCGCCGGAGCCGGTCCTCCCAAACAACGGGGGTGCGCAACGCTCCGTCGAGAACCGCCATGTACACCTTACGAGCCGAATCGTTACGCAGATATTCGCTGAGTCGGCGTGCCCCCACCGCAGATTTGCCGAAAAATACGATTCCGGTTGTATTTCGATCGAGGCGGTGTATCGGCCCGGGACGAAACGAAAGGGAGTGCGGCAGCGAGTCGCCGAGGTAGGTGCGAACCTGTTGATCGAGGCCATCGGGCCCGTGAACCGCAATTCCTCGCGGCTTGTTCATTCCGAGCAGGTGTTCGTTCTCGAAGATCACGGAGTGCCGGAGCTCACCGCCGAGCGGGGATACGGGAGTATGGTGACCGTTCGTGCCGCGGCAATCCTCAGAATCGAGAAGCGACTCGTCGATCTGGAGCTCATCTCCATCGACGATTCGATATCCGCCGGCGACTTTGCGTCCGTTCACGCGCACCCGGCCCTTGCGGATAACCGCAAAAATATGGCCGAGGGGGGTTTCGGGAAGCACTCGCCGAAGCACCCGGTCGAGCCGGCGACCGCGATCGTCCTCGCCGGGCGTGACCTTGCGATACGCCAGTCCCACGAGGAGCTACGGTAGAGCGGAGCGCTCACTCGCGTCAATAGCGGACAGGCGCCTCCACCTTGACACCGATTCACAGCGTGGACAAACTTGCGGGTCTGCAACTATCAGAAGGGAGTGCGTGTGCGATCGTTGTATCAGCTTCTTTCACATCCAGTTTTTCTGAGCGCTGCGATTAGCTGGCTGATCGCGCAGCTCATCAAGACAACGATTGCAGCCATTCGTCAGCAGACACGCGATTCGAGCGACCTCGTCAGCACCATATTCTGGAAGACCGGCGGCATGCCCTCCAGTCACTGTTCGATGATGACCGGGATTGCGACATCGATCGGGTTTACCGAAGGCGTAACGACGCCGGCGTTCATGCTCTCGTTCTTTTTCGCGCTGGTGGTGGTGCGCGATGCGCTCGGCGTTCGCCGCGTCGCCGGAGAGCTCGCGCAGACGGTAAATCGGCTCGGTGCCGAGCTCGCCCGGCGCGATGGAGTTCCGTTTCAGCCGGTAAAGGAAGTGAACGGACATACCGCCGCGGAAGTATCGGTCGGCATTCTGCTCGGGTTTTTTCTCGGCGTCGCATTCAGTATTCTCTGAGGGACCACCGTGGCCGTATACGAGTTGAGCGAAAACGCACTCCGCCGATCGGTTCTCGTCCTGATCCTCGCGCTTCTCGCAGTGTCGACCGTTTTGGTCGTATCCGGTGCTCCCGAGGCAAATCGGGCTATAACGGCGGCGGAAGAATCCGCGGCCTACGGCTTTGCCGGATGGTTGCAGCTCGTGGTTCCCGCCGAGCTGGATGACCGTACGGTTGTCGAACGGCTTGTTGAATCGGGAGCCGGAACAGCGATCTCCCGTTCTTCGGTAACGGTAACGGTTACGACGATTGACACCGTCGAGCGCGTTCGGAGCACGAGGGCGAACGAGCGCCTGCTCAACCGCGATCCGCGGAAGGATCGATTCGTTCGGCACGTTGACGCGCTTTTCAACGCCCGATGGGACGGAGTGCCTGCACAAGTGGTGTACGTCCGAAACCATTCCGGGGATGCCGGAGAGTGGTTGTCGCAGTACGGGGAGACCATCGAGGCCGCGGGGGTAGGGAGGAACGAGTTCGCCGCGGTCGATGAGGTCGGCGCGGTACACCGGGCCGGATCGGTCCGAGCACAGATGCGGCCGGCGTATACGGCAGGTTTAGTCGGATTGCTGTTCGCAGTCGCAGCGTTCGTGTTCGCGGTGATCGAGGCGCGTCGTGTGGTCGGTATCCGGGATCGACCGGTGAGCCGCGGTCGCGGTGAGCTGTCCGTTCCTATCGTGTGCCTCGGAGTTGTGGCGATTCTCGCTGCCTCGGTCGCCCTGAGCACCGGCGTGCGGAGCGTTTCGGAAGGGTGGCGGGTGCAGGTTGAAGTCCCGGCGGCGGCCGGTGAATACGGCGGCGCTCATCCAGCCGACAAACTCGATCCGGCCGGCGGTCCTGAGCTCACCCCCGGCACCGCGCACCGCCTCTACAACAGAGCTCGTGCCGATTGGGAAGCGGTACCGGAGCCGGAGATCCCGCATTTCGGGTCGGTGCTGGCACACATTGCATATCAACAGGGCCTTGCGTGGGGTCGCGAGTTCGAACCGCCGCGCTACGACGAGCGTGTGTTCCGTCCAACCGCGGACCCCTCCGCCGTCGCACGGACAGACGTTGACGAGGACACGGTTATCTACTTCGACGAGCACTGGCTCGCATCGACAATAGGCCCGGACGGTCTTCCGGTAGCGCAGCTTCTCGCACGATCGGCCGGTCGGGCCCCGATCACACTGCAGGAAGTGAATCCGACCAATCCGCGGTTCGGACGTTTACACGGAGTTGTGGCCGTCGTTGGGGTGGTTGCCGGTGCCGCGATAGTGCTTTCAGGCGTTACCCGGTTGCAGGTTCGCTGAGCATGGTGGTACTCTGAGCGACCGGTTCAAACGGTAAGGGGGGACGCGCCACGCGGCCGGGCTTTCGCGTTCATGTAAGATGATGTATAGGACAGTCACGACCAGGGTACTCAAGGCGTGAATGCGGTCAATTTGATCTTCGGCACGACTAATACGCTGCCGGTAGGTACACCGACACACATATTCGAGCGCGTATACCAGCGGTCGTACAAGCCGTTCCTGCGCGTCCTGTACAACACGCCGGACATGCCGCTCACCCTGCACTTCTCCGGTACCATGCTCTCCTGGCTCGACGCTACGCATTCGGAGTTCACCGATGTGCTCGGAGAGATGGTGCAGCGGCGACAGGTCGAATTGATCGGCGGAGCGTTCTACGATCCGGTATTCAGCCTCATCCCCTCGAAGGATCGCCTCGGACAGATCGAGAGCCTCACGACATTCATCAGACAGCGATTCGGGCGCCGGCCGCGAGGGGCATGGATAACCGAGCACGTGTGGGAGCCTTCGGTTGCGAGCACGCTTCGTAACAGCGGTATCGAATATATCTTTCTCGACGACTACAATCTGATCGCCGGCGGTGTACCGTATGGTCGGCTCAGTTACCCGTGCCTGACCGAAGATCAGGGAAAGACGGTATTGGTGTTTCCGTTGAGCGCTTCGCTTCTGGCAAAGGTCGGGGTGGACGATCCGGCTGTCATGATCGAAGAGCTCGCCCGGATCGCCGAAGAGCAGCCCGATTCAGTCGTCTCCCTTATATTCGACGGTTCGCGGTACGGCGCCGAGGAAGCGAAAGGTGGATACGACGATCGATGGCTCGAGCGATTTCTGAAGCTCCTGGACGACAATTCCGACTGGATACACATGACAACGCCGTGGCGGCAGTCTCGACGAACGATCCCCCGGCAACGCAGTTACTTCCCTTCTACCTCTTACGAGGAGATGATGGTCTGGACGCTCGAGCCGGAACGGCAACGCGATCTTCTCGGCCTCAAGCAGTGTTTAGATTCCTCGCCCGCGCGGAACGGTTTTCTTGCCGGCGGCTACTTTCGCCACTTTCTGACCCGGTACATAGAGAGCAATCTGCTGTACTCGAAAATGCAGTATACGTGCGTGCTCGTAAATCAGATACGCGGTGACAAGTATCGAAAACAGGCGGCACGTCACGAACTGTGGCGCGGACAGTGCCACCGCGCGTACTGGCACGGGCCGCCGGGCGGCATCTACCAGAACAATCTGCGCAAAGCGGCGTACAGTGCATTGATCGAGGCGGAGAAGGTCACGCGCGAGAAGGGCATCTTCATCCCGTCGATTGTGAGAGTTGATTTCGATATGGATGGACTCGATGAGTTTCTTTACCAGGGCCAGGAGATGAACGCATACGTCCACCGGCAATCGGGAGCGCTCTTCGAGCTCGATTATCTCGCCAGACCCTGGAACTACCTCGACACGTTGACGAGGGTACGAGAGCGGTATCACGACGAGTTTGAAGTCGAACCGTGTTGCGATGCGTACTGGCGCAAGGCGTTCCTCGATCACTTAATGCCCGATACCGATACGATCGATCTGTTCGACGCAGGTCGACACACCGAGCTCGCGCCGTTTCACAGCGAAGTATATACCGCCGGTGATTTCGATCGAAGCGGTTCAACATTACCCCTCAGCGTCGAGTGCGAGGTACGCGATGGAGGACGTATTCTGCTCGAAAAGCAGTATCACTTCGATCGCACGCGGGTGAGCGCTCGTGTTCGCCTGACGAATCGCGGAGCGCACCGGCTGGAGTGCTGGTACGGATGCGAAGTCAATCTTGCGTTCGCATCCGACGATGTCGATGCGCTGCGCGTTCACGTGCGTCCGGAAACCGATGCTGCGAGCGCGCGCAAGAATATGGCGCGTCGAACGCCGCCGCAGTATGAGGGATACGACGGGGCGGAAGAGGCCGGCTCCGACGCGGCTATCAGCGAGGTTGGCCCGGAGTTACAGGCATTTGCGAATGCCGGAACCATTGTGTTCGAGGATCTCAGAAATCAGCTTGATGTAAGCCTTTCGATATTCGATCCGACCGAATGCTGGAGTCTGCCGGTGCGTACCAACTCTCTCGGAGACGGGACGATCATCCGCGCCTATCAGAGCTCATGCCTCCTGCCCCGATGGCGTATCGAGCTCGATCCCGACGAAAGTCGTGAAGTGTACCTCGATCTGCGGATTAACGGCGGGTAGCGAGCCGGTTGAGCGCCGCCTCGATCCATACACGGCTTTCGGAGTACAGCACATCCGATGCCTGCAGCATGAACATCACCGCACGCCGGAAATGGCCGAGATTGAAGTGTGCCTGACCGAGATAGAAGTACGCTCTCGATTCCTGCTCAGCGGTCAGCGGAAGTGAGAGAAGTCCCTCGATGTACTCGCTTGCCTCGAGCCAACGTTCGCGTTCGAACGCCGTTACAACAATCTGTTGCAGCGTGTGATCCACGCCTGCGGTTCTCTCGGTCGGCCTGCGCTCGGAATCGAGGATGTGCGGCTCGGGTCGCACGTCCGTCTCCGCAGGGGCCGCCGAACGGAGCCGTTCGATCGCCGTTTGCGTCTCCTCGCGTACCGGGGTTCGAGAGGGATCGGGGAGCGCGGGCGATGGCAACGATTCGCCGGTAATCGCGCTTCGTTCCGGATTGAGCGTCGGAAGCGGGCGGGTGCGAGCCGGGCGCGCGGCATCTTCGGGATCACGTATCCCTGCGAACGGCTGATCAACCGGCAGGCGCAATGGCGTTGCGGTGACGTTAGCGTCATCGATGAATTGCGGCTCGCCGTCGTTGAGCATTTCCGCTG
>SLIN01000372.1 GCA_007135605.1 Spirochaetales bacterium | reverse complement strand
TTGCGAAAACTCAGGACGTGGACCGAACGTGGTACGTGATTGACGCAGAGGGGGAGGTGCTCGGACGCGTGGCCGCGAGGGTTGCCTCGATCCTGCAGGGCAAGCACAAGCCGGTCTACTCACCGCACCAGGAGCTCGGCGATTACGTGGTGATCATTAATGCCGCGAAGATCGACGTAACCGGACGCAAGCGCAGCGACAAACTCTACTACCGGCACACCGGCTACCCCGGAGGCATTCGTGCGGAGAACTTTGAAAGCCGCATTCGCCGCCGGCCGGAGTTTCCCCTCGAGAACGCGATCCGCGGCATGTTGCCGAAGAACCGACTTGGCCGAAAACTCTTCAAGAACGTGAAAGTGTATCCCGGAGCGGAGCATCCGCACGCGGCGCAGAAGCCGCAGCCGCTCCCCGTGGTACCGGGAAAGGAGTAGGACAGTGGCAGAGAACCTTGCTTTAGCGACCGGGCGTCGCAAAAATGCCGTAGCGCGCGTCTATCTGCGACAAGGGAGCGGCGCGATTACGGTCAACGGGCGAAAGGCCGACGAGTATTTCGGCTCGTCCGACGATCTGTTTATGGTCAACCAACCGCTCGACGTGACCGACTCGCAAGGCTCCTTCGACGTGGTGATCAAAGTAAAGGGCGGTGGTAAATCGGGTCAGGCGGGAGCCATCCGACACGGTATGAGCCGTGCGCTCGCGAAGTATGACGAGGCGAACTATCGTCCGTTGCGGGCGAGCGGATTCATGAGCCGTGATCCACGCATGGTGGAGCGAAAGAAATACGGTCAACCAGGTGCCCGAAAGAAGTTCCAGTTCTCCAAGCGCTGAGCCAACAGTATCGAGCATCCGCCGGAAGGGATCCGCGACGAGCGTCGTTACGCTCGACGACGGGTCCTTTTTTTTGATTTCGGGTGATGATGTCTCGCGCCTCGCGATCGTCGAGGGCGAGGCGACCGACGGCAAAGCGCTCGAGACCGCTGCCGCCCGGCACGAGCTCGCCCTCGCGTACGAGAAGGCGGTGGAGCTGATTGCCCGTCGCGATCACGCCGCGGGCGAGCTCGAAACGAAGCTCGCCAAGCGCCGATTCAGCCGGGAGGCGATCGGAGCGACCGTGCATCAGCTCACCGAAGAACGCCTGCTCGATGACCGCCGCTTCGCCGAGGAGTTCGTCCGCCGGCGCCTCGAGCGTCATCCGGAAGGCCCTCCGGTGCTCCGTGCCCGGCTGGTCGCAAAAGGTATCGAGCGCGAGCTTGCAGATTCCGCCGTTTCGCGGATCGTCGATGATGAGGTGCTGCGCCGGGCGCTCGATCGAGCGGCGGAGAAGCTTGCCGCCGGCGGACGGCGGGGAGAGAAGCTTCGCGCCGCACTCCAGCGTCGGGGTTTTCCCGCACCGGCGGTACGGGAACAGATTCGCCGACTCTTCCCGGACGATTAAGCGGTCCCAATCTCTCCAATAACTTGACATTGTAGTCGGTGCGAACGTATGCTGGGACGCCATGGGAAAAACCGACAGGAAGGTGCGCATCTTCTCTGCGCTCGAGGTTGCGAACATTTGCGGGGTTGTCAATCAAACTGCGATCAACTGGATCAAGAACGGCTATCTCGAGGCTTTTACGACACCCGGCGGGCAGTATCGCGTCTATTCGGAGAACCTCGTTCGGTTTCTCGAATCTCGAAATATGCGGGTGCCCTCCGAGCTTCAGGAGCTGCGTAATACCGAGCGCGGTGCATCCACAATACTCATAGTTGACGACGACCGGGAATTGAACGACCTCATTCGACGCTTCGTCGAACAGAAGCGCCCGGAGCTTACCGTCCTGCAGGCGTTTGACGGATTCGAGGCCGGGCGAATGCTCGCCGAGTCAAAGCCGCGGGTCGTAGTACTCGACGTCGACCTGCCGGGAATCGACGGGCGCAAGCTTTGTCGTACCATCAAACGGGATGAAAGCTACAGCTCGACAGTGGTGGTGGCGATCTCCGGGCATAATGTCGAGACCGTCCGTGAGCCGATGCTGTCGGAAGGGGCCGACGCGTTTCTCGAGAAACCGATCGAGCTCGAGATGCTCCTGGAAACGGTCGAACGCGTACGAGCGTAAGCTTCTATCACGTAGGGGGCAGTATGGCTGACAGTAAGGCGTCGGTGCTGATCGTAGAGGATGAAGATGCGATCCGGCTCACGTTGCGCGATTATCTGTTGCGAAAGAACTACGATGTATTGGTCGCCTCCGACGGTGTCGGCGCGATCAAGCAGCTACTCGACCGCGATGTGCAAGTCATCGTTACCGATTATCGCATGGACGTGCTCGGAGGTGACTACTGGATCCGTTTTCTCCAGAAGTACTGTCCGGAAAAGCACATCCTGATAACCAGCGGTTTCCTGCGGCCGGAGTTTCCGATTCCGTTTGAGGTACTCTACAAGCCGTTCGATTACGGTGATTTGGAACGCATGATTTCCGAGGCGATCGAGGATGGCGAGTGAACGTGTGTGCTACGGCGTCCGTGTACACGGTCGCGTCCAGGGAGTCGGATTTCGCTACTCGGTGATGCGCAGGGCGCAGCACCTCGGTATCGCCGGGTGGGTTCGCAACGAACCGGACGGAACCGTCTCGCTGCACTGCGAAGGTGACTCCGAGGATATCAGGGACTTTCTCGACTACGTGAAAACCGGCCCGCCCGGCGCCCGCGTCACCGACGTCGACATAAAAGAAAGCGCCCCCGAGGGGCGCCGGGAATTTTCGGTGCGATAGCCGCCGGCGCGGATGCGTCGAGTCGCCGGCGGAGTTCGCCGGCTCAACCGCCGAGTTTCGCGATCGAGTAGAACGCCTGTGCGCCCGGATATGACGCCGCGGCGCCGAGCATCTCCTCGATTCTCAGCAGCTGGTTGTACTTCGCGAGACGATCGCTGCGGCTGAGGCTTCCGGTCTTGATCTGACCGGTTTCCAGCGCCACCACCAGATCGGCTATGAAGCTGTCTTCGGTTTCGCCGCTTCGGTGGCTGACAATCGCGGTGTAGCCGGCCTTTTTGGCCATCTCGACCGCCTCGAAGGTCTCGGTCAGCGTGCCGATCTGGTTGACCTTCACGAGAATAGAGTTACCGATCCCCTCCTCGATGCCGCGCGACAAGCGCTTCGTGTTGGTCACGAACAGATCGTCGCCGACGAGCTGTACTCTGTCTCCGATCTTGTCGGTGAGCGCCTTCCAGCCGTCCCAGTCGTTCTCGTCCATGCCGTCCTCGATGGAGACAATCGGATAGCGCGAGGCCCAGTCGGCCCAGTAGTCGGCCATCTCTTCGCTCGAAAGCTCTCGCCCGTCGCTTTTCTTGAAGACGTATTTTTTCTTCTCCGCGTCGTAGAACTCGCTCGAGGCCGGGTCGAGGGCGATATAGACGTCGTCGCCCGGCGTATACCCGGCCTTCTCGATGCTCCGGAGGATCACTTCGACCGCCTCTTCGTTGCTCTTCAGGTTCGGCGCGAAGCCGCCCTCGTCACCGACACTCGTCGAATAGCCGGCCTCCTTGAGCACGCCCTTGAGCGTGTGGAAAACCTCGGTGACCATCTGCAGGCCTCGGTGATAGCTCTCCGCGCCGACGGGCATGACCATGAACTCCTGGAAGTCGACCGAGTTGTCGGCGTGCGAGCCGCCGTTGATGATGTTCGCCATCGGTACCGGTAAGGTGCTTGCGTGAAAGCTGCCGAGATAGCGGAACAGGGGAATGTCCTGGTAGATCGCCGCCGCCCGCGCGACCGCCATGCTGACGCCGAGGATCGCATTGGCGCCGAGTTTCTTCTTGTTGTCGGTTCCGTCGAGATCGATCATCATCCGATCGATGCCGACCTGGTCGAGGGCATCCATTCCTTCGAGCTCCGGGCTTATCGTCGAGTTCACATTGTCGACCGCCTTGAGCACGCCCTTGCCCATGTATCGTTTCTTGTCGCCGTCGCGAAGCTCGACCGCCTCATGCTCGCCGGTCGACGCCCCGGAAGGTACCGCCGCACGTCCGAGCGAGCCGTCCTCGAGCAGAACATCGACCTCTATGGTCGGATTTCCGCGCGAATCGAGTATCTCGCGCGCCTCTACGCTCTCTATAAAGCTCATACAATGCTCCTAATTCTGAAGATGGTTTCTTGATCGCGAGTATAGGCACCGGGCGTATCCTCGTGCAACTGCCGGCACCACCGCGGGCAGCACACCTTGCGCGAGAGCACTTGACGACTGAGATGATGGCTCCATACTGATTATGTGCGCTACAGCCGGCTTTTTCCGAAGACCTTACGCGCGGTGCCGAAAGGCGTCACCTCACCCGGTTATCGCCTTCTGTATCGAGGGGGGTTCATTCGTAACCTCGGACGTGGGCTCTTCTCATTTCTGCCGCTCGGTGTCCGCGTTCTTCACCGCCTCGAAGCGATAATCCGCGCCGAGATGAATGCCCTCGGCGGGCAGGAAGCGCTGGCGCCCATCGTCAATCCTATCGAAATATGGCAGCGAAGCGGGCGACATCATCTCGTCGACAGCGACATGGTCACGTTCAAAGACCGGCTCGGACGCGATCTCGTTCTCGCTACCACGCACGAGGAGGCGATGGTGGAGATGGTGCGCACCGGTATGCACAGCTATCGCGATCTGCCGGTGTTCCTGTACCAGTTCCAGGAGAAGTACCGCAACGAGGAGCGCACCCGTAACGGTCTGATCAGAAGCCGCGAGTTCATTATGAAGGACGGGTATTCCTTCCACCGTTCATTCAGCGACTTGAACAACTTCTTTCCCAAGGTGTTTCGCGCTTACCAGCGGATCTTCGCAACCTGCGGCTTGGATGTAATCGCCGCCGAGGCCGGTGTAGGCTACATGGGCGGAGAGAAGTCGTTCGAGTTTCTCGCTCCTTCGAGTGTCGGAGATGACTACGTCATCGTCTGCGACAACTGCGACTACGCTGCGAACCGCGAAGTCGCCGTCGGTGTCAACAACACGCGCCTGACGCGCTCGGGCCGGCCGCGCGAAATGAAGAAAATCCACACGCCGGGGTGTGATAATATGGCGCGTCTCGCTGAGCACCTCGAGCTGCCGCGCAGCGCACTTGCGAAGACGATGGTATTCGCCGGCGGCGGGGATCTGATTATGGCCGTCGTCCGAGCCGATTACGATGTTTCGGTGGAAAAGCTTGCACGCGTTATCGGGACATCAATGCTGCGCCGCGCTCGTACCGAAGAGCTGACCGAACGGGGGCTGTGTCCCGGTTTCGTGAGCCCGCTCAATCTCAACGGCGAAGCGGTCGTCGTGGTGGACCGCCTCGCCGCCGATACATCGAATCTCGTCTACGGCGCGAACGAGGACGGTGCGCATTTCGCCGATGTGAACTTCGGGCGCGACTTCGATGCCGATGCGGTCGGCGATATCGCGCGCGCCGACCCGGACACCGAATGCGTGCACTGCGGCGGGCCGCTGGTCGAGCGACGGGCGATCGAGCTGGGCAACATCTTCCGCCTCGGCACCGTGTACAGTGAGTCGATGGAGCTGGTGGTCAACGACGAGCACGGACGACCCATCTATCCGTATATGGGCAGCTACGGTATCGGTATGGGGCGTCTGATCGCCGCGATTGTCGATGCCAACCACGACGAAGACGGGATCATCTGGCCCGTGTCGGTCACCCCGTTCCATGTGTACATTATGAGTATCGGAAAGAGCTTTGCCGTGAAGGATGCCGCCGAAGGTATCGCCCTGGATTTCGGCGATGAAGCGCTCTATGACGATCGCCATGAGTCGATCGGCACGAAGTTCAAGGATTTCCTCCTGCTGGGAATGCCGTTTCGCATAATCGTATCGATGGCCACCGCGTCCGACGGCACGGTGGAGCTCTTCGATCGCAGGAACGGCGAGACCGAGAAAGTGTCCGTCGGTTCGATCCGATCGCACGTTGAAGCACGACTGGAAGGGTATCGATCATGGCGTTCGAGCTGACACCGGAAATCATCGATCAAATCATCTTCGGAATGGAGAATCAGGAACACGAGTTCGTCGTCGACCTGGAGAGCGGCCACGTGACGAAGGAGGAGGAGGCCGACCCCGAAGGCGAGTACGAGTACATCCCCCGGTGGCGGAGTGTGGACGGATACAACCTCATGGAGCGCTTCGTGGTCGATCTGCGCAATCCGATCGTTCGCGAGGAGTTACGGGCGATACTCGCCTCCGGAAGAGGGGTGTTCCGCAGCTTCAAGGACACCCTGAAAGAGCATCCGGAGGTTGAACGGCTGTGGTTCCGCTACAAGGAACGCGAGATGCGCCGCGAGGTTTACGAGTGGTACAACGCGTTGCGCGAGCGATGGGGACTGGACCGGATCCCCATCGATCTGGAAACCGAAACCGACAATCTCATTCTCGCCGACTTCACCTTCGAGCGCGATGCGCTTTCGGCCGATGAAGTGCGCGAGTACGCCCACGATGCGCGCGAGGAGGCGCTCGAGCACCTCTCCGGCGACGCCGAGCGTGAGCTCATGGAGCGCCTCGAGCAGGTTTCCGACACATCGGAGTTTCACACGATCGCCGCGTCAACGCCCGGCGGTGATCGGGTTGCGGCGGTGTGTGGTGCGGTGCATCGCGACGGCGTCAGGCCGGTGGCGGTGGTGAACGTGCTGTACGTCGAACCGGAGTTTCGCGGTCTCGGCCTCGCGCGGGAACTGCTCAGTCGCATCTTCGCCGTCCTCGATGAGGAGGAAGTACCGGTGGTTCACATCGAGCTGCCCGGCAACGCCGGTGTGCTGCGCCCGCTTCTCGAGGCGTGGGACGGCGAGGAGATCAGCCGGCGATATCGGGTAAACATCGAACGGTGGACCGAGCGCAGCTACTTCGAGGATTGATGCGAACGCCGGCGGTGGATGCGTCGAGACCGTGTGACGCGGCCGCTCGATTCTTCGTGCCCGGCGGATGCTCGGGGCGGGCGCGGCGTCTCCCGGCGTTCAGGCGCCGAGCTCCTCCCGAACCGCCTCGACCTCGACATGCAGCTCCGCGAGTCGGTCCATGAGGCGGTCGACGGTGTACTGTTTCGGATCGTAGTCGCCGGGACACTCGGCGCGGCACATGAGGCGGAAATCGCGCGGTTTTATCAGCTCACCGGCCTTGTAAACCATGATATCTTCGTTCGGCCAGTCCTCGCTCATGTCGCCGGATGGATTCACCAGCAGGAGATTCCCCCCGATGCCGATCGGGCAGATATGGTCGAACTGCTTCAGATAGCTGTCGATTTCCGGAAGGCCGCGGGCGCTGTCGGGTTTGTCTGCACGATAGCGCGTTCCGGTCGGAAACACGAGAATGATGTACCCGTGCTTCTTGCGGCGAATCATCTCCCGAAGCGCCGACATGTTTATTTCGTTGCTCCGCTTGCGCTCTATGGCGAACTTTGCCGGGTCGACGATTGCCTTGAGCGCGCGCGAGGGATAGATGACGATGCGGGTGAAGCTTTCGGTAAACGCCCTGACTATGCGATTCTCCTCGTTGAGCTTCGCTGCGGCCATTGCCACAATGCTGTCGGCCATCTCGCGTCCGACCTCGCCGTGCTGCGTCATCAGCAGGTAGTAGAGGCCCGGGATGTCGAAATTACTGAAGTGCTCCATGACGATCAGGCAGCTTTCCCCCGCCTGCGATCGGTCATAGAGTTCCTTCAGGTGCTCGAATCCGAGAAGCCGGCTGTCGGGCTTCATGAGAGAGCCGACGATTCGGTTCACAAGCGCGCGAGTGTGCTCGTTCGCCTGCTGAAAAACCGCCTCGTGGGAGACCCGATCGGCCTGCTTCGACCGTTCGAGGAACTCCGGCACATAGTCGGCGTAACGCTCTTTTACGGTTAGTCGTTTTCTTCCGGTCTCAGCGTTTGAGGTCACTCTAAAAGCGTAGGTGGTCGAGCGAACATGTGTCAACCAAGCTGACCGATAGCTGGACGTTCGCTACACTGGACGTTCGCTACACTCGACCGCCGGGCGCACGTGCGCTACACTCAAGGAGTTTGTCGGACATATGGGCAGAATTGAATATCGGAAGTGCTTAGCGCATATTCTCGCCGAGAGGTCTGCATTCCGATGTCGGTGTATGCGTCCGATATTCAATTCCGAAGTGAAGTCCGACAAACTCCTGACCAGCCGGCGGCTGCCAACAATGTTCGAGACACTGACTTGCATACACGTACGGCTCATGAATCGAGCTGCGCGACCGTGGCGCCGGGCGGGCCGGCCGCCGGCACGTGGCGCGACCGGCGCATGGAAGACCGGCCGGTGGGCGGTCCGTTCGTCTCAGGCGGGCATCACCTGCTTGCTTCTTATCGCTCTCATCGCCGCGTGCGGTCCGGCGTCCGATGAGCCGCTCGCCGAGATCCGCCCCCCGTACGCCCGGTTCGAGCTCAACGACCGCGCCGCAGCCGGCTATGCTCTCGATTCGCTGCTCGACCCACCGCTCCTCGCACCCGCCGGCGCGCGCTGCCCGGGCATATTCACAATCGAGAAGATCGATGCCGACACCGTGATTCTCCGCCTTTCGGAAGCGTTCGATGATGGTGGGCCTTCCCGTGCGGGCGCACTGGCGGGGGATGGCGCCGCGCCCACCCGGCAGGCGGCGCCGGGCGATGGCGCCTCCGGGGATGCCGGCCGGGCGATTCCCCGCGAGGTTGCCGAGCACCTCCTCGACCTGCTCGACCCACTCGATCTGCATCCGGAGGCGTTCCGGCTCTATTTCATAGCAGGCGCCGCCGATTACGCCCGCGGGCACGCTCCGGCACACCGGGTCGGGATAGATGCCGACAACGAGCGACTCCTCCTGCGGCGGGCGGATGCGCGCGATGTCACGGTAACCGCCCGGCCGGGGGAAATCGCGACGCGGCTCGCCCATCCGGCGTTCTCTCCGCCGCGGGAGAGCGCGGAGAGCGAGCGGGTGCGGACGGAGCTTCGCCGGAGGGGGGCGGCGGTGGTGTCGCTCGAGTGCGCAGGCGAGGTCACCGTCGAAATCGCCGTTCGCGGAGCGGGCGCCGGCTCCGGCGCCCCTGCCGTGGAGACGACCGTGGGAGCGCCCGGCACTGCCTACGACATTCTCGTGGCCAATACCTCCGCAAGTGCCGACGGGATGCCCGCCGAAAGCGGATACTCCGGCGAGCGTTACGGCGGGTCGGCAGCCCCCATCGAAGCCGGAAGCACGGCCGCGGGGGACTCGACGGCCCCGGGGGATTCGACGGCCGAGACATCCCCGGCGCTCGCCCCGCTTGCTGACCTCGAGTCTCGGCGTGAAGTAATGCGGATTGCCCGAGCGGCGCTCGACCGCTCGGCGTCCGCCGACCGTTTCGAGCGTGTGGCTAATCTCGGCAACACCACCTCTGTCGGTGCGCTGTCTGCGGTGGCGCGGCTTGCCGGGTCGCCGGCCACACAGCCGAATCCGGCCGCACGCGGGGCGGCGAGCGAGGCGAGCCGAGCCGGACCAACGCGGTTCGCGGCACTGCCGGAGGCATCCGAAGACCGACCGAGCCCGCTTCGGCTGATTGCCGCGCCGCCGCTCGTTTCGGCGCTCGAGCCGCTCGCCGACGCACTCGCCGCTCACGACCTCGAGGTCTCGCACGCTCTCCGCGGCGGCCCGAGCGAGTACACCGACGCGCTTTTCCGCGGCGACTTCGATCTCGCGCTCATCCGCTGGGAGAGTGAAAGCGGAGGCGCGGGGGAGATTCTGCGCCTGTTCCGTCCGTACGACCCCCGCAATTTCACCGGGTCCGGTGCCCCGGAGAGCTTCGAAGCGTTCGCGCGCGAGCTTCACGAAGTCGATTTCGCGCTCTATGTGAATGATGATGATGATGTCGACGGCCGCGCCGAAGCGATCGAGCGCTTCGGCAGCCCGCGCGTGAGCCCGTACGGCGTGCCGTACTTCTGAGCGCGGCGGGACGACGGCGTAACGGCGGCCGCACGCAGAGCGCGCCCCACCGTCAGCCGTCAAAGCGGGAGACGTCGCCGCCGTCGCGGCGGTACGAGCGACCCGGATTCAGCGGATCGGTATGTCGCCTGCCGTTGGATACGAAGTGGTAGAAGTGCTCGCCTTCGCGAAGCGACAGGCGGGCGCGATAGACGCCTGGCTCCACTTCCTGCATGCGGTGCCGGTACGGGTCCCAGTTGGAGAAGCTGCCGGCGACGTAGACGCGGCGACCGGGGGTGTCGCGGAATAGGAACTCGACCTGTCCGTCGTCGAGCCGACGCGGATACTCGGGGGTCGGGCGCGGGCGGTCGGAAACATCAACATAGGAGATGTTGATGTCGGTTGCCATGCGCCGTGAGTCCGGGTTGTTGGGATCGGTACTCCACATGCCGTCGATAACGACACGATAGCGGATCTCGTCGACATCTTCGGGCAGCCGATAGGCGAGAAAGAGGACGCCGTGGGGGTTGCGCTGGAAGAGGTGGCGGGTGGCGAAGTCCTCGTGCTCGAAGACCGCGGCAACATAGCGAATCGGTCGATCGCTGTCGTAGCTGAGTATCAGATGGTTGCCTACGATCATCGGTGCGGTCGCTTCGCGGAGCGTTTGCACTTCGATGTGTACGGCCGTATCGAACGGTGCCGATTCCTGTTGTGGATGTGCCGCATCGACGCCCACCCCGGCGAGCAGAGCCGCGAGAATCGCATACGAGACGTACGCACGGGCGCCGCGAAGGCGCCGACCGAGAGCCCCCGGTTCTGGATCGTGGAGTATCGCTTCCGAAACCAGCCGCATTCTGTTAACATAATCGGCGAGTCGTGCGACTCGTTGAATAATTCGTTACGATTCGGCCTAAACGGCCGACAATCGTAGACGAGCGGTCATGCCCAGCATCGAAGCCATCCGGAAATTCAACCGCCATCTCGTGGAGCTCGGTGGGGAGCCGAGTATCGCATCCGCCCGCGGCGAGTCGATCGAGGAGCCGCGCGAACCTCAGCCAGCCGCCGCCGACAGCGACGCATCGGCGGGCGTGGGAGAGCCGGACGCCGGAGGTGCGGCCGCCGAGGGTGCGCCGGCCGGGGGCATAGGTACTTCAGCCGGGGACGAGGGCGCCGGGGCCGAGGATGCCGCCGCCGGACCGCGGGATGCCGGGGCTCAGGATAGCGACGTACGCGATCCCGGCGGTGGCCTCGGCGCGCCCGGCGAGGGCATGGCCGGTGAAGGCCCGGCCGCCGCGGGCGCTCCGGGCGAGGGTCCGGCCGGCCAGGGCGAGCCCGCTATCCCGGATGAAGGCGACGAGGATACCGGGGCGGGAATCGACGAGCTGTCGGCGCTGCTCGGCGATGAGGGCGGCCAGGCGGAAGCTGCCGACCAATCGTGGGATGAGGATCCGTTTGCAGGCATAGACCTCGACTTCGATGAAGAGGCGGCAGGGCCCTCGGAGGAGGCGCCGGAGTCCGAGCCCGCCGGGCCGCCGGAAAGCGAGGAGGCGCCGGAGTCCGAGCCCACCGGGCCGCCGGAAGGCGAGGAAGCACCCGAACTACCGCCGGAGGCGGAAGTCGAGGAAGAAGGCGGGACGCCGGGCCATGGAATCGAGGCCGACGACACCGAAGAAGGCGCGACCCCCGGCTTCGGCATCGAGGCCGAAGACGAGGATCTCGATTTCTCCGAAGGATTCGCCTTCGAAGACGAGCCGGATCCCGGCGCTCAGGATGTCTCCGATGCGTTCGATCAGGCGGCAGAAGATCCGTTCGCGGGGCTCGAAGGGTTCGCGGAGGAGGATGCGGAGTCCGCACCGGACGAGTCGGGCGCCGGGGAGGAGATCGACGAGGCGCTTGCCGGGTTCGATCTGGAGGAGGCCGGCGACGAATCCGACGAGGACGACGAGCTGTTCGCTGGGCTCGATCTGGAAGAAGCCGACGAATCCGGCGACGCGGACGAGCTCGAGCTCGACCTCGAGGGCGAGCCGGCCGCCGAAACAGGCGCGCCGGGAGAACCCGGTCCACAGGCAGAATCGGCCCCGGCCGGCGAGCCGGGCGCCGGGCCTGCCGCGATCGAAGACGAACAGGACTTCGACTTCGGCGGCGAAGAAGCGGACGAGGGAGAATTCGGCGACATCGATGACTTCTCCCTCGGTGATTTCGGCGCGGAGTTCGGGGTGATCCACGAGGGGGAGGCGGCCGACGAGGAGGAGCTGAATCCGGCGGCGGTGCCGGGCGAAACGCCCCCGGAGGTCGAGGGAACGGACATCGGCCCCGGCATCAACCTCACCGACCGGCAGTTTCAGCACCTCAAGGAGACCCTCGATAGTGTACCGCTGAATCTCCGCATAGCCGTCGAGGAGATCATCGGCGGCGGCGATCATACCGCCGAGGAGATCAAGCCGCTCGTCGACCTGCTCGTACAAGGCGCCTCGCCAAGGCGCATCGCTCGGGTGGCCGGCGGCCTCAAGGGCGAGCGCATCCGCCTGCCGGCGAACTACGAGGTGCGAAGCGGCGTCATCTTCGAGGACGAGAAGCGCACCTTCGCCTATCAGCTGCGCTACCGCTACCTTCCGATGGCGCGCACCGCGCTCATCGTCGGCGCGCTGCTCGCAGGCGCCATCTACCTGGCGGTCACCTATGTGTACCGACCCCTCTATGCCCGTTCGCTCTATCTGCAGGGGCTCGAAGAGATCGCCGAAGACCGCTACTCGGTCGGCAACGAGTTTTTCGCCGACGCGCGCGAAGTGTGGGAGAGCGAGCCGTGGTACTACCGCTACGCCGATGCATTTATCGGTAAGCGCCAGTACCGCCTCGCGCAACAGAAGTTCGACGAGCTGCTCGAGCGCTTCCCGAACGACCGCGAAGGGCTCCTGCGCTACGGCGACTTCGAGTCGCGCATTCTCGGCGACTATGCGAAAGCCGACGAGCTCTTCGACCGCGTCCTGAGCATGGACGTAACCGATTACGACGGGCTGCTCGGCCGGGCGGACAACTTCCTGCGGTGGGCGGATGAAGACCCGTCGCAGTTCGAACCGGCGCGTTTCCACTACGCGCGGCTGTACGAGCTGTACGGCGCTACCGACGAGATCATGCAGCGGTTCATGCGCTACTTCGTGCGCACCGACAACCTCGGCGAGGTCGAGCCGATTGTCGAGATGTTCGAAGAGCAGCGCCCGGATGTCGACATCAACCCGGAAATCTATTCGGAAACCGCCGGCTACCTCCTCGATTACGAGCGCATCGAGTACGTGCGAGCCATGCTTCACCGGGCGCGCGCGCAGGATCGCGCACTGCCGGACGTGCACTACCAGCTCGCCCGCTTCTTCGGCTACACCGGCGAGCGCGGGCAACAGGAGGTTGCGCTGAACAACGCACGCAACCTCTTCCCGCAGCACGAACCGCTCTCCCGGCGCCGCCTGGGGATGCACATCGACACATACACCCTCTCCGGCGACTTCTACGCCGAAGGTGGCGAATACCTGACCGCCGAGCAGTACTACGCCGAGGCGATCGACCGCTACGAGTCCGCGC
>SLIN01000002.1 GCA_007135605.1 Spirochaetales bacterium | reverse complement strand
CGCGACATGTTCGTCGAGGTCGATGAAAAGGATCTCGATCGCATCGAGCGAACGCTGGAGTCATCGCCCGAGCTCGGGCCGCTCGACACGCTGAAGACCGGGTTGACCGGGCGGTATCACGATGCTCCGGTGGAGATGGACGAAGACATCAAGGGCGTCTTCGATGCGCTGTTCACCCCGCCGGAGATCGACCCGCCGGAGAGCCTCAGGGCGCGGCTTCGTCCCTATCAGCTTCAGGGATTTCGATGGATCTACCATAACTACCGCATCGGACTCGGGTCGGTGGTCGCCGACGATATGGGTCTCGGAAAGACGGTGCAGCTGATCGCGTTTCTGCTTCAGCTCCACGAGGAAGGGGTCGTCACCGCCGAACGGCCGGCCCTCATTGTGGTTCCCGCGAGTCTCGCCACGAACTGGGAACGGGAGATCGAACGCTTCGCTCCGGCGCTGCGCACCGCGATCTACCACGGCGGCGAGCGGAGTCTTCCCGGCGACCGTGAAATCATCATCACCACCTATTCCCTTGCGAGAATCGACCGCAGCGTTCTCGGCGGCCGCCACTACTCGGTGCGCGTGATCGACGAGGCGCAGAACATAAAGAATGCGGCGTCGGAGACCGCGAAAGCGGTGAAATCGATCAAGGCCGATTGCTCGATCGCGCTTACCGGAACGCCGGTGGAGAATCGTCTGCTCGACTACTGGAGCATTCTCGATTTCGCGGTCAAGGGGTACATGGGCTCGAAAACGAGCTTCAAGAAGGAGTACGCAGTACCGATCGAGCGCTATCGCGACCGGCAGGCGCTCGAACGCTTCCGCACCCTCGTTTCACCGCTGACCCTTCGCCGGCGAAAGACCGACCGGGCGATCATCGACGATCTGCCGGAGAAGATCGTTACCGACCGCTACACCCCGCTTACCGCCGAGCAGACCGCGCTCTACCAGGAGCTCGTCGAACGGGCCGATTACTGGCTCTCCGAGGAATCCGGCGACGGAATCGAACGGTCCGGCGTTATCTTCAAGCTCATGACCGGGCTCAAGCAGATCTGCTGCCACCCCACCCTCTACCTCAAGCGCGGGGACGGAAGCTCGAAACCGTCCGGCAAGGCCGGGGCGCTCGTCGAGCTCGTGCAGGCTATAGCCGGGCGCAACGAGAAGGCGATCGTGTTCACTCAGTTCGCCGAGCTCGGTACGCTGTTGCAGTCGATGGTCGAGCGGGAGGCCGGGCTGCCGTGCCTGTTCCTGTACGGGGCGAGCACGCGAGCCGAGCGCGACGAGATGGTCGACCGGTTCCAGAACGATCCCGACTGCCGGGTAATGATTCTCTCGATCAAGGCCGGCGGTGTGGGGCTGAACCTTACCGCGGCCAGCCACGTCGTACACTACGACTTGTGGTGGAACCCGGCGGTGGAAAACCAGGCCACCGACCGCGCATTCCGTATCGGCCAGCGCCGCGACGTGACCGTATACCGGTTCATTACCCGCGGCACCTTCGAGGAGCGCATCAACTCGATGCTCGAGCAGAAGGCGGAGCTGGCGAATCTCACGGTCGCCGACGGGGAGACGTGGCTCACGAAGATGAGCGATCGGGAGATCAAAGAGCTTATCTCGCTGAGCGGCTCGGCCTCGTGAGACGGTACAGTCGCGCGGTCGACAAGGGGGATGCGATTGGAACGTACGGCGAAGTCGGTGATCCTGAATGAACCGGGGGAGCTCTCGGTGCGGGAGATTCCGGTGCCGGAGATCGTGGTGTCGTCGCATCGCCTGCGATTCGGCATTGCACGGACCTGCAGCGCGTGGGAGAATCGGATGAGCACGAATCGATCGCGAGGAGGTGTTGGTGTCGAGACGGTTGCAGGTATGGGGAGCGGTCGCCGGCCTCATAGGCGGTGTTGCGTTCGCAGCGGGACACGTAGTCGACTTTGCCGGCGGAGGAGCGCGAGCCGCCGCGATGATCGCGGGTTGGCTCAATCTCGCCGGCGTTGTCGCGCTGGTATTCGCGGTGGTAAGCCTGCACGAGGCGCTGGACGATCGCGGCGGGGTCGTTGCGGGCATCGGAGCGATTGCCGCTGTTGTCGGTCTCACGCTGCTCGTCGGGTTTTTCACTCTGCGGATTGCGCTCGCCTACGAGCTCATTCCGCAGGAGGCAACGGGAGCGGCGCCGATGGTGGCGCTGAGCGTTATCGCGAATGTCGCGCTGCCGGCCGGGCTGCTGTTCCTCGGGGTGGAGTTGCTGCGCTCGGAGGAGCTGCCGGGATTCGTCGGCATCGCGTTTCTCCTGGCGACTGCCGCGTTTGTGATCAGCTTCTTCGGCGTGCCGATCGCCGGAACGCTCGGCGCGGTCTTCCTCGGGGCGGGATCCGCCGGTGCGGCCCCACAGCTGTGGAAGCTGCGCGCCGGGTAATCCCGCTGCAGGCGCAGGGGAACCTCGATTACGCGGTCCGGATGCCGTCTCCGATATTCTCTGGCTGCGAAGGCGATCGCCTCGTCCTCGATTGCAGTTTCGCTTACAACCCGTCGTGCGCCCACGGCGCCCGGTGGGATTGTCCGCCGACTCCCGCCGAGAACCGCCGGGACACCGCCGGGATTTCCCTCGATTCTCTCCGGACGTTTCCGGCCGGCCTTCCCGACGGCGGAAGTGGTTATCGTCTGGAACTCGAGCATGGTGGCGGCGGTCTGTATAGGTGGAATCATGCGGACGCTAACCGTGTGAGTTTTCATCCCCCGAAGATTGTAAATGCTTTAAGCCTTCAGTAGGTTCGAGGGAGAGGTGAATCAATTGCATTCCGGACGTACGCGTTTTCTGGTTATCGGTATTGTGTTGTTAGTCCTGGCCCTGGGCGGGATAAGTGTCTTTACGCCGTTTCTCGGCCGAGCCCGCTTGGGACCAATGCGCGGTTTCGGCACCGGCGCCATGAGCTTCGGTATGATGCGGCAAGTACGCGCCATGGCAGACGTGGAGTCGGAGTTCGACTACATGGTTCGAATGGTCCCTCACCATCAGGAGGCGGTGGAAAGCGCACGGACGCTGCTCGAACGCACCGAACGGCCGGAGATGCAGGAGTTTGCCGAGGATATTATTGCCACACAGAATCGCGAGATTGAGCAGATGCAATCATGGCTTTCGGCCTGGTATCCCGACCGCGATCGAGACGCGGAGTACCAGCCAATGATGCGGGACTACTCAGAAATGTCCGGAGACGAACTGGATCTCGCATTTCTTCAGGATATGATCCCTCACCATATGGCAGCCGTCATGATGTCGGAGCAGCTTCTTTCTCAGGTACAGGTTGACCACTCCGAGCTCGAGAGTCTCGCCGAGAGCATCCGTACGACGCAGACCCAAGAGATCAGACAAATGAGCCTCTGGATGGATGAATGGTTTAATTGATGTTCGAAGACGCGCCCAGCGCCCGGGACGGCGGCACGCTGTTGCAGAGGACGCGGCGCGCCTACCGCCGCAGTGCGATCGTCAACATGCTCGGTATCGGGTTCGACGACGACGCGGCGCGCCTACGGCCGCAGTCGCCCGCCGAACGAGTTTGCGAGGACCGCGCTGACGCTCGCGACCATCGCTACCATCGCCCACGCGGGGGCGAGGATGCCGGCGGCGGCAAGGGGCACGCCGAGGCCGTTGAAGGCGAAGGCGAGCACGACGTTCTGAACGGTCTTGCGATAGGAGGATCGGCCGATGTCGAATGCATCGACCACGCCGGATAACCTGTCTCCGGTTAAGACGATGTCGGCCGAATCTATTGCGATGTCGGTGCCCGCCCCGACGGCGATGCCGGCGTCAGCCTGCATGAGTGCCGCCGCGTCGTTTATGCCGTCGCCGGCCATCGCGACCCGATGTCCGGCGGCCTGAAGCGAGCGAATCCGCTCAACCTTCTCTTCCGGGCGCACCTCGGCGGTGACCGCATCGATCCCCACCTCGCCTGCCACCGCTTCTGCGGCACGGCGGTTGTCGCCGGAGAGCATGACCGCGGGTAAGCCTCGCTCTGCGAGGGCGTCGATCGTGCGGCGGGCGTCCGGTTTCACCGTGTCGGCGAGGGCGATGAGCCCGACAAGCACGCCGTCTACGGCCACACCGACGATCGTTTTTCCCTCCGCCTCGAGGGCGGAAGCCGTTGTTGCGCTGCCTGTGGACACGCCGGCTTCCCGAAGAAAGCGCAGGCTGCCGGCGGTGACAAGGCCCGGCTGATCGGCGGCGCGGGAAGACCGGTCGCCGAGCTCACCTGCAGTGCGGGCGAAGCTGCCGCTGGGCGGGCCACCGGCCGTTGCGCCCGGCGCACCGGACCCGTCTCCGGCGTTCGCGGAAATCGCATCGAGATATCCGCGCACCCCGCCGCCGGAGGTGCTTTCGAAGTCGCGGATCGAGGGAATCGCGACGCCTGCTTCCTCGGCCCGCGCGACGATCGCGCGCGCGAGCGGATGCTCGGAGTGGCGCTCGACCGCGGCCGCGAGCGCGAGGACCGCCGACTCGCCGGCCCCCGATGCCGCGTCGCCCGGCGATGCCGCGAGCGAAACGTCACCGGTCTCGTCCACGGTCCCGGATGCCGCGCCGTCTCGGGGTGCGGCAAGCGCGACGACGCCCGCCTTGTCGACAGTCCCGGACCCCGCCTTTGCCGGCGGCGCGGCAAGCGCAACAACGTCGGTCACCGCCGGCCTGCCGGCGGTAAGGGTGCCGGTCTTGTCGAAGACGATCCGGTCGACGCTTCGAAGCGTGGCGAATGCATGGCCGGAGCGCATCAGCACCCCGCGGCGCGCCGCCTCTCCGCCACCGCGGATCAGCGCGAGCGGCGTGGCCATGCCGATGGCGCACGGGTAGCCCATGACGAATACCGCGAGTGTGGCGAATACCGCCCGCACGAAGAGTGCCTCACCGGTGAGGAGCCACGCGCCGGCGGTCCAGCCGACGAAGGTCGCGATTCCGACGAGCAGCACCAGCGGCACGTAGCGGGCGAGCACCACATCGACGAGCTCGAGGATGCCCGGTTTCATCGCGCGCGCCTCGTCGATCGCGCGGGCGACCGTGCGCAGGAAACTCGCCTCTCCCACGCGGGTGCACTCGACGAGGAGGCTGCCCGACTGGTTGATCGACCCGCCGGTCACATCCGATCCCGCACTCTTGTCCACCGGCAGCGATTCGCCTGAGACGAGGCTCTCATCGACCGCCGAGCTCCCTTCGATCACGCGACCGTCAACCGGCACCCGCTCGCCGGGGTGCACGCGGACGCGGTCGCCGGCGCGGACCTCATCCACCGGTACTTCTCGTTCTACCTCGGCGCCGCCGGCAGTGGTCACAACTACGAGCGCGGTCTCCGGTTGGAGATCGAGCAGTTTGGCGACCGCGTCCGAGGCGCGCGCCTGAACGAGCTTGGCTACGTAGCCGGAGAGCAGATGGTAGGCGGCGAGAAAGGTGGCGACGCTGAAGAACTGCCCGGCGGGGAAGGCGGTGAGCGCGGCAAGCGAGTCGGCCTGCCCGAGCGAGCGGATCAGGGCGACGGCCGCCGGTGTCTCACCAGCCGAAGCCCCGGCGGCCGCCGCGGTGAGCGCCAGCTCCCCGACTGCCCCGAGCACACCGCCGGTGAACGCTCCGAGGGCGCCGATCTCGAGCAATACGTGCTGGTTGAGAATACCGCGCCGTACCGACTGCCACGCCATGGTAAGGATGTGCCGCCCGGCGCCGAATACGGTCCCCGCAGCGAGCACCATCAATATCGGTATGCACCACCAGGCCTCGGTGAGGTCGAAGAGCATCCCGATCATAAGCACGGCGGTGACCCCCGCGGCGACGCCGGCGACGATGAGGCGGCGGCGCTCGAGTCGCAGCTCCTCCTGTTGCTCCTCCCGCGCCTTTACCCGGTCGAGATCGCGGGCGCTGTAGCCGAGCTTGGCGAGAATCGACCGGAGCGTCGCGGCGTCCGCGCGCTCGGGGTCGTACTCGATGAGCGCCTCTTCGTGGGCGAGGCTTACGTGGGCGACGAGCACGCCGTCGGTCTGCCGGTACGCCTTCTCTATGGTTCGGCTGCAGAAGGAGCAGCCCATGCCTCCGACTTTCAGCTGCAGCCGGCGCGACTGTGGTGCGTGGGCTGTTTCAGTATCGTCGTTGATGTTCGTATCATCAGCGTCAGCCATTGCCCCTCCTCCTATATGTTCGTTTGGTTCCTACTGTTCACCCAGCGCAACATGAGAGCCGGCGCACATCCGCGGTGAACGACTGCGCGGCGAGCTTGATCGCCTCGCTCATGGTGAGATAGGGAAAGAGGCCGTCGCGAAGATCATCAACGGTCATCCGTCCGCGCATGGCAAGGGCGACCGACTGTATCATCTCCCCCGCCTCGGGGGCGAGGATCTGCGCGCCGAGGAGCCGGCCGGTCGCCTTCCCGGCGACGAGCTTCACAAATCCCTCGATCTGCCCGTTCACCAGTGCTCGGGGCACCTGATCGAGGGAAAGCACCCGGCTTTCCGCTTCGAGTCCGGCCCGGGCGGCTTGCGTTTCGGTCATCCCGACCGTGGCCACCTGCGGGTCGGTGAATATTACCGCAGGCATGGTCGAAAGATCGAGCGTCTTCGCCTCACCGTGCATATTCGCCGCCGCCCGCTTGCCGGCGGTCGCGGCGACATAGACGAACTGCGGCATCGTCGAACAGTCGCCGGCCGCATAGATGTTCGCCGCCGATGTGCGCATCCGCTCGTCGACCTCGATCGCGCCATGCTCGTCGACGGTAACTCCCACCGCATCGAGATTCAATGCCTCGGTGTTCGCCCTTCGCCCGGTCGCCACCATCAGGCGGTCGCCGCTGAGACGGCCGGCGTTCGTCTCGAGGGTAAAGGTCGTCCCGTCGTGCCTCACCGAGGTTGCCTGCGTGTCGGTGATCACGCGAATGCCTTCACGCTCGAACGCTGCGGTCAGCCCCGCGCCCAACAGCTCGTCCTCGCGGGTAAGCAGAGTCCGGCGGGCAAGAATGGTGACCGAGGCGCCGAGGCGCCGCCACGCCTGCGCGATTTCCACGGCGACGGCCGACGAACCTATTATAATGAGATGCTCGGGCACTTCCTCGGCGAAGAGCGCTTCAGTGGAAGTCCAGTACGGCACCTGCTCGATGCCATCAATAGGAGGAAACGCCGGACGAGAGCCGGTGGCGATGAGGACGCGGTCGGCGGCGACGGCGTCCCGTGAGCCGTCGGCGCCGAGTACATCGAGGAGCGGCAGCCCGTCAAAGCCTCCAACGCCGACTGGGTGGCCACCCGAGCCGTTCGCCGCAGCGCCCGCGGAGCCGCTCTCCACTCCGTGTCCGAGGAAACGCGCATCCCCATGAACGAGCGAAATATCCGGATTGTCCCGCAGAATGTTTTCGTACTTGTGATCGCGAAGCTCTTCGACGAGCTCCCGCCTTCTTCGAGTGAGTAGCGCCGCGTCGATCGCCGGCTCTCCGGCGCCGATGCCCTCGATCGAATGAGCGCGCTGCGCGGCGGCAACCTGCCCGGCCCGGATGAGCCGCTTCGAGGGAATGCAGCCGACATTCACGCAGCACCCGCCGACGATCGGTGAGCGCTCGATCATCGTTACGTGGGAGCCACGGTCGGCCGCCTCTATCGCGCAGGCGAAGGCCGCCGAACCGCTGCCGATGATCGCGACATGCTCCGCGCCCTCGCCTCCGGTGGCCGCTTGACGTACCGCCGTGCCGCCCGGTTCCAGATCGCCCGCGCGCTCACCGCCGGTGTGTTCTCTTCCGACGTGGTCTCGATCCCCGATTCGCGGCGCACAGCAGTCGTCACTATCGGAGTCGGTTCGGTATGTTCCGGTATCTATCTGCTTCATACTCCAACCATGCACCCTGTAGTATGGTACGGAGTCAAGCGAATCACGGGTCAAGCGCACCACAAAGAGTTGGAGGTAGAACGGATGACAATCGGGAAGCTTGCGGAGCTGTGCGGGATCGGCGTCGAAACGGTGCGCTACTACGAGCGCCGCGGTCTGATCGCCGAACCGGAGCGCACCGGGTCGGGCTATCGTCGGTACGCGCGCGAGGCGGTCGACCGTATCCGGTTCATCGTGAGCGCGAAGGATCTCGGGTTCACCCTTAACGAAATATCCGAGCTTCTGTCCATTTCCACCGACGGCGCGGGAATCGACGGCACGGTCGATTGTGAGAGCGTGCGGGCGCTCGCCGAAGAGAAGCGGAGTGATGTGGAACGTCGCATACGCATGCTCGAAAACATCCGCCGAACGCTCGATGAGCTCATCGGCGCGTGCGAGCGAAACGAAGCGACGGGAAGCTGTCCGATCATCCGGTCTCTGGTATCGAGCGAATAGCTTGACCCCGTACCATACTACAGACCGTAGACTCTGCCGTATGAGTACCAAACGAGAATTCGACATCGTGGTGATCGGAGTGGGAATGGGTGGAGTCACCGTGGCGCTTCGCGGGAGGCAGGCATCGACATTCGCTTCGAGACCGAGGTCGCCGGGGTCACCCGGAGCTCCGGCGGTTCGACCGGCGCGGAGTTCCTGGTCCGCACCTCGGGCGGTGACGAGCTGGTAACCGATCTCGTCGTACACGGCGCGCGGCGAGTGCCGGAATTCGATGCGCTCAATCTCGAGCGTGGGGGCGTCGACTTCAATCCGGCCGGAGGCATCGAGTTTCTCTCACTGTCGCGGGCCGGTTTGCTCGAATCCGGGGCCAGGGATGCCGGGTACAACGTTACGGTCAATCGGAGCGGGATGGCGGACTGGTGTACCGCGCGGCGCACGAACGAGAAACACGGATCGTACGAGGTCATTATCTACACGGATACCGGAACGATTCTCGGCGCCCATCTGCTCGGCGGTCACGCGGGAGAGGTGATTAACATGTTCGCTGGAAGAGACACGAGTATAGAGAACCGCCGCGACCGACCTATCCCCAGCCAAACCATCCCCTAAACCTTCCGCCTCGCCGCCAGTCTTGCCTGCGTCAATCGTGAACGGTACGATGAGCCTATGCCGAATCACGTGCTACACAATGAGTTTACGGCGATCATCGAGCGCGACGACGAGTGGTACATCGGGTATTGCCCGGAGATTCCCGGTGCCAACGGCCAGGGAAAGCGTGTTGAAAGGTGCAAGGGCAATTTAACTGAGGCAATCGCCCTGATTCTCCAAGACAGGCGCGAAGACGCTCACCGGGGCTAACCCGCCGACGCGGTTGAGGATACCGTCAGCGTTTCGTGAAACGAAATGCGCTCTTGAGGCATCTCCGTTTCAATGGTTGTGTGCTCAAACGGGAGGGGCCGGCCCATTCCTTGTGGATGAACCCTCGCACAGGAGCCACAGAAGCAACCCCAGGGCATTTCGAACTCTCACGGCATTTCGTGTTATATTCCATGTATGTACAACGATCAACTCCCCTCGGTGGACAGCATCGTAACCCGGATTGAATCGCACCCCTTCCGGCCGGTCGAGAACGGCATGACGGTCGAGCCGACAAGCGGCGAAGACGGGCTCGACGACTTTGCCGATGAGGACTGGCTCGTACGCACACTCGCCATACGCGACCTGATCCGGTGCGGCGATTCCGCCGCGATTATTCCGGCGCTCGACCACCGCTCGCCGGAGGTGCGATACCTGGCTGCCGCGGCACTCGGAATACTGGAGGTCGAGTCGTCGCTCGACCGGCTGCATCGTCTCCTGCGCGAGGCCCCGGAAAGCACCGTCCGCAGCCAGGCGGCGATCTCGATCGGACAGATCGGGCACGAAGCCTCCATCCCGGTACTCAAGCAACAGGCGCAGGCCGACGAGCAACGCGACATTCCCCCGCAATGCCGGATTGCGATCGACCACATTCGGCGCTACGACGGAAATCAATCCGACCTCAGGGAGGCGTTCGAACGGCTCGACGAATCGTCGTTCGGCGGCCTCCGGGTCGGCGATCGCTTCCCGGTGGTCGAGCTGCCGACCGTCGATTACGGGCGTTTTTCGGTCGCCGAACACATCGGAGAACGGCGCGTCGTGCTGCTGTGGGTATTCGCCGACTGGTGCCCGGTTTGCCATCACGAGTTTCTCGATCTGATCGAGCGACGCAAGCAGTTCGAGGAGCTCGATGTTGCCGTCGCGACGGTAGAATGCCACGATGTGTACCGGTCGCGTGTAATGGCGGGTCGCGAGCCGAAGCCTGAGTACTGGTACTCGCACAAGTTCCCGGACCTCTCGTACGGAGAATGTCGATGGTGGCCGCACGTGACCGATTTCGCCGGGGCGCTTGCCGCACGGCTCGGACTCGATCCGCTCGCCTTCGCCGTCCACTCCGAGTTCGTGAACCGTCCGGCAACCATCATCATCGAAACCGACGGCACGATCGCCATGTCATATGCCGGCACGTTCTGGGGCGATCGCCCGTCGGTAGCCGATACGTTCGAGCTCCTGAGCTCCGGTTCATATTCGTACGAACACCCGCAACGGCGGCGGCGTTGAGTCGCGCCGACGATTGACGGACGTCACGGAGGGTCACTCGAAATTGCAGGGCGTGGGCTCGCCGGATAGAATGGTCGAGCATTACTAACGCGGCACGAAGGAGACCGTCGATCGGGCGGCTTCCGGGAGCAGAGGTTTTCGGAGATGGTTCGCGCCACTCTCCTCGAGATGTACCGGCGCAAGAACGATTTCGGCGTCGATGCGATTGGCGTGGACGGCGGGCAGGATTTCGTGCGCGATGTCGACGAGCTGACCGGGTTGAAAATCCAGGACGATGAGTTTCTCAACGAGATGTCGACCGTCGTGCAGGAGGTCGCCGGGATCACGCGGCGACTGGACATCAACATTGAAGATGGCCGGCCGTGGCCCGAGGACTTGAACTGGATCTACAACTCCGCGTATCTCTGCCACGTGTGGGAGCGCGAGTTGCCGTACGGCGACCGCGTGAAGCAGTGGAGCCCGCTGATTTTCGCGCACAACGTCCTCGCGAAGTTCAAGTGGTTCTACACGAAGTGGGATCGTTATAAGTATGTCTTCAAGGAAGGCGCCGACTGGATCACCGGCAACTCGACTCACGATAACGCCCGCTACTTCTACCGGATGGTTTCGCCCACACCCGGCCGGGAATACTGCCCCGGGAGATCGCTCGGCGAGAGCATGACCGAGGTGGCGCACAACGGGCTCGACAACGCGGCGCTGACCCCGCTCAATCCCGCGCTTCGCGAGACAGCCGCGGCGGGGTTGAGCTCCGGCCGTGCCGCCGCCGGATTCTTCTTATCGCCAATATGGAGGGCAAGCCGCTCCCCACCCTCCCGCTGCGGTTCCTGATTCCGTCCGAGGCCGAACGGAAGGTGGAGATCGCATCCCCCGGCCTCGCGCACCTGCCCGAGCATCTCGATCGCTACTCGGTGATCACCGACTTCGCCAACGGCGAGGCGGTCATCCTTACGCGGGAGCTTGGATAGAGCGTTCGTCTATACTCCCGGAACCGCCGCGCCTGCGTCATCGCTCCAGACTGCTGCTGGCCCTGCAGGTACAACCCGTATAGCACTGAGGGCGGTCAGTGCTGACTGAGTGGAGGGTTATGTCATGCGAAAGCTCGTACCCATCATCGTGGTAATCGCGCTCGTGTGGTGCAATGCGCACAGCGAGATGTCGGCGATAGAGGCGGTCTACTACCCGGCCGGTCGGCACGAAGGCGCCGGATCAGCTCGGCATCTGCTATATGACCTGCAATGTCAACGAGTGGGCATGGAATTGGCGCGCTGACCATCTGCATCACGAACCGAGCTATCGCTTTCCGGGATATCCGCCCGTGTGGCCACTCGGGTACATCAACGACCGCGGTCCGGCCGACGGCTCCGCACGTATCAGCCGCGGCGGTGCCTACTGGTGTGACGTCGAAGTGTTAATGGGCACTTCGTATCACTATCTTCGGATCGGATATCGGCATGCTGCCTCGCCCGGGGATGAGCGATGTGGTGACTCTCGGGTGGACAGACACATCGGGGTCCGCCTCCCAAGGACGCGAAAGGCATCTGAACGGAGGCTGCGCTCAGGCGCGGTCCGCGAGCCGGCCTGAGCGCCTACACTCGAGAGTGGGCGACTACTCAATAGCTACCGCGGAACATACAGCTCGTTGCACGCCGCGACCGTAGTCACTAATAGTGTCGGGTTACCGAAAAAGCGCCGTCGGATATCGTAATTGCCTCCGGAGGATCAGGCGGCACCAGGTCGCCCGGGACAAGCTCGCGTGACAACACTGCGCTGAATGTTCCTTCGATGCGATCACCGACGCCTCCGTATGAGGTGACCGTGATGGTAAAGCTATCGTCATCGTCTCGCCAGTGATAGTAGTGCGCCAATCCGTACGGCATCACACCGATGTAGGGCCGCCCATCATATCGACTGGGTAAAGGAGGATCGGAGTAGACCCCTGTGGACATTCCGGGAAGATAAACATGAAAGAGCACGGAAGAAAGGTGCATGGCCGAGACTATGCACGTCTCGTCTGAAGCCGGGTCATACCCGGCACCGGTAGCGCTGTTATCGATGAAGTAGCTCTCGTCGTCGATCGAGAAAGCGATACCTGACGCATTTCCAGGGTTGCCCGACTCTGTATCGGAACCGTTGTCTCGATCGACGTTCGCGCCGGTACCGGCATCACACGCACCTATCGACATCAGCGCGTACACTACGAGCGCTGCAACGAGTAGTCGTTTCGGCTGGAATCCGCGCTTCCTTTCCATAAGCGTTCCTCCGTGGGGTTTTCAGAGTTGCGGCTCCTGGCGCCCTTCTACAGTATCAAGCGGTTTCGCCGCGAAGAGAATCAGTAAATCGCCGATCTCCGTAAGAGAATGTCTGATGTCACCCGATAGCTCTCGGTTCGAGGTAGTGTCATCACAACCATAGCGTCCGGCACGAAACGTGCACGTGCGGAGAGCGCCCTCGAGACGGTCCGCTCAATTATCGGGAACTTGTCTGCGGCAAAGAGGTCGACAGCGATGACCGTTGCTCTCCACCCACGCTCCTGCGTTCACCATCTCGTGCGGATCGCCGATCCCGGTTATATCCTTCCGGAACTCCACCAGGTTCTATTCAGGGCGGTCATCCGTACGCGGAAGCTGCAGTGAGATTTCGCACACTTTGCCACACAGGCCGGGCTACACTGCGGCAACGTCGGGATTGATCGCAGCGGGCGCGATTGCGCCGCATGGGCTCTGTCGCGCATCGGCTCTGTCGCGCATCGGCTCTGTCGCGCATCGGCTCTGCCCCGCATCGGCTCTGCCGCGCATCGGCTCTGCGCCGCATGGGCTCTGCCCCGCACCGGCTCTGCCCCGCTACCGACTCTACCCCGCCGCAGCGCATCGCGTTATCATATCCAAATGCACTACCTCTGGTACGCGATCGCGGTTCTTCTCGTCGTCGGTGTGACGATCGCTGTCCTGAACAACCATCGATCGGTGGCAACCGGCGTAATAGAGCACGACGG
>SLIN01000254.1 GCA_007135605.1 Spirochaetales bacterium | reverse complement strand
GCCATGTGGGACACGAGTTCCTGGTGGGTTGGAATGGGCGCGAGCGAGCACGAGTGCCGGACACGGTCAATTACAAGAACCGTTACGAGATCGGGGAGCGGTTGAGTGAGCCGTTCGTCCCCCCACGCTTCGGTGTTACCTGCCTCGGTCCGAGTCACGGCTTCGACCCGAACGACAACACATCCGGATTCATCATCTGGTTGAATCACGCCGGGATTATGGTCGACCCGCCGGTGAACGCTACCGAGTGGCTCGAGCGATCGAACGTGAGTCCGAAGTTCATCGACAGCATTGTTCTCACGCACGCGCACGCCGACCACGACGCCGGGACGTTCCAGAAGGTTCTCGAGGAATCGCGGATCACCGTGTATACGACCCGTACGATCATGGGCAGCTTTCTGCGTAAGTATGCCGCGTTCTCCGGAGAATCGCCGGAGTTCCTGCAGAAGCTCTTCACATTTCATCCGGTCTATATGGGACGTCCGTTCTACTTACACGGCGGTGAGTTTCAGATCTACTACTCGCTGCACTCGATCCCGACCATGGCGTTCCGGCTGAACTTCCAGGGCAAGAGTTTCGTTTACTCGAGCGATCACCAGGCAGATCCGGAGATCCATCGGAAACTGCTCGAGGACGGGATCATCGAACAGGAGCGGTACGAGCAGCTCCAGAGCTTCGCGTGGGACAGCGACGTAATCTACCATGAAGCCGGTATCGCGCCGCTGCACACGCCGGTGACCTATCTGCAGACGCTGCCGGAGGAGATCCGTTCACGCATGCAGCTCTTCCATATTGCCGGGAAAGATATGCCGAGCGACGGCAGCTTGAGCAGGGCTACCTTCGGCATTGAGAATACGTTGTACTTCGAGGCCGAACCGCCGCCATACGAGGATGCCTACCGGGCCCTCGATGTTCTGAAGCACCTTGACTTTGCAGACGAGCTATCCATCAACGATGTTCAGGAGTACCTGAGCGTGATCGAACGGCGTAGCTACCGGAAAGGCGAGACGATTATCGAGCGCGGCAGTCGTGGCTCGCATTTTTTCGTCATTATGCGCGGCAATGCTGTTGTCGTCGCAGAGAACCTCGTACGTGGTAAACAGCTCGGAGCATACGACTACTTCGGGGAGGTAGCGCTGCTCACCGACAGCCTTCGCACCGCCGACATCGTGGCTGAGTCGGAGGTGGAGGCGGTCAGCATTTCCAGAAACCAGTTCCTGAACCTGATTTCCGGAACTGAATTCGAGGAAACGTTACGCCGGCTGATCCGCAATCGGAGTGACGAGACGTGGAACCTCCTCGTCGGCAGTGAGTACTTCGTCGATCTTACAGACTATCAGCGGATGTGGCTCGAATCGGTACTCGAAGCGGACACCATCGATACGCCGACAACACTCGTCCGCAAGGGCCGGAAGATCGACGGTATATACCTGATTCGCTCCGGTGAGGTGACGCGGATCGGGCCGGGCCGGCGACGGAGAACGCTCGGTCCGGGGGCGATGATCGGCGATATGCAGTTGATCCATCGCGATACGACGGCGGGCTATACGGTAAAGAACGAGCGACCGCTTTCGGTCTTCCGGATTCGCCGGGAGCTGCTCGAGCCGTTCCTGCGTCGCAACCCCGGCGTGGCAATGCGGGTCCCACTGGACGCGGAGTAACGGCCCCGATAGACCATCGCTGCCGTTCAGGCGACCATCACACGCCGACCGCCGCGGAAAATGCTGATGCGTTTGGTCGACTCGCTTATCGCCATCGAGATCGCACCGCTGACGGCGGTAATCGCTGCGGCGGCAGCATGACGCGCGCCGAGGCCCGCCGGCAGGTCGTGGATTGCGCGGTCGGCGCGCAGGTAGGTGCCGGCGCTCTCGATGACGCCGCTGCCCCGGATCACGAAGGCACCGTCGATGCGCGAAAACTCCTTAATCGTCTCTTCGAGACTCGGGTCGAGCACGTTCCGTTCATCCTCCGGAATACCGCGAAACGGGTTTACGAGCAGCTGCTGGCAGTGCCGCCGCACGTTCTCGTAGTCGCCTACGACGAAAATCGCGCCGGCGGATTTTCCTTCCCGACCCTCCTGCGCGAGCTCGAGGGCGAGCTGAAGTACGCGTGTGAAAACGAGATTCTCGACGTCGCGACCGACTCCCCCGTCGGGTACCCGGAAGAAGTAGGAGAACTCACGCTCGAGATTGGAGAAGCGAATCGTATCGAGCGAGCCGCTTTCCGGCTCGCCGAATACACTCATTACGCGCTCGGTTCGATCGAGCAGACCCCGGGCGAGGAGAAACAGGAGCGCAGTCGCATTGATGGTGCGGTCGGTAGCCGCCTGTACCGGCAGCTCGATGATCTCGTCGACGAAGCTGTTCGCGCTGTAGAGCCCGCTCTGGTAGGTGAGCAGGAGGATCCTGCCGGAGTAGCGACTCCGTGCCTCGTCGAGCTCCTCCGGAATATGCCGGCGCAGGAAATCGAGTGAACCCATCGCATCCGGGTAGAAGAGAATCGCGTTCGCCTCCAGCGTTGTCGCCAGGCGGACGGCGTGCACCATGACCTGCGCCGCCCCGGCGGTCTGTCTCGCCTGCCGCTCGATACGCGCTGGAGGATTGCCCATCAGCTCGACTACGCGCTCGCCGCTTTCGGCGGCGAGAAGCTGTTCGTAGAGCTCGCGTCTTCGAAGGAGCCGGGCGAGCTCGCTGAGTATGCTGAGGTTTGTTGTTTGCGCCCAGAGCATGAGCAGAATCACGTGCACCGATCCGCCGTCGTACTCGACCCCGCTCCGGCTGATTCCGATCGCCGCAACCGTATCGTCGATATCGGGAACTCGTGCGTGAGGAATTGCCACGCCTTCGGAAACTCTCGTGGACACCTGCTCCTCGCGACGGAGTATCAACCGAGTGACGATACCGGTGTCCGAATACCCGATCGATTCACACGCCGCGGAGGTGAGCTCGCGTATTGCGGCCACCTTCTCGGTGCTTTCGAGAAAGACGATGCGGTCGCTCTTGAAGTAGCGCGAGACATCCATGAGCGCAAGTATAGAAAAAATCGCAACGAATTGCTCGTATGGGCCCCCTCTCATATACTCATTCGCATGATTTCGCTGGAACAAGCGCATGCACTGGCACTCGAATGTCGCGGGCGGGCGTACTGCCGCTATTCGGGATTCGCGGTGGGAGCCGCGATCAAGCCGTACGGAGAAGAGCGGCTGTTCGGGGGGTGTAACGTCGAAAACGCGAGCTACGGAGCGACGATCTGTGCCGAGCGTGCCGCGGTGTTTTCGATGGTCTCGGCGATGGGCCGGCGCGAAATCGAGTATGTCGTCGTAGCCACCGACGCCGACCCGCTCGCCGTACCGTGCGCCGCATGCCTGCAGGTGCTCGCCGAGTTCTCGCGGCCGGATACGATGGTGTACATTGCAGACTCCGAGGCGGTCCGGCACGAGTACCGCTTCGAAGAGTTGCTCCCGTATCCGTTCACGCTGAAGCAGGTCTGATGGTGACGACGGGTGGGGGACCGCCGGGTGAAGCCCGAGCCGAGCCGAAGGCGGGCCGGTGAACGGCCCGCCTGCCGAGCCGAGCGCGGGCCGGAGAACGG
>SLIN01000246.1 GCA_007135605.1 Spirochaetales bacterium | reverse complement strand
CGATGTATGCCTGCGCGCCGCTGTCTTCCATTTCCAAACGCGATTATAGCACTCGAACACTGACATGGACTGTCATCGATCGGACGTACGCTCGCGTCATGATGATGCATCCCGACCAGATTGTGGTCTTCGTATCCGAGCGACAGCGAGAACTCGAACGCAATATCCGGTGGGCGCACGAGCTGAGACGAGCAGGAGTCCGCGTCATCGAGCCTCGCACCGGTGTGCCGATCGTACGAACGATTACCGGAGCCGTGCGTCGTGCCTTCAGCCGGATCCACCCTCCGGCTTCGCAGCCGGCACTGTCTTCTCCGGCGGAACGTCCGAGTAGTGCTCGACTAGACGTCGCGCGTATTCGCCGATTCGCTCGACGAGATCCGGCGGCTCGGTTACGCGGATCGATCGACCGAACGAGAGTATAACAACCGGCAGGAACTCGAGCTCCTCCGGGCACGTCAGGTGAAAGACCGCCTCATTCTCTGTACGCTCGGTGAGGTAGTAGCTGAGAAACCAGTGCCGGCACAGGGCGTCGAGCCCAGCCTCCGAACCCTCGACCCGGATCACCACCGGCGGAGAATCGGGATCGTGAGGCACCATCGCCGACAGGAAGCGCTCGCTCGCCGACGGGCCTTCCGGTGGCGTGAACGTTCGCTCACCGGCGCGGCAGCTCACGATCCGGTCGGCCCGGAAACTCCGCTCACCTTGCCGGAGGTGACACCATGCAACGAGGTACCAGTTCTCCCGCCAGTACACGATGCCCCACGGGTCGACTTGCCGCTCGGTGATGTTGTCGCGATGACAATCGGCCGGCTTGCGATGCCGGATCCACACGCTCCTGCCGTCGGCGACGCACTCCTCGAGCAGGCGCAGTGTCGTACCGAGAGTACTGCCGTCCGGTCCGATCGTGCCCGGGCCCCCCGATGCGGACGTCAGCGAGGTGCGAGACGGCTCGCCGCCGCCTTCGCCGGCGAAACGATCGGCGGGCAGTACGTGGAAACGGCTGACGTGGCGTTCGAGGTCGTCGATCTGCCGTTCGTCCATTCGACTGCGCAGCTTCTCGAGCGCGGAGTCGATCGCATCGGAGTACGGGTAGCCGCTCCGTTCGGCAAACCGCGCAGCATGAGCGATCGCACGGCGCTCGCGATCGGTGAGAAAGAGCGGCGGATCGTAGGCGGTTTCGAGCAGCAGATATCCGCCGGAGACGCCCGGCTCGGAGGCGATCGGCGCTCCGCTCGCCGACAGCGAATCGATGTACCGGTATACGGTGCGGGTGTTCACCCCGAGCTCGTCGGCGATCTGGCGGGCGGTCAGCTGTCCGCGCGAGCGAAGCAACGCGAGAACCGTAAGCAGATTATCGGCTTTGGGCCTGCTCAATTGTCCCTCCCGCTGCGTCACTCCGGCGAATCGCCGGAGTGATCGTTCCCGCCGGGTTGATCGCCGCCGGCCCCGTCAGGTAGGCCGAGGCTCTCCGAGTCGTACGGCAGTGTCGGTGTCTCCAGGGTGTCTGCGTCGCGCATAGTCCGGTCGGCCGCATATCCGGGGATCGGAGCGGGCGAGAGCCGATCCGCGGCTGCCGAGCCTCCTTTCTCCGGTTGTTCCAGATCGGGTAGCGAATCGAAGAAGATGGAATCCGGGTTGGAATTATGTTCGTGCAGTGCGGGGCCGTCCGGATTCACCGTGACTCCCGTGTCGCCGCTCGCACTTCCACCCGAGAAGAGAAAGGTCAGCCCTACGTTTGTTGCCAGAAGCACCGGGAATACGACGGCGAGGGTGACCCGGTAGTGCTTCCGGAACCACATCTTCAAGTTTTCCACCGGTTTGGTGAAGTGCGCCACGAAGGCGGTGGCCAGGACAATCTCGACAGTAAGAAGGGTGATGGCAATGAGCATCCGTAGCAGGAACTGTGGCATAGACTATCTCCTTTCTCGATTTACTTCACGCTGCACGGCACGGACAGCTTCACCGATCTGTCTCGGCAGATCCGACAGTGCCGCGAAGCCCACGGTGCTGCCGTCGACCGCCCGGTGATAGTAGAGCCCGATAATCTCACCGAAGCGATTCCAGACCGCCGTCCCGCTGACCGCTTCGTCGATCGATTCGGGAGCATCGGCGATGAAGTTCCGCTCGTAAACCAGATCCGAGCCGATCTGAAGCGGAACACCGGTGTCGGAAATCTCAATCGAAATCACGTCCCGGTCGATCAACAGAAAGCCTGTCTCACCATCCCGGGGAACCGAAAAGGGGGGCGGCGAACCCGGTTCGACCGCCTCACCATTTCCGGCGATATCGAATTTCGCCAGCATCACGTTCTGTCCCGATCCGGACCGGCACGAGACAATCGGGTACGCGCCGTCGTGTCCGGGTACCCGGATATACGCCTGGTCGGGAGAACACCCCCGATCCTCGAACGGATGGCGTACGGTGAGCACCCAGCCGCTTTCGCTGAGCAGGATTCCCCGGACATGCGGCGGCTCATCATCATCAACCTGATCAAAATAGATGGTGACCACGCGTCCGTCGGCTCGTTGTCGGATCTGCGCCGGATCGGGCGACTCGCCTCCGGTATTGGTTGTGTCCTCCGACGAATCGGCACTCACGATGTCGAAGGCGATCCGGAACATGCGGTTCAGTCCTGCGACATGCGCGGCGAGCGCCTCGGGGTGGGCCGGATCCGGCGGCGGGATCGGTTCCATCGTGTCAAACCGCGCCGACAACACATTCCAGTGGACGAGGTTGCTCTCGTACGTCCGAAGCTCGCGGTCATCGTGCCGTGCCCGTGCCGACACAAGCGGCTGATAGGCGGCGCACGACGCGGAGAGTGCGATTATCAGCATACCCGTCGCGGCGCAGTGGCCGCCCCTCGCCGCGGATACCCGACGGATTCGCGAGTTCGACAAACTCATTCCGGAGAGAATGTAACGAAGTCGGGGCGTATTTTCAGGTTTATCTGCGGGTTATCTCCACGGTTACGCGGATGTGCTTGTCCGCATTCCCCACGTCATGTGATCGTTTTGGTCGCTGTCCTCCGGTGTCACCCGCTCAGCGGCTATGCTGCTCAGCCCTCAAGCGCCGCGCTTCATCCTTGCGCCTAAAAGCTCACATGCGCGGATAATCCCGCACGCAGTCGGGTTTCCTCGAGAGCCGGGGTATTTGAGCGAGTGATCCGTGCCCCGAGCTCGGTTCGCAGCTCCAGAGTGTCGGCCGGCCACACCGAGTAACTGAAATCCGGTCGTACGCCGGTCGTTCTCTGTGCACTGTCGCCGAGCTCTCCATCCGTACCTACGTAGTTATGATCGTACCATCTGACGGTTAGAGGCACTTCAAGACCGAGTCGTGAGCTCGGGCTGATCTGGAGGGTCACCTCTGCGCCGGTGTCCATTTGCGTATAGCTCCAGATCGGAAGCTGCTCACCGTCGAGCTCACTTTGATCGTCCGAATCGAAGCGTCCCACCCCGGCATTCATGCTCAACGTCGCCGGTCCGGGAATATACCAGTCGACCTGTCCTTCACCTGTGATCCGGGTCTGATACCGAACGTCACTTCTGCGATCTCCGACTTCGCCCACAATCCCGGCAATGACGTTGTCGAGCAGAAGCACTGAGAAACCGCCTCGCGCGCGGCGATCGAGATCGAGGTTGGGATCGAATGTCCATTCGATGCCGGGCTCGAGAAAGAGTGAATAGCGGGCGCGTCCCCACGCAAGCCTTCCGGCAAGATCGGTTGTCAGATAGTCGTCGAAGCCGTCGCTGGTAAGCTGTCCGACCGTGTCATTGGAGACTCGAATGGTAAACGGTGCAGCCCGCACGGTAAGTCCGGTTTCCGACGCAGCCAGGCCCCGGAAAGCGGTGGTATCGATATCGACTCCGGCCCGAAGGAGCGTGCGATTGTCGAGCGTCACCGATCGCGAGACACGCACATCGCCGTCCGCGTTCGCGGCGGCGTATGCCTCCGCCGAGGCGACCGTTTGGGCGGTGTGTACGTCGAAGCTTCCGTCGACCCCGGCGCTCAATCCGATATCGAACGCAGACGCGTGCGCACCGACAAGCAGCACGCACGCCACGATCGCGACGCTCCGGAGTTTCGTCGTTTTCATTCCATACATTTTATACCTTCCTTCGTGTGTCGTATGGGTGCGGCGGCTTACGCCCGCACGCCGAAGCTATTTCGACGTTCAGGTGCGCCGCCGCAAATGACGTCGTTTATCGCCCGATGGGGATGCCGTCGTCGAAATCGCCGCCCGGCACCTCTGTACGGGCACGCTGCGCACGCTCGACAGCGCGCTGGCGCAGTTCTCGAGCCCGCTCGCGATGACGCTCACCGGCGGTTACATGGTCGGGAATGCGCGCGCGCACCTCGGTGCGTGAAATCGCGGCAGCCTCATGGGCCGGAATACCCCTGCGCAATCTCGCCTCGGTACGATCGACAGAATCGACCACGAAGTCCGCGAGCTCCTGCGCGCTTTCTTCGGAGTCTACGTCGAATGCACGGAGGGCAACTTCGAGTCCGAACACGTCGACGAGACGCTCGGAGAGCTCACCGACTACGATTCGGTGAAACTCTTCCCGTTCCTCTTCCTCTTCGAACGCCTGCTCGGCGTATTCGGCAACGAGCTCATCGATCCGTTCGCGTTCCGCTTCGGTGTTTTCAGCTTCGCCTGCGGCAAACACCGACGGCGCGCCGAGCATCAGGGCGATAACGATGAGCCACAGCACGACTCGGTGTACCGTGCCGAGCCCAGCCGATAGCGCCGATTGATCCGTTCGTCGCGTATTGCGTATAGTCATATCTGCTCTCTCCTCATATTCACCGGTTCAATCCGGTTTTTGTTGTCATTCTCCCTTACTACTGCCGGCCCCGGCAGGTTGCACGTCGACACCGAATTTCCCGGATGCAACCGGAGATCGCCTGCACCGGTAATATAGAGCGATGACGATGTCAAAAGAGAACTCCGAATTCAGCACTGCACTCTCAAGTGTAATCAAAGATCTGAAGTGGTATTGGTCGAATCCGCTGGTTCGCAAGTACGTCTTGGTCAGCACGCTACCTCGAAACCGAATTCGAACCATCGAGCAGGCGATTGCCGCTCTCGACGATGCGGAGGAGCGCGCCGGCGATCGGCTCGAGTCGGTCGACGAGCTTGCAACCGCCTGCCTCGATCTGGCCGAGTGCGTCAAGAAGGAGATCAAACCGATTCTCGATCTCGAGGCCCGCCGGGCGGGACCGGACCGGGATACACGCGCGCGTACCGAGCTGGAGCTGACACGCTCTACGATCGAGACGAATACCGATACGCTCGTGGAGGATGTGAGGGTGCTTCAGGCTGCCGCAGCGCGCAGGGGGCCGGACGAGTAGAATGGCCCATTCGACCGGCTTCTTCGTTGTTGAATCGGCATGAACGGGATAGGTTCTACGGTTGTGAACAGTGGGCGAAACGCAGTATCGGAAGCCGAAGCGGTGCGGCGCACCCTCGGCGGCGATACCTCAGCCTTTGAAGCACTCGTTCGTGCGCACATCGACGAGGTGCGTGCTGTGTGCCGCAGGCACTCCCACAGCGCTACCGACGCGGAGGATGCTGCGCAGGAGGTGTTTCTCCGTGCATACCGCTCACTCGACTCATTCCGAATCGATGGCTCATTCGGCGCCTGGATCAGGGGAATCGCGCTCAATCAGGTTCGCACCCACTATGCCAGATTCGCGCGCCGCCGGGAACGCGAGACACCGTACGAATACGACAGCGCGGACGACTCGTACGTGCCGGAAGACCGAGTCGCCGATGATGCCGAGCGGGAAGCGGTCAGAAATGCCGTCGATGAGCTGAAGCCCTCGATCCGCTCGATTGTGGAGCGCTATTACTTCGATGAACAGTCGGTCGAGGAGATCTCGGAGGCCCTCGGGCTGAGCAAGGAGAACGTCAAGTCGCGTCTGCATCGCGGACGCAAGGTATTGAGGCGGTTGCTCGTTGAACGTGCAACCGGAACGTAGGTACGATGGTATACGGTAGGTGAGGGAGATTGAAGCGATGGATGGCGCGCGACTGGAACAGATTCTCGGGCAGTGGGAGAAAACAGGAGGAATCACACCGGCCGAGATACGCGAAATCGAGCAGGCGATTGCCGAGAGAGACCCGGTGGCGATGCGTGCTCGACGGCTGCTCCCGCTGCTGATGCGCGATGCACGCGAGACCCATTCGAGCCGGATGACTGCCTCGATCATGCAGGCAGTCGAATCCGAGGGTAATGGAGATAAGGCGAGCGGCGATGGTGACGCCCCCCTTGTCCGGGGTGCTTCCGGTCGACCCCGGTCGGGGCATTCGGGGCGATCCGGCCGCAAATTACGGTTAACAGCCATCGCGGCGTCGCTTGTATTCGCCATCCTCGGGGTGTCCCTTCTGAGCTACACGCTCGGATACCGTCAGGGAAGTGGAGCCGCGGAAACGACTATCGCGGATGTAAGCGAAGAAGGAGAGACGGTGACCGTGCACTTCCGCGTCGTTGCGCCCGAGGCTGCACATGTATCGCTCGTCGGCGATTTCAACGACTGGGATCCGGAAGCGACGCCGCTGCGCCTGCGTGACGACGGAGAAACGTGGAGTGCGACCCTTGATCTGCGAGGCGATCGTGCATATACGTACAACTTCATCCTCGACGATGAGACGATCATTCCGGACCCTGCCGCCGAACGCACTATTCCCGATTCGTTCGGGGGTGAGAAATCGGTAATAAGCCTGTGAGGTGCGGCTCCGTGAACGCACATAGCTTCGTGAACGCACATATATATAGCGTGGTGATGAGAACAGCCGGCTTCGCCCTCCTAATCAGCGTGCTTTCAATCACCGCGCCGGTACCGGCGTTCGCGGATGACGAGCTGCTCGATCAATGGTTCGAAGCGGGGCGGCACGCGGAACAGTACCACGATGTCCGCGGGGAGTTGCAGGCGCTATTCGCGCGCGAACCGATCGACGATCTCCCCGGAGAGCTCATTCTGCGCTTCCTCCGCGAGGCGGCGGTTAAACGTGTGCCGGCCGAGCGGCTTGTTCCAGCCGTGGAGGAGTACCTGGAGCGGCTCGTCGCCGCACAGTGGGCGATCGGCGAGGCTCCCCATATTGCGACCGTCGAAGGAGATGTGACGGCGATCGTCGAGGCGGCGGTTGTCTTTCTGCAGACAAGCGCAACGGCCGATTCATTGCTTGGATTGCTCCGATATGCCCCGTCCGGCCGTCATGCCCGGGAGGTGTTCTTCACCCTCTCGGAGTTGTATGGAATCGACGATCTGACGAGCGAACAGCTCACCGAGCTTGGGCGCTCGATTCTCGAAAGCAGTCTGTCGGTCGGATCGTACGGGTCGGTGGCATCGCTGTACGTACAGAGCCGGGCGAGGCAGAATTCTCCTTCGCGGGTAATCCGCACGATCGTGGACACACTCGACGACGGGGGCGGGCTGGTGCAGCTCCGGCAGGCGTTGCGGTAAAGCCCCTGCAGTCGCGGCGGGCGCCGCGATAAATCCGGTACAGCTCCAACAGGCGTTGAATATCGATATATAACTATCTATTTGAGCACTGTTATACAATGCAATGGTACCGAATAGTCGCAAGGAGAATGCTATGAAGGTGACTTCACGACACGTTACCGGCTGTTATCAGTCGGTTGTCGACAACGGCCGGAATCACGGCATCGTTCTCGATCTTCCCGAAGGCAAGAGCGGCGACAATGTTGGACCCACCGCGCTCGAACTTGCTGCGATGGCGCTCGCCGGCTGTATATCGACCATCTGGGCGGTGGTGGCTCATAATTCCAATGTCAGCTATCGAAAGCTTGTAGTCGAGCTGGAGCTCGAGCAGCCGGACGGTGCCCCTACCTTCACGAGCTCAAGAGCGTTCGTGAAGGTTGACAGCGATGAAGCGCAGGAGAAACTCGAACGTGTACTCGACAAGACGATGCAGGCGTGCCCTGTAGGGAGGCTATTCGAGCAGGCCGGTATCGAAACACCGACTACGCTTGAGAAGACCACGCTTCTTGAGACGTGATGAAGGCTTTCGGGACGTTCCGAGCTTCGTTGACAGGAATGCGCATTATCGGAGGTGTCGCTTGCGCGCAATATCACCGGCTTCGTCGGCGGCCAGCACGAGTAGGAACTGAGCCGGAGTCTCCCCCGGATTCCTGAAACTGTGCGGTAATGACGCTTCGAACAGCAGGGAATCGCCCGCTTGAAGTTCGTACACCGCGCTGCCGGCCGAGTATTCGACACGACCGTCCAGACAATGCGCCAGCTCCTGGCCCGCATGAACGACCGGGTCGCCCGGCCACGGTCCCGGATCGAGGGTAACGATAAACGGCTCAATTCGTTGACCGCGCAGCCCGATACCGAGGCTTTCCATCAACAAGCCGGGAGTGCTTGATGACAAGCGTTCATCCCGGCGAGTCAAGACCGCCGCCGCCTCATCGCGATCCTCGAAGAGGTCGGTAATCCGCGTTCCGAGGGCCGTGGCGATTCGATGCAGTGTAGAAACCGTCGGCGAGCTCTCTCCGCGTTCGATGAGACTGATCGCGTTGGTCGAGAGTTCACAGCGCACCGCGAGCGCTCGCAGCGACAGTCTACGATCTTCGCGAAGTGCTCGAATCCGCGGGCCGAGCGCCACGAGTCCGTCGTTGGTGCGGTCAATGTCTTCTTTCCCAATCATAGAGACACCATAATACTGGACAGTGGTAAAGTAAACTGGTACAATCTCCGTAAGGACTCGCGATGTACGAGATAGCGCAGGTATTCGGACCGGTGCCGTCACGGCGACTTGGCCGAAGCCTGGGGATCAATAACGTTCCGCCGAAGAAGTGCACCTACGCGTGCGCATACTGCCAGCTCGGGACAACGCTCGATAAACAGGCTCGTCGTGCCGGATTCTATAAACCGGATGAGCTGATTTCCCAGGTTCGTCGTATCATCGATTCCGCGCGGGCCACGGGGGAGTCGATCGACTACCTCACATTCGTGCCGGCGGGAGAGCCGACACTCGACATCCATCTCGGCGAAACGATTCATGCGTTAAAGCCACGCGGAATCGAGATTGCGGTGATTACGAACGGATCGCTTCTCGCATCCGAACAGGTGCGCGCGGAAGTTAGGGAGGCAGATCTCGTTTCGGTCAAGGTTGACACGGTAGACGCCTCGATCTGGCGACGGATCAACGTTCCGCATGCGGATCTGGGTTTCGACGCCGTGCTTCGCGGATTGGAGGCAATGGCCGAGCAGTTCGACGGACATCTGCTTACCGAGACGATGCTCGTCGACGGGCTGAACTCGGACGCGCGCAGTGCCGAGGACACCGCTGCGTTCATCGGTCGCCTCGCCCCGCATGTCGCGTATATCGGGATTCCGACGCGTCCTCCGGCGAAGCAGTGGGTCAGCACGCCCGCCCCTGTAAAACTCGCTGCGATCGTCCGGGCGTTCAGGCGTCGGGTCACGACCGTTCGCGGTCTGTTCGGATTCGAAGGTGCGGGGTTTTCCGCTTCCGGCGACCCCGAACGTGATCTCCTGAGTATCGCGGCGGTTCACCCAATGCGGGACGACGCGGTGGTCGAGCTGTTGGCGAAGTATAACGCCAACAGATCGGTTGTTCGGAAACTGGTCGATGAGGGTGAGCTCGTTGCCACGACGTACGACGGCTCGGTTTACTACCGCACCACACGGAGTCGGATAAAGGCGCCATTTTGAGCGAAGTGAGAATACGAGCCCTGGTGGAAAACACGGTACACGGTCGCGGGGTTCTCGCTGAGCACGGCTTGTCATTTCTGATCGAGATTGATGGTCATCGCCTTCTGCTCGACACCGGGCAAGGTCTTGCAATTCGAAACAATGCGGAGCGGTTCGGAGTGGATCTGAGCGCGATCACGGCGCTTATCCTCAGTCACGGCCACTACGATCACACAGGTGGTATCGCCTCTCTACCGAAACGGCGCGAACCGTGTCCGGTATATGTGCATCCGGCCGCGTTCGGACCGAAGTACTCGTTGCATGAAGACGGTTCGATTCACGATGTCGGTATGCCGCTGTCGTCACGCTCGGTACTCGATAACGGCAGTTTTCGGCTCGAGCTCAATAAAGGACCGAATATAGCCTCCGGCTGCGTACTCGTGACTGGGGAGGTGCCTCGCCAGAACGCATACGAGGACACCGGCGGTGCATTCTATACCGATGAAGCGTGCACGGCGCCCGATAGACTGATCGACGACCAGGCGGTGGCTATCCACACGTCAGAGGGGGTGGTGCTGCTGCTCTCGTGTGCACACGCGGGCACCGTGAATACGATGGATTTCGTGGCGGGTTTGCTGGGAGTCAGTCGCTTCCGCGCGGTTATCGGCGGGATGCATTTGCTGGACGCCTCCGGTACCCGTATTGCGGCGACGATCGAGGCGTTCCGGCGCTACGATGTTGGGATCGTCGGACCGTGTCACTGTACCGGTGATCGTGCTGTCCGACGGATGCAGTCGGAGCTCCCCGATCGTTTTCGGGTTGTCGAATCGGGTACGCGTCTCGTGTTCGGGTAGGTCGGATTCGGTGGGCGAGCGCTATCTTTGGGCGGCTGCATGCCGCGATCGGCCGGGAGTGTCGTAGATCCTCGTTGGTGCATCCATCCCCGGTCACCGCGCACCACTCACTCGGCTCCCTTGCGAAACCGCCGCAACCCGCCCGATACTGTCTCTGCAATGCGCAATACCGACATCTCAAAGCAGCTGTTCGAACGGGCGAACGATCTCTTTCCCGGCGGCGTGAGCTCCCCGGCGCGTTCATTCCGCACCGTCGGCGGCACGCCGCTGTTCATCGACTCGGCCGCCGGCCCGTGGATAACCGACGCCGACGGAAATCGCTACATCGATTACGTGCTCTCGTGGGGGCCTCTCGTGCTCGGCCACGCCGCCGACGAAGTGGTGGAAGCGGTCCGCAGGGCGGCCGAACGCGGCACGAGCTTCGGCACGCCGTGTCGCGACGAGGTGGAGCTCGGCGCACTGATCCGCGAGCGGGTACCGAGCATGGAGATGATGCGCTTCGTCAATTCGGGCACCGAGGCGACGATGAGCGCGCTCCGCCTCGCGCGCGCGTATACCGGCCGGACGAAGATCATCAAGTTCAAGGGGAACTACCACGGCCATGCCGACTTCCTGCTCGCACAGGCCGGCTCGGGTGTGGCCACCCTCAGCACGCCCGATTCGCCGGGAGTGCCCGCCGCATCGGCTGCCGACACGCTGGTCGCCCCCTATAACGATATCGATGCGGTTTCGCAGATCGTGAATGCGGTTTCCGACGATCTCGCCGCGATTATCGTCGAGCCGGTCGCCGGCAACATGGGGGTCGTGCCGCCGCGCGACGGTTTTCTCGGGGGGCTGCGCGAGCTCACCGAGCGTTTCGGGGCGCTGTTGATTTTCGATGAGGTGATGACCGGCTTCCGCGTTCATCCCGGCGGAGCGCAGGCGCGGTACGGGATTACTCCCGATCTCACCACGCTCGGCAAGGTGATCGGGGGCGGCCTTCCGGTCGGCGCCTACGGCGGCCGCCGCGAGGTCATGGAACAGGTCTCGCCGTCGGGGCCCATGTATCAGGCCGGCACCCTCTCGGGCAATCCGCTGGCGATGGCCGCCGGTCTCGCGACGCTGCGCGGGCTCCTCGCACCGGGGGTTTCGGAGGCGATCGAGGCGGCCGCGAAGTCGCTCGCCACCGGCCTCGCCGACCGCGCCGGACGTGCCGGTATACCGGTGCAGGCACACCAGGCCGGCTCGATGGTAGGTCTTTTCTTCAGCGACGATGACGTGATCGATTACGACTCGGCGGCAGCGTGCGACATCGACCGGTTCGTCGGCTACTTCCATGCGATGCTCGACCGTGGCGTCTACCTCGCCCCGTCGCCGTTCGAAGCGACCTTCCTCTCTCGCGCCCATACACCGGAGATCGTCGAGCAGACGCTCGAGGCGGCCGCCGAGGCGTTCGAAGCGATCGGGTAGCGGGCAGGGGAAGCGGGCCGCGGCGAGGCTATCCCGGCGATCCGGTAACGGGCAGGGGACGCGGACGGCGGTGGTCGCGCGACGTACGTGAACCCACCGGTTCCGCGGGTGCCCCACACCGGCGCGCCCCGCTCATCGCCGCCGCTCGAAGGTGAACTCGCCGTAGCTCGCCACGACCTCGAATCCCAGCGACCGGTACAGCCCGACCGCCGCCTCGTTGTCCGCCTTTACATTCAGCCCGATGTGATCGACCGTCGCCGCGAGCGACCTGCAAGTTGCCGCGGTCACCGTGCGAGCGAGCCCGTAGCCGCGATACTCCGGCAACGTTGTAATGTTGCCGAGCGCGGCCACCCGGTAGGTCGGCGAGTAGACGTGAATTCCGGCGACCGCCACCAGTCCGTCGTCGCTGCGGATGCCGAAGTACTGACCCGTTTCCAGCATGCGCGGGTCGAACCAGTTGTCCGGATATGCCCGCGCGTAGAATGAACGCAGCTCCTCAGCATCCCCGCGTGAAAGTCGCGTCGCCGCCGAGCAATCCACGCCCGCAACCTCGTCGAGGGTGTGCAGCGCCATCTTGTAGTGCTCGCCGTGGGCGACGACGCTGAAATCGCGGGCAAGGGCCGCCGCCAGTCCCGGCGACAGGTGCCCGTAGAAGCGGTCCGGAAGGTCCGGCGCCAGCTCGCCGAGGAGCTCGCCCATCGGCTCCGGCTCCTCGTCGAGCGCCAGCACGGTAGGCGGCTCGATCCCGCGGTATACGAGTGCCACCGCATCCGGATCGTGCTCGGCCCCGATTCCGTACCAGCGCGTCCACGGCCAGAAGAAGTCGTCGAGGTCGCCGATACTGTAGAGATTCAGGTAGATGTTCTGCCGCAGCGAGCGCTCGAGTATCCGGCGGTCGCTCATAGCGAAGACGTTCATTTCGCTGCCGCCCGGGCTACTCCGCGCGACCGGCCCGCCCGCCGACGGCGGCGATCGCCTCCTCCACACTGCTGCCGCCGGCGATCGAGGCGAGCAGCGCCACCTCATCACCCCAGATCTCCGGCTCGGGCGTTTCGAGAATCAGCGGCATATCGTCGATCCTGCTGTCGGTCAGAATGTGAACGAACCCTTCGGTCCCGATAGATCCGCGCCCGATGCATGCGTGCCGGTCCTTGTTGCTGCCGAGCGGATGTTTCGAGTCGTTCAGGTGCAACCCGCGCAGATAGCCGAGCCCGATGATACGGTCGATATCGCCCATCAGCGCATTCCAACCGTCGGGCGTGTGAATCTCATACCCGGCCGCGAAGGCGTGGCACGTGTCGATGCAGATGCCGACGCGACTGGTGTCCGGCAGCCGCTCCATGATCGCGGCGAGCTCCTCGATCGTGCGTCCCTTCGTGCTGCCGGCGCCGGCGGTGTTCTCGAGAATGAGCTGCGCCGTGCTCGTTTCGGCGAGCGCCTGCTTCATGCCGTCGGCGATCCGGTCGAGGCACACATCGTGCTCGATCTCTCCCTTGGAGCTGCCGGGATGAAAGTTCAGATAGATGAGGCCGAGCTGCTCGCAGCGGCCGAGCTCATCGGTGATCGCGGCGATCGACTTCTCGCGGACGGTATCGTCGGGAGATCCGAGGTTGATGAGATAGGTCGCGT
>SLIN01000155.1 GCA_007135605.1 Spirochaetales bacterium | reverse complement strand
GTATCTGGCGGCGAAGCTATCCCACCCCGCTGCGGGAGACACCGGAGTACCGGCCGGGGTATCTGCTTGTCGGCATTCCCTATCCCAGTGAATGGCCGCCGTGGCGGCGAATCAAGGCAGCTGCGACGGCCGGAGCGCACGGCGGCGAGGAGGGCGCCACCTCGGCGGATCATCGATGAGTTTCCGTCAGTGTCTATCCATAATCTTTGAGACAGTGCTTGCTGATTTACATGGTAGGTTCGAAGCCGCTATCCTTGGGGTGCTGCCGAGGCTTACGACCGCCATGACAGAGGCGCTGAAGCGAGCCATGTACCGACTCCGCACCATACTGCGCGAGATTCCGCCGTTTGCCGCCGCGCCCTCGAGTCTCGCAGTGGGCGCGCTCGCGGTTGCAACCGCTATCATTTTCGGTCGCATCTTTCTCGCCTTCGCGCTCGTCGGCGCCACGACCACCACCGAAGCGATAGCGCTCGAGCTCGCCGCGGCGGTGACCGTGCTCGCGGCGATCTACCTCACAGCGCAGGTGCACGCGGGGCCGGCGGTCGCCCTCGCCGTGCTCTTCGTGCTCTTCTACACAGCTAATCTGGAGATGGTCGCGGCGATGGACACGGTGGTCAACGTTCGCGATCTCGTATTCGCCGCCGATGCGGTATTCGTCCGGGCGAGTGCGGCACACCTTCATTTCCTGCCGTACGCACTCGTGTTGCTCGCGCTCACGGTGGGCTGGGCGCTGGCGGTTTCGGGGTTCGCCCGGCGGCGCTCGCCCCCCGCGCACTGGGCGAGGCCGCGCCGCATCACCATCACCCTTACCGTCGCTGCGGTCGGTATCGTGGCCGTGCTCGCCTCCGCCCTCACCCCGCCGGCGACGAGCTGGCAGGACGACAGCCTTGTCGCCCGATCGATCGCGCAGTCGCTGCATCGCGGCCCCGGCGTGCCGGCTGGAGACGGTACCGGCGGCCTCGCGGGGACCTTTCATCTCGATGATTTCCTCGGCGAAGAGACGGATGCCGGGCCCGACGCCGAGCTCGATCGTGCACTCCTCTATCCGCGGGCGCCCGACGGCGAGAAGCGCAACGTGCTGTTCGTTATCGTCGAGGGAATCCCCGGCGTCTATCTGGAACAGGTGAGCGAGTCGTCGGGGGTCGAGTACCCGGTCACCATGTCCGCGTTCAGCCGGATTGCCGAACGCGGGTTGACGCTCTCGCAGTCGGTCGCGCATGCGCGGCAGACGATCCGCGGGCTCTACTCGGTGCTTACCGGCGATACCCCGCGCCTCGACCTCTCATCTCCCAAGATCTACTCCTACATAGCCGCCGACCCGGACGAGCGCCCGCCCGGCCTGCCGCACGCGATGGCCGAGCTCGGCTACCGGACCATCTACCTCCAGGCTGCCGATCTCTCCTACATGTCGAAGGACCTGTTCATGCCGGAGGTCGGATTCGAGGAGATGTATGGTAAGGAGTTCTTCGACTATAAGCACGTGCCGTCGGAATGGGGACCGGATGACAAGGCGTATTTCGAGCAGGTCGCTGACTACATCGACGAGCTGCAGGATGACGAAGAGCCGTGGTTTCTCACGTTGCTGTCCGTCGGCACCCACCACCCGTACGCGGTGCCCGACGGCTACGAGGACGACTTCCCGAACCGGAAGATCGCCGCGGTCGCCTATCTCGACGAAGCGCTGGAGCAATTCTGGAGCCGACTGGAGGACTCGGGGGTGACCGATGATACGGCGGTCTTCATCGTTTCCGACGAGTCGCACGGGGTTACCGGGCATTCGCTCGGCCGCTACTGGGGCACTACCGTGGTCCGCGTGCCCGAGAGCAATGAGCACGTGCTGCGCGACGAGCCGTTCGGCCTCATCGATATACCGCGCTCGATCCTCGACTATCTCGGAGCCGATGAGCATGCCGCCCGCTTCGCCGGACGCAGCGTGCTGCGCGAACTCGACGCCCCGCGTACGATGAGCTTCGGGCCGTACGTGGCTTTCGCAGAGGATGGCGATGGTAACGGCGGCGGCGCCCACGCCGGTGACCCGCGGCCTTCGGACAGCGCAGGCAACGCCGACAGCGGGAGCGGCTCGGACACCCGGAGCGGCCGCCCCCCCTACTCCGTCTTCGAGGTGCGCGGCGAGCGCGATGTGGTGCGGCTGACTCCGGCAACCGGGCGCATCTTCGCCGCAGACTACGAGCGCAGCGATGTACCCGGCGATAGGACGGCGCTCATCGACCGCGTGACGGGCGCTTACGCCCGCGCAACCTTGATTCCCGGCGTCGAGTACGCCCTCGCCGCCGAGGACCGGAAAGACGCGATGGACGACCCCGGCGGCGCACACGCGGGCGCCCGACCACCGGCCGCCGATCCCGAGCAGCTCACGCTGCTGCGAGACTCGCGCGGCGAGCTTTCCGCAGGCGAGCGGAAAACGCTGACCACCGCGCAATACCTCGAAGTGCCGGCCGGCTCCCGCGTTACGCTTACACTGTCGCTCGCAGCGAAAGCGGCAGAGAACGGGGATAGCGGCGCCGAGCGTCGCTCAAGCGACGAGGAGCGCCGCAGAGGCGACGAGCATCGCTCAAGCGACGAGGAGTCACCTCCGGCCATCCGCCCGCGGCTGCAGATACTCGCCGAATACGAGCCGCTCGACCTCCCGCTAGCACAAATGCCCGCGCTCGAGCCGGGTCAATCGTTCGAGCTCGAGCTCACCGTCCCGGCCGCAGAGGCGCTCAAACGGGTCTGGGTCGATCTATCGCTCGCCGCACTCGACGGCGACGGTACGGTCCGGTATGCCGCGCGCGAGCTGCGATTCGAGATCGAGCCGACCGGCGACGATCTCACCGAAGCTTCAGCGGAGATCCAACGGTTCGAGATTCGCGACGACGGCGCGACGGCCGGGCTCCCGCCGGTCGCCCATGCCGGAGGCGCCTGGCGCGGGCACACCTACACCAACTCGGTCGAGGCGCTCGCCGCGAACGCCGCCGATTTCTCGCTCTTCGAGCTCGATTTCGAGTGGACGAGCGACGGGACGCTCGTGGGACTGCACGATTGGGATGTGATCTTCGAACGTCTCTACGGTTTTCGTCCCGAAGGCCCGCTCGCCTACGAACGGTTCCGCGAGCTCGACACGCAGCTCGGGGTGACGCCGGTCGGTCTCGACGATCTGAGGGTATTTCTCGACGAGCATCCAGACGCACGGATCGTCACCGACGTCAAGAACGACAACCTGCGCGCCCTCGCACACCTGGCGGAGGAGATCGAAGACCACGCCGGGCGCCTGATCCCGCAGGTATATCAGCCTGCGGAGTTCGCCGAAGCGATCGGCCTCGGCTATCGCGATATTATCTGGACCCTCTATCGCTACCCCGGAAACCGCGACGCCGAGCGCGTGGCCGGCCATGTACGTGACTTTCGCGCGCTCGATGAGGATGCACTCTACGCGGTAGCGATGCCGGAGCTGCTCGTACGAGAAGGTACCGCCGAACGGCTTCGCGAGATAGGAGTGCCGGTCTACGCGCATACCATCAATTCGTGCGAAGCACTCGGCGAGCTGCGCGATCTCGGCGCGAGCTCGGTCTATACCGACACACTCAATATCGAGGAGTGCGAGTAAGAGACGCTCTGCTGCTCAACGCCGCGCGGCGGCAGCGCGCCTGCCGCCTACGGCATACCACGCCGGAGGTTCAGCACGACCCGTTCTCGCACCATCGGCCCCCAGATTCCGGTATCGTACACATTCTGCTCGATATCGTACTCGTACTCGACGCTCCCGGTACCGGTAATCTCGATATAGTCGTCGGCAAACGCCATGTCGACAAAGAACTCCTCGTCGTACATCGCAACCTCGATCGTCCGCGAGGAACCGGTCAGTTCAACGTTCACCGGAATATCGAAGGTGTACACCAGCCGATCGTCGGCGTTGAGCTCGACGTTGAAGTTCTCCGGATTGTTCGCCGAGATCCCGCGTCCATCGACCTCTATAAAGATGAAATAGTCATAGTTGCGAAGGTTATCGAACGCCCCGCGCTTGACCGCTTCGACATCGTCGGATGAGAAGTCACCGGAAGGATCGAGATTGAAGTCACGCATTACCTGATGCGTGAAGAAGCGATCAAAGGTCCAGTGTGCGGAGATGTTGGTGACCGTGTCGCCGTGTATCTCGGCCCTCATCCTGCTGTCGATGAACACGTGCGGATGCGCACTCAGCGATGTGGCGACGAAGCCGAACACAAGAAGCGAAACGATTAGCCGGATTCGCTGGTCACTCATGGTGTTGTCGCTCCTCACCGAGCAAACGTACACTTGGTGGAGGGCAATTGACAACGCCTTCACCGACGCACTCGACGCCCGCGCAGCAAGGAGCCGACACAAATGGCAATACTCTTCGATCCGACACGGAACACGCTCGGCGAGGCGAGCTCTCCGTATCTCAGGCAGCACAAGGACAATCCGGTACACTGGCAGCAGTGGTCGCAGCAGGCGTTCGAGTACGCACGCGAATACGATCTCGTTGTCTTCGTTTCGGTCGGTTACTCCACCTGCCACTGGTGCCACGTCATGGCAGACGGCGCGTTCAGCGATCCGACGATCGCGGCGACACTCAATCGCCACTTCGTCAGCATCAAGGTCGACCGTGAGGAGCGACCCGATATCGACAGCTATCTCATGAGCTTCCTCGTGGCGACTACCGGGCAGGGAGGCTGGCCGTTGAACGCCTTCATGTCCCCTGATCAGGAGCTTTTTTTCGCCATGACGTATGCGCCGGCGCCGTCGGAGACTCGTGCCGGGACCATGCGCGGCTTCGACTATGTCCTCGAGCGGGTGATCGAGTTCTACCGGGAGAAGCGCGACGAACTCGGACACTTCGAGCCTCGCACGAACGCCTCCGCACCCGGGGAGATCGAAATCGACCGTCCGATCGCGCTCGACGAGCTTCCCGCCGCCGGTATCGACCTCGAGCCGATGATCGCCCGAGTCGCAAGCGCATTCGATTACCAGTGGGGCGGGTTCGCCGGCGGGCCGAAGTTTCCTCCGCATTCCACGCTTCTGTGGATGCTCTACGCGCATGCCGCAAGCGGCGATTCACGCCTCGAGCAAATGAGCCGCACGCTCCTCGACGTCATGGCCGATCGAGGCCTGCACGATCATCTGCAGGGCGGCTTCTACCGCTACTGCGTCGACAATCGATGGACCATTCCGCACTTCGAGAAGATGCTCTACGACCAGGCGATGCTGTTGTGGTGTTACGCCGGTGCAGCCGCACACTTCGACGACGAGCGCTACCGAGCGGTCGCCGACGGTATCGTCCGCTGTCTCGCCGAGACATTCGCCGAGTCTCACGGCCCGACCTCCGGCGACGCCGGGCGACGCGACGGAAAGAACGCCGGCACACCGACCGCGGGTGAACGCGGGAGGGCGATGCCTGCCGGCGGCGACTCGGGGCCGCTGCTGGTGAGCGCCCACGACGCCGACACCGATCACGACGAAGGAGCGACCTACCTCTGGACGAGGGAAGAGATACGTGCGGTGCTGCCCGACGACGAATGGGATGCGTTTTCCCGCGCCTTCGAGCTTCCCGGAGAGGGCAACTTCGAAGGGCGCATCCACCTGGTGCAACGCGGCGAGAGCGGCGCATCGGCCCCCTCCGGCGGCGGCGGGCATGAAGCGACGCCCGAGCCCGCACACGATGCTGGTCGCACGGGCGACCGTAGCGGCTCCCTCGCCGGCGCGGTCGACCGTCTTCTCGAGATTCGCCGGGCGCGGCGACAGCCGTTCACCGACGGCAAGATCGTCACCTCGTGGAACGCGCTGGCGGCGATCGCGCTCCTGCAGGCCGGGCGCCTGCTCGACCGGCCGCAGTGGTGCGCGTGGGCCGAGGCGATCGCATCCGGACTGCGCGAGCGACACGACCGCGGCGACCGCCTCGCCCATACCACGCTCGAAGGCAGCGCAGGAAGCGCCGGCTTCCTCGAGGACCATGCCGCACTCATGCTGCTGTACACGTGGCTCGGAGAATCGAGCCGGGAATGGATCGAGTATGCCTCCGCACTCCTTCCGCGGCTGCTCGCCTTTCGCGACGGGGAAGGCAACTGGATTGAGGCTTCCCACGCCGATTTCCGGGTATCGCGGCCGGAAGGCTACGACCATCCGCTGCCATCCTCGATATCGCTCGCCGATTTTGCACTCGCCCGCTATGCGATGCTTACGCATACCGCTTGGGCACAGACTGAACCGGGAGAAGCGCTGATTCGCGATTTCTGGAACGTTTCGGCAATGGCTCGAAGCGGGCTTTTCTACCTGATCGAAACTCCACAGCCGCCGGAACGCGTTGCGAACCTGCCGATTAACGCAATCCGAACTTCCGGCGACCGCACTCGCTACTGCTTCGCCGGCGCATGCCGGGAAGGATTGCCCGAACGGTAGCGGGATCGGTACAATTGCGTAGCAGGCTGGAGCCATGCCGCCGGAAAGGGCGCCGAGCTCGAAACGCGGAGCACCGATATGACGGTTTTCCATTACACGAAACGCGGCGCTCTCGTAGCTGCAGTGCTATTCGTAGTCGCATGCGGCAACGGCGGGGCTGCCGTCGATGAGATCGAGTTCGATCTGTGGGCGCAGGAAGGTGATACCGAACAGGCGTTTCAGTACGTAGAATCGCTCGCCGAGCGCTACGCGGAGAAGAACCCCGACGTCACGATTCACGTCGTTCGGAAGTATCCCGACGAGCTGCGGGAGGAGTTTCAGAGCGCGAGTATCGCCGGTGCGGCTCCGGAACTGCTCTGGACGCTGAACAACCATGCCGGCCCGTTTACCGCGGCGGGGATCGTCCAGCCGGTCGGAGATCTGTACAGTCGCGACGAGTTCATAGAACCGGTCATCATGGACGGGGAGCTCTACGGAATACCGATCTCCAACGAGAACCACCTTATGCTGCTCTACAACCGGCAGCTGGTCGACTCCGCACCGCAAGACACCGATGAGATGATAGAGATCGCCGGAGAGCTCACCGAAGGCAACCGGTACGGACTTGCCTACAACATGACCGAACCGTTCTGGCTCGTCCCGTGGCTCGGCGGTTTCGGTGGATCGGTCTTTGCCGAGGACGGGATCACTCCGACGCTCGACACCCCGGAAATGGTCGCCACCTTGCACTTTCTCTACGATCTGACACATGTGCACGAAATCACGCCGGAAGAAGCCGATTACGGCACCATGGACACCCTCTTCCGGGAGGGCAACGCAGCCATGATCATCAACGGCGACTGGTCGCTCGGTGAGTATCGCGACCACTTCGGTGACGACCTCGGCGTGGCCCCGATTCCGACGGTTTCGGAGACCGGATTGGAGCCGGCGCCGTATACCAGCGGCAAATATTTCATGATGTCCGACACAGTCGTAGGAGAGCTGCGCGAGGCGATCGGAGAGTTCATCGCATGGGTGCTCACCGAAGAGCGTCAGCTCGAGATGGCCGACGAGCTAACCCGCCTTCCGGGTCGCTTGAGCGCGCTCGAGCACGAGCAGATTTCCGGCGATCCGGTACTCGCCGGTTCGGCGGCCGCCATGGCCAACGGCATCCCGAACCCGGCGGCAACGGAAATGCGGGCGATCCGGGACGCAATGCTTCCGTCACAGAACGCGGTGCTCGCCGGCACCGTCTCACCGGAAGATGCAGCCGCCGAAATGCAGGCGGTGTCCGAGACCGCGATCAGGGCGATGGAGTAATCGTGCGGTAAACACACGAGCTGCGGCGATCATGAAACGGGAACGACTCGAATGCGGTCGGCGGCTTCGGCCGAAAGCGACAGTTCATCCGCGGAAGGGTGGGAACTGCGAACGAGCACTGTGCCCGCGACCGAATCACGGCTTACAAGCGAACAACGCTCGCCCGGCAACAGCTCCATCCGCTGCATAAGGTTCAGGAACTCTGCGCTGTCGTCGAGGATACGGACGATCGTGCACGAAGCACCTTCCCGCGCTTCGGCGAGCGAAATCGTCCGGTCCGCGGTAACCTCTCCGTACATGCCGGGAATGGGATCGCCGTGTGGATCGGTTTCCGGATAGCTGAGGAATCGGTCGAGCCGATCGATGAATCGGTCGCTGACCGCATGTTCGAGCTGCTCCGCCTCTGCGTGAACCTCGCTCCAGTCGTAGCCGAGCGTCCGTTCGAGAAAGGTCTCGATGAGCCGATGGCGACGAACCATACGCAGCGCAAGCTGCATTCCGCGATCGGTCAAACGACAGCCTCGCCGCGGGGTGTAGTCCACCAGCCCGAGAGAGGCGAGATGCTTCGCCATTGACGTTGCCGTACCGGGGGTCACCTGCATCGAGTCGGAAACCTGCTTCATCGATACGGTCCGGCCTTCGCTCCGCTCGGCTTCGCTGAAGAGAACCTTGATATACTGCTCGACTGTGCTCGTTACCAAGTCCGGCTCACGCTACCGAGCGCTTATATGCGGTGTCAAGCACCCGGAGAAACCGGGTCAACAGACCGGACCCCATCAAATTGTTTCGATGTAATTCCTTGACCGAGCGGGGTGCGGTCCATACACTGAGTGAAAAATGCGAGTACGACCCCTCAAGAACTACCCGATATCACTCACAAACCGGGGGCAGCTATCCCTCTTCACACTCGGCTGCGGATCCGCCTTCGCCCGTACGCTCGGGCAGAACAACTTCATCATCATCAAGGGGCAGACCCACCTGATGCTCGACTGTGGGACGAAGGCGCCGAGCCGGCTCCGCTCGATCGGGCTGGAGGTCACGGACGTTCGCAATTTCCTGATTACTCATAGCCATGCCGATCATATCGGCGGCCTCGAGGAGGTCATGCTCACGGGCCGATACGTGGCGGGAAAGAAGCCGGTGGTATACATAGACCCGAAGTACCGGCGCATCCTGTGGAACGACAGCCTCAAGGGTGGAGCTGCGACGAACGAGCGGCACAGAGGGAAGTATCTGCGCTTTGAAGATTTCTGGCAGGTGGTGTATCCATCGGCGGAAAACGGACTGCCGCGCGATGCGAAGTCCTTCGATATCGGTGAGCTCAACGTTAAGGTCTTTCGCACGAACCACTTTCCCGAGCAGGCGCAGAGGTGGGAAACGGCGGCATACAGCGTCGGGGTTCTGATCGACGACCGCATTCTCTTCAGTGGAGATACGAAGTTCGATGCGTCGCTCGTCGCCGATTTCGACGAGTACTACGACATCGAGTGGATCTTCCACGATACCCAGTTCGGCACAGGTGGGGTTCACGCTTCGCTCGAAGAGCTCGCTTCGCTACCGGAGTCCGTTCGCTCGCGCATGTTGCTTATGCACTACCCGGACGGCTGGCAGGAGCGTCTCGAGAAGGTCCGCTCGCTCGGGTTTCACGACTTCGCGCGTGAATGGAGCTTCTACGATTTCGATTGAGAACGAGGTTGGAGTGAGGCCCATGCAGATGGGCGAATCCTCATGGTCACGGGAAACGCCTCGGGCGTCAGCCACACCATTTCGCCGTCGAACTGAAACGGCATCCGCTCGGTCGCCTCGATCTGAAGCATCGTGGTGCACCGACCGATAACCTCCGGTTCGCCCATATGCGTTCCGCGGTAGACGTGCTTCTTGATCCCGATTCTGCGTACCAGCGGCGGCAGTCTGATCGCACACATATTCCTCGCATCGGGAAGGATCGGCTTACCGCGCCCGTATCGGCGGCCGCCGTCGACGCCGAACGCGACGACCGCAAATCGGCCCTCGGCCTCCTCAAAACCGTCGCCGGTACTCCACGCGACGCGCGAATGCGGAATCCCGAAAATCGGCACGTAGAGTACGGTAGCTACATCGGCGACAAGCGTATAGAGGTTTCCGGGAAGATGGGTCCGCTTGAGCACGTTCGTAACACCGCTGACCACCGCATCCAGGCCGAATGACGCAACATTGAACGCGTAGAATGCCCGCCCGTCGGCGGTCCGCGTTTCAATGGCGGCTTCGAGCCTCGACTCATGCAGCTGTGTCAGACGCCGATATGCCTGGTTCATCGTTCGTGCGTCGGCGCTGTCGTTTCCGGTGCCGGCAGGCAGGCGGAATACCGGCATGTGTGTTCGAGGCTCCCGGGCACTGTCGGTGAATGCGACAACCGCCTCGAGTAAATCGCGATGCGTACCGTCACCGCCGGCACTCAGCAGGAGCGGAGCGGGCGAACCGCGCAGGCGTTCGATTCCCTCTACGGCGAGCTGACGGGCATGACCGGGATACTCGGTGAACTCCACCGATACCGAGGCGGGCTCGAACCGTCCGCGCGCGGGCATCGACGACATTCGCTCGCGCAGGAGCTCGACCGAGCGTTCGAGACGTTTCGTACGAGTGAAAAGCCCGGCGGCCGGATTCACAACCGCATGAACCGAAGGTGGCGTTTCGCGGAAAAACGGGCTATGTGCAAGCAGCACCGAGAGTTCTTCGACAAGTTTCCTGAAGGCGGTTTTCACCGTGCATGCTCCCCGGCCGCCGGCAAAAGGTGCGGCAGCTCGTACACATCTTCCATCGATTCGACGAAAACGGCACCCATGCCGAGCTCCACGGCAGGATTCAAATCGACTTCGATTCGGTCGCCGACGCTCACTACTTCACTCATCTCCGGCCGATCGTCCACCCGATCACCGAGCAGCGCGAGGCCGCGCAGAAAAGGGGTTGCATGCGGCTTGCTCACACCGGAATCGTCGAGTCCGACAACCCCGCGAAACCATCGCGACACGCCGAGGCACTCGAGCGTTCGCACCCCGATCGATCGCGGATTGTTCGTAACCGCGACGATCGGCACCTCGGAGGCGAAGCGTTCCATTGTCCGCTGCAACCGTCGATCTACGCCCAGGTACTCCTCGGGATGGTATAGCTCCTCGCGCCATCGAACGCTTGTCTCGATATCGACGCCGAATTCGAGAAAGGTATTCGCCAGGCTCGGCTTATCGCCGCCGGGCCGCGCCGCAAACGCCCGCTGTACCGCATCGACTCGCTCGCCCATTCGTTCGACCGACTCGCCGAGCTCGACTGCAAGCCGCTTCACAAGCAGATCGGCCTGAGCACGGAGATATGCAGAATTACGGTAAAGTGTGTTATCTATATCGAAAATGAGGCCGGAAACACGCGCGGGCTGACGCAGCACTCTCATCAGTATGAGCGTACCCGCCTCTTACACTCCGTGCAAGTACCGACTGAAAGAATTTGCTGAAGTGATGGAGAGACCGTGAACGAGGAGTTCCACTACTACGTAATCGCCATGCTCGCCCGCCGGGCCGGATTCGCCGGAGCGGAAGCCGACACCCTCGCCTACGCATCGCAGTATGTCGACCATGCGCTTGTTGCCTACCAGGTGCGCGGCAACGGCGTTGAGTACGAGACCGCGGTGACGCACCATTTCGGGTTCTGGGACCGGGGTCAGGAAGACCGGGTGTGGCTTCCGTTCCACTTCATGCCGGGCGACCCACAGCGCGCCGCCGAGCGGCGCTTCGACCGCGCCTACAATCCGCTCGCGGTCACCGCGAACGGCCCCCGTGCGCGAACGCTTCTCATCTCGGCGCTGAAGAGCCGTGACCTGATGCGCATCGGCATCGCCCTGCATACCTTCGCCGACACCTACGCTCATGAGAACTTCACCGGGAGAAACGAATCGTTTAACCGCTTCGATCCGAACTCCCCGCTGCCGCCCATCGGTCACGCGCACGCCGGCCGGTCCCCGGATCGGCTCGACACCGTATGGGAGGATCCCCGCCTCGTCCCCGAGCACCGCCGGGTCAGCAACCGCGAGCGCTTCTTCGCGGCGGCGAAGAAGACGTACCGCTACCTCGCCACCTATCAGCAGCGCGATTTTTCCGACGAGGAGCTCGTGCTCGGCGAGCTGGAGATGATCGTCGGCCCGCCGGGCGCCGAGCGTCCGGCCGAAGAGCGGATTCTCGACTTCATAATTCGTGAGGATATCGCTCAATACCGCCGCAATGAGTGGAAGGGTGAGGCGGTTGAGCTCGACGAGGCAACCGGTGACGAGGAGATCACCGGCGCAATGGACAAGTATCTCTGGCTGAAAGATGAGATAACTCGTCGAACCGGCGTCGGCCGGCGGCCGGTCCGGGCGAAGACAGGGTTCTACCGCAGTAAGTACTATCGGTGGCACGAGGCGGCAAAAGCGCATCGCACGGAGGCGCTCCGACTGCTCGACGATCTCGGAGTCTCCGCCCGTTTGTAGCGGGGGGCTCTCCGCCCCTCGCCGGCCGGTACGACCTCGGACCTCTTCGCAGCGGCGCGCTGCGGTAATCCCCCACGCGCGCCGGATGCCGGCGTCCTATCGCTCGAAACCGAGCAATTGCAGGTACGTGCGCGATTCCACATCGCCGGAGTCGACACCGATCGCATCGAGCGTTCGTCGGATCTCCGAGGCGGCCTGCTCACCATCGCCGTCTTCGACCATGCACTCGATTTCCACGAACCAACCGAGCCGCTCTACTTCCACGATTTCGGCGAGCAATCCGTCGCGACGAAGCAACGATCCACGCTTGCGTTTAACGGCAACACGGTCGCAGCCGCCGGTCGGCCGGCGGGTCTCGCCTCCGTTCTCGCCGCGGAACCGGATACGGAACTCCACACCGTTGGCACTACGAACGTAGCGGTCGTCCTTGTCGACCTCGCCGACGGGCACAGAGCCGGCCGCACGCAGGAGGCGACCGATCTCCTCTGCATCGCGGGTGTGCGCCTTTATCTCCACTTCGAGCGCCATCTCACGCCTACCCGGTCAGGCCGGCATCCTGCAACATCTGTTCGAGAGTGCTCCAGGCGAGCATCGCGCACTTAATGCGCACGGGAAACTGCCTCACCCCCTGCAGCGCCTCGAGATCGGCGGCCGAATCGGGGAAATCGGGTTCCTCGCCGTCGACGAGCATTGCGCGCATGCGTCTCAACACATCGGTCGCCTGTTCAGCCGAAGCGCCGGTTATAGCGTTACAGAGCATATTCGCGCTCGCTACGCAAATACTGCAGCCCACCCCGACATAGGAGGCTTCGGTGACCGTGTCGCCGTCGATCTTGAGAAAGAGCTCGATATCGTCACCGCAGCTGGGGTTGAAACCCTCACGTTTCAGGTCGGCGTCCTCGAGTCGCCGGCGGTTCTTCTTCGCCTTGTAGTTGTCGAGGATGATCTCTTTGTACAGTTCGTCGCCAATGTCCATGTCAGCCGAAAATCTCCCGTACGCGATCGAAGGCGGTGAAGAGCGCATCGATCTCCTCGCGCGTATTATAGAGGTAATAGCTCGCGCGAACAGTGCCGGGAATGCCGAACCGCCGCATGAGCGGCTGCGCGCAGTGGAATCCGGCGCGCACGGCGATTCCGGCACTGTCGAGAATCATACCGACATCGTGGCTGTGAACATCACCCAAATTAAAACTGAAGATCCCGCCCCGCGATGCGGAGCCGGTTCCACCGTACACGATCAGGTCGGAGTGCCGCTCCGCCAGTTCAAGGGTGTAGGCGATCAGGTCGTGCTCGTGGTCGGCGACCTGCTCGAGCCCGACCGACTCGAGAAAGCGCACCGCCTCGCCCATGCCGATAGCCCCGGCGATATTCGGGGTACCCGCCTCGAACTTCTCCGGCAGCGGTGCGTAGGTTGCCCGGTCGGCCCACACGCGTTCGATCATATCGCCGCCGTAGTGGAACGGCGGCATCCGCTC
>SLIN01000175.1 GCA_007135605.1 Spirochaetales bacterium | reverse complement strand
TATCGGTGCGCAACACGTCGCCGGCGAATCCGAGCAGCGCCGGGCCGGCGGCGGGAATCGCCACAGCGGCGGTGATAACGACTGTGGCGACAACGGCGAGTTTTCGCCAGGCCATCGGACGACGAATATCGGGAAAGAGCGCGGCGAGCCGAACGGGATCGCGGTACCGTAACACCTCGTCGCTGTCAGGACCGTGTCGAAGGATGCTCAAACCGCGTTGGGCCATGCGGTTATCCGGGTCCTCGTCGAGGATTTCCAGCCACAGTTGAAGGGCCGCTTCGGTGTCTCTCCGTTTCAGATGACATGCGGCAAGGGCGAGTCGAGGAGCGATTGCATCGGGCTCAATCTGTGTGCACCGCATCAGATAGGAGTGGGCCCCTCCGGCGTCACCGGTGTGAAGGCAAGCCAATCCGAGCAGGTGATAGAAATCGCTGTTCTCTCGGTACATGAAAACCTGTGGCTCGAGAAGTGCGATTACCTTCGCGTACTCTTTCGCGCGATACAGACGATACGCTTTCTCAAGGGGCGTCTCTTTCTTTCTCATCGCACCATCACACACCCGATACCGCGGAACCGATCAAAGTCTATCACGTTCCCGGCGCAGGCGTTCAATGGTTTCACGAAGCTCCTCCAGCTCTCCCGGTTCCGCGCGCCGTTGACCATCCGAGATTTCTCGTAGTCTATCGAGTGCATCCCGCAACTCGCGCGCGATCTGGCTCGGATCGGACACATCGGGGTCCGATGTGTCCGGTTCTTCCGTCTCCCGATCAGGATCGAGCGGACCTACCGGAACGCCGGGAGAGGGTGGCATCGGAGTAACGGCTTCCGGATCCCGCACGGAAGGTCGATCGGGTACGTCGACCGGCTCATCCGGCTCGCGCTCTCCGCGCGCAACGCGGACGTCATCGGCACCGGCACTGAACCATGTCTCGATCGTCCGTGTATCTCCCGGTTCAAGTTCCTCACGGTCATACACGATGTGCACTGCGCTGTCTTGTACCGAGAACGGTGGAAGGCTGAAACCTCGTTCTCGCCCGGGAGAGTATGCCCATCCTGCATCCGACAGCCGTTGACGGTTTGCAACGGAGACCGCCGACTGGCCCGTCCCTCGATCGAGCTTCAGGCGGAAGACACCGTCGGGCCCGCTGCTGACCACGGCTTCATCGCCCGAAGTGAAGGTACGTTCGGCGGTGACACTTGTTCCCCATCCGGTTTCGAAATGAGCGTTCGCATGTTCCCCGAGCCACGTATCGATCAGGTAACGCACCCCGACCGACCGGCTACGGCGCCCCCGATTCGAGATCCGCATCCGTAACACGAACGTGTCTTCGGCATGGTTCTCGCGGACTACCACCGACAGGTCGATATCGATATCGCGTACACTCCAGCGTACGGTGAACGAAGTATCGTCTTCCAGTATTTCGGCTCGCACCGAGGGCGACTCATTCGACAGCAGCTCGACGGTATTTCCGATACGTACATAAGCCGAGCTCGAGTCGAGAGATGTCGGCGACCACAGCGGTATCGTTCGATCATCCCCGAGCAGACTCACGCGCGGCAAACCGAGTGTCGAATCGGTTTCGATCAGAAAGGCGCCGATCTCCGCCTGCTGCTGTGCACCCGAGATAGCGGGTAACGAGGCGAGAAAGAGCACTGCACACAACCGTATTACGCTACGTCGCGTCATTCGTGCCGACCTTCGGTTGGTTCGAGCGACTCGAGTAGCTCGACCGCTTCCTCCCGCAACCGTACCGCCTCGAGCCGCTCCTCGAGCTGCCGTTCGCGCTCCCGGAGCTCGTCCGTCTCGACACTCCGCTCCGCCTCCTCTTCCATTTCGGCGAGTTGCCTCCGATACCCGTCGACCGCCTGCTCGTATTCGCGTTCGCGCAGCCGCAATTCCGCTGCAAGGCGCAACTGTTCCTCGTTACTCCAGCGCAACAGCTCGAGCAGTTCGCGCTCCCGCCGGCTAAGATCGATAAGCTCGAGCCTGTATCGTGCTGCTTCAACGCGAAAACTGCGGGGGAAGTCGACGACAACCGTCCGGAACAGGTCCCTCGCCTCCTCGTACCGTCCGAGCGACATGAGACTTTCCCCGCTCCAGTAGTACGCATTCCCGGCGTAGTCGGACTCGGGAAAATCTTCGAGAAAACGGTCGAATCGGCGCACGGCGGTCTCGTATTCGGCTTCGAGGAACGATGCTCGCCCTCGATGGTACACAGCTTCCTCAACGTATTCATGCTCGGGATACTCATCGATGAAGCGTTCAAATCGCGCATCCGCGGCATCGGATAGCTCAGCGGCCAAATAGGAGCGCGCGCTCCAATACAGCGCGTCGCGGACGGAGTCCGTCTCCTCCTCTACAAGGACATCAAATAGCTCGGCTGCCGCTTCATACTCCCCGTCACCGAACGCATCGATCGCGCGGTTGAAGCGCTCCCGCGCTGAGTCAGCCGGCGCCGCAACGGCGGGGATCAGAAGCAACAAGCCGACTATGCTAAATCGTTTCAGACCGTAGGAAGGTCCATTCTTCCGCATGACGCGCGTCTCCTCAGTATCAAGTGTCGTCAACAGATGTCGATGACTCAAGCGAGGCGGTGCGAAGCTGCATTACCGCGCGCTCGGTGTCGCTCGCGCCGAACACCGCACTACCGGCCACGAGAACATCGAAACCGGCATGTCGGCATCGAGCCGCAGTTTTCGGATTGACCCCACCGTCGGCTTCAATGAGAAACGAAGCACCGATGTTTGAGCGCTCTTCGCGGAGTGCCTCGGCCTTGCGCAGACACTCTTCGACGAGCGTTTGCCCGCCGAAGCCGGGGTTCACCGTCATTACGAGAGCAAGGTCGATGTCGGAAAGCACGCACGACAGCGCGCCAATCGGGGTTGACGGCACGATTGCGACGCCCGGTCGACACCCGGCGCTCCGAATACGCTGGATTACGCGGTGTACATGCGTCTCCGCTTCGACATGAAAGCTGAGAAAGTCCGCGCCGGCATCAATATACGCGTCCAGCAACTCACCGGGATTATTCACCATAAGGTGGACGTCGAGAGGAAGCTCGGTGAGCTTGCGAATGTCGGCGACCATTTTCGGTCCGAAGGTGAGATTCGGCACGAAATGACCATCCATTACGTCAAGATGAATCCAATCGACACCTGCCTGCTCTGCGGTCTCGATCGCAGAGCCGATACGTGCAAAGTCGGCGGCAAGAATACTTGGAGCAATAATGGTGCGTACGGAGCTCATAAATGCCATAATAGACCGGGAATAGAGGTGACGGAAAGGCGTGCAGCCGCTCCGTTACGTTGACGAAGCGGTGTGCATTGATATAATTGGGAGACACCGGTTGAAAAATAGAGGTTTATGGCCGCGCATGACACGATCCCTCAGGGTGAATCACTCAATGATCTTCTGGATCGGGCTCACGAGGATCTGGTCGCACATCGCACCGATTCGGCGATCGAGCACCTCGAACGAGCGTTGGCGCTGGACTTCGATCATCCGGATGTTGCGACTACCCTGAAATATGCCAATTTCTGGAAAGAACGGGAGGCGCTTCTCCAACAGATCGGCAGCGAGTTTGAGCAGGGTGAGTACCTGCTGTCGCAATGGAATACATTCAGCAGATTCGTTGAGCGTGTAGGAAGAGCCTCG
>SLIN01000148.1 GCA_007135605.1 Spirochaetales bacterium | reverse complement strand
TGATTGCCGGCGTATACAGCATTAAGGAGTCACATGGTATTCACTCGGACAGGTACCTTCGGGACTTCCGTGACCTGACCCGGCGCCTGACCAGATTGTACGGTTCGCCTTACATTACCGAAGAGGATTGGATTTCCGAACCCGGCGAACCATCCGGTCGTGCCGTTGTTGCGGGAGACTTAATCCTCCGGACGGGATGGCAGTCTCATTCCGGCACGATCCTTCATCAGCTTTCGAAGCCGGCCCCCGGCGAGTTCATGGCAGATCATACTATTCTATACCGCTCGATCAGCCTGGGCACAATTGAGGAACACCTCAGGATGCTCGATACCGGCGGCCTGTGAAACGCATTACGGCGTATCCTTCATCGCAAGCTGCTTCAGAAGATGGCGTTCCGGCCGACGTGGTTGGCGCCACGTCGCTTCACCGCGACCGCGGGTAATCCCCGGCGTTGGACGTGCAGACCATGGTCAAGGTGATTTCCTGGAACATCGCTCACAGAGATGAGCCATAGCGTGTGCTCGCAGAATCCGATGCTGACCTCGCGTTGCTTTCGGAGGCTGCTGCTCCACCAGCGGATGTGGCGGAAATAATCGAAGTCGACCCCTCACCTTGGTTCACTGCAGGGGCCGGCTTGAATCGACCGTGGAAGGCTGCCGTTGTCAGGCTCTCGGATCGAATCGATGTTGAATGGATAAACTGCAAGTCGATCCACGATGCGAACCCTGGAGAAGCGGCGGTTTCCAGACCCGGAACATTGTCTGCTGCCGTCGTTTCGCCATCCTCCGGCGACCCATTCATCGCAGCGGCTCTGTACTCGCCCTGGGAACAGCCACTTTAGAGGCTGGGCGGCACGCTATGATTCGGTCTTCTCTCGAATGAACGCGGTTGGGCTCAAGTTAGTAGGGCCTCAAGCGCCGAATGGCCGCACAGCTGATCCGTGGCCGGATGAACTCCCGAAGAACAGTTTGAACGTACCGACCTATCATACCAACCGTCAGTCGCCCGATACGGCCACTCGGCAACTGGACTTCGTCTTTGCTTCCGAGGGTTTTTGCCGATGTAATCAGCACGAGGGCTTTGAACGAGCCCTCAGAGCGGGCTCCGAGTGACCATTGCCGTGTCGAAGTCGAGGTTCATGTATGAGCGCAGCGCAACCGGGTGCGGTTGGTGGTTCAGCATGCTTCAGGTGTGCGACCGCATGGTCGACAATGGGGCGTCGTTCAAGCAGTTGCTGGAGCTGATCGACTCCGATTCCATGGCGGCCGACCGTTATTCCGCTGAGCGAGCCGGTCGTCGCCGAAAACTCGTGGTTTGTCGAGATGGCGATGCGCGTACGGGGCGCTACGCCAGAAGAGGAGAACAACGCTACCGGACGGTCGGATTGAGGTCGTTGAACCCCATTTGCCATAGTGCGCAATCGAGGACCTTCATCGGCGGAGCGTTATCACTAAGGTCTGCAAACTCGTCCGCGAATTGATTCCATAATTCCGTCAGTTGCGAAACGGACTTCTCGGCAAACGCTTGCCGAATATTGAGAAGCTTGGCACCGGCTCGGAAGTACCTATCATATGCCGGGACAGATCCCGTCGTCCCAAGAAGGATTTTCGTCACCAGTGTATCAGTGGCAGAGATGGACTTCCCGGCGTAATACCCGGTGAGTTCGGATTTCAGCTTCATGAGTGCACCGGTGTGAGGTAGATTACGCGCATCGAGGAGGTCACTCCGACCGTCCAGGATTATCTTCACTGCGTCTCGATGTACAAGATAATTGTAGTCAGTAAGCAGCTTCGAAGAGCCACGGTACATGCCCCAGCTACTCAAGTAAGCCATGAGATGTAGCGCGGACTCTTCAAGTCGTTCCGTGGAGGCGTGATCTCGGAAGAACTCGTAGCACAGCTGCCACGAATTGTAACGATGCTCACGGTCTGTGCTGAACGAAGTATACTGACCGTACGCCTCGATCAGAGACTCTCTTGTTTTGTGCATTCCCGAACTCATGGCCGTTTCTTCTCCTCAATATCGAAGGTTGCAGCAACGATTTCTGGGCGACGTGACCCGAATCTATAGCCCGATCATGTGAACGAGCTCATTCCCGGCCCTGATTGTCGCGCTCGCCTGACTATGCGTTCTATCGATCAGGCGTCCGGAAGCAATACTTATTGGAACTGCAACCAGCCTGGTCTGACAGACAGCGACATCGACTATATAGGATGGTATTATACAGTCACGTACTCTTAACGGGTAGGGCTGACTCGGAGAGTATGGTGGAGGGGATATGACTCTTCGCAGACGTATCGAAGCCGCTCTTCGTGCAAAGCGTGGACTTGATGACACGTACGTGAAACGACCGGAGGACAATTTGCTCTTTCCGGAACGAGCGTCCGAAGTGCTGCAGAGTCTCGGCAGCGGTTCGGGTGGTGAGCTTACAGGGGCGCATCCGAAGTTCCATTCGGTCGGATCCTCCTCGGCTCTCGCTGTAAACTCATTCTTCTATTGGACCGATCATATCGACGAACTAAAGATCGCCGATCACTCCGGGTTCAAGAGCCTGGACTTCGAAAGGAAGTTCACTAGTGGTCTGGGAGGAACACCGCCGAATCCTGATGTATATCTCGATCGCAATAACCGGCCTATCTGTGTCGAAGCTAAGTTCTTAGAACCTCTTGCCCAGAAGAAAGCCCAGTTCAACGAATCCTATGATCAGATTGCCGACGCCCGTACGTCGAGCAAGTGGTATGTGCTGTACGATACGCTGAAGAAAGCTCCGGAGACCTTCACATGGCTCGATGCAGCACAGTTGGTCAAACACTTTTTCGGGATCACGAACCGGAAGCACGATCTCCTAAACCCTCAGCTGGCTTATGTCTACTGGGAGCCGACTGACGCTAGCCGGTTTGTCGAGTATCGAGAGCACCGCGACGAGGTAGAGAGACTGCGGGAGATCGTCGACGGGGACAGTCTGCTCGGTTTTCTCGCTATTCGCTATGCTGATCTTTGGAACGAATGGAGCGAGCTAAACCCGCAAGCCGCGAATCACGTCGAGAGACTTCGCGGCTGGTATGAGATTGCGCTTGGCTGAGCGCGGTTGAGCGAGTTTTCGGACTGGGCTGCCTTTCGACCCTGTTCTTAACGGCCTCCTATCGCGCTTTGGAGTAGCCTTAGATGGGATCTTGAAGCTTCTGGTGACGGTTGCCAGGGATGGTGGTTTCGCTTCCCGGACCGAGCAGTTGAGTCATGGCCATCCATCAGGTTTGATGCCGGTCCTGCTTATGGTCTGCAGCCCGCCTTGTCGTGATATCCGAAACTGATGGTGGGGGTCGGCAAGTGCTCGATGCGAACCCCAATGACGCGACCGACGTATTTGCGTTTTTCGACGAGTAGTGCCACGGTCGAGTAGTGGCTCGGCCAACCCGGGCAAACGGGGCGCATCCATGGGCGCCGTCGATTCTTGAATCGTTCGGGTAATGGTGCTGCACGTTTGAACGGCCTCGTTTTCAGCTTTCGGGAATTGTGCGACCCATCAGCCCATCAAGTGACTCCGTTAACGATCACAACCTCGATCCCACGCTGGGAGCATACCCACTCGAGCGCGCCATCACCCCTGCCGCAGAGTACAACCGGCGAGGCGTGGATTCCATACTGCTTTTCCAGAAGG
>SLIN01000360.1 GCA_007135605.1 Spirochaetales bacterium | reverse complement strand
GCGCCGTCTACGGCAAAGTCCGGATCATGACCCCCGGCGGACTGAAACGCAAGTGCAACATGCCGGCCTACATCGAGAAGGTCGACCGCCTCGCCCGATTGGTGCACTCCTGAGCGGTGTCGCCACGACCACCGCGCCGGCCCTGCCCCGGTGGGCCCCAGGGCCCCGCCCCGGTGGGTCCCAGGCTCCGCCCCGGTGGGCCCGTGCTCCCCCCAGTGGGCCCCGGGCTCGCTCGGGCGTGTCCCGGCCGGCGCGAGGCTCCCACAGGCGAGGCGATCCAATGCGCCGGCCGACCACCACCGTCCCTGTCCGGTCCTCCGGTCACGTGCCGGCCGGGTCGCGTGCTCTACTCCAAGTCCTCGGCGCCGCTCCGGAACGACCGGAGCCGAACGGGCTCCGGTCGTTCCTCTTCCGCCGGCCCTATGCGGCTCACTGCCGATCGCCGCGGCCGGCGGGCGGCGCCTGCGGGCTTTCCGTGCCGCCCGCTCACGCTTCACTCGAGACCGGCATTCCGCGCTGCGAATCGGCAAATCGCGTCGTGCCGTGCACGTCAGCATGCCGAGCGGCCGCGTCGCTGCATGCGATACTCTCCACCGCGCTTTAAACGAGCTTAATATTCGCGCAGTACCGTCTGCACTGTCAGGAGGATGACACTATGAGAGGAACATCAACATTAACGAGAATTGCCATTGCGGCAATTGCACTTTCGGTTCTGGTCGGCGGCGTCGCCCTTGCGCAAGGCCGCTGGGGCGGCTTCGGCATGCACGGCGGCGACCGGCCCGGGTTCCTCGGAGGCAGCGACGACGATGCCGCTCGCGCCCCGCATCGCGGCATGATGGGCATGCACTCGCGCTGGGACGGCTTCGAGGCGAATGAGGCCGAGTACCTCGCTCACATGATCCCGCACCACCAGGAGGCGATCGAGGCGGCCACCGAGCTTCGGGCGATCACCGAACGCGAGGAGATGCGAGCACTCGCCGATTCGATTATCGCCGAGCAGCGCGCGGAGATCGAGCTGATGAGCGCATGGCTCGAGGAATTGCATCCGGACGCCGCCGTCGACGTCCATTACGAGCCGATGATGCGCTCGCTCGAAGGGCTCGACCCCGACGAAGCCGACCGCGTGTTCATCGAAGACATGATTCCCCACCACATGATGGCGGTACGCAACTCGAACATACTGCTGCACCACGGCGTCGCCGAGCACGAAGAGGTGGCCGATCTCGCCCGCTCGATCGTCGACTCGCAGCACGCCGAAATGGCGCAGATGGCCGGATGGTACCACGAGTGGTTCGCCGACGCGCCCGGCTTCGGCCCGGGCGGTCGCAGGGGATCGTTCGGTCACATGGGATCGCCCGGCCACATGAGCCGGTGGGACGGTTTCGACCGGGCCGACGACGAGCGCTCCGCCCGCCCGCGCGGCTCGACGGGCATGCACGGCGGCCGCGGCCGGTGGTAGACGCCTGAGTTCCGGCGACCTCACGGTCCCGTAGCCCGGCGGGTTCTTCTATGTCCCGCCGGGCGGGGCAACGAAAAACGGGGTCATCACTCTTCTGCCGAAGCAAGCTCTTCGAGCTGCGCACGCAGAAGTCGTCCGCGATCCGCCTTACTCCAGCGCGTACAGAATTCCGTCGACTCCGCCGAAGTAGACCGTGCCATCGGAGATCGTCGCGGTTGATTGAATACGGTCTCCTGCCTCGAACCGCCAGGCTTCCCGCCCTGTCGCCAGGTCGAGCGCATAGAAGTTGTGATCGCGGCTACCGAAGTACAGCATCCCATCCGTGATGGCCGGCGAAGTTACGACCCATGCGCCGGTGTCGAAGCGCCACTTCTCATCGCCGGTGTCCGCGTCGATCGCGTACAGATTCCGATCGTTACTCCCGACGACGACGGTGCCCGCAGCAACAGCAGGCGCGGATACCGCCTTACGGTCGAGATCGAAATGCCACCGGCTCTCGCCCGAGTCGACATCTACGGCGTAAATGCGATTGAGCCGGTTGGCCTCCGCCGCGAAATACACGGTCTCGCCGGAAATCACCGGCGCGCTGTTTACCTCGTCCGCCGTCTCGAACCGCCATGCAAGCTCTCCGGTATCTTGGTCCACCGCGTAGAGATATCCGTCTCGGCTGCCGGCGTACACCGTGCCGTCCGCCACCGCCGGCGACGATGCCACTTCATCTCCCGTCTCGAACGCCCACACCTGATCGCCGGTCTCTTGATCGATCGCGTACAAGTGACCGTCGTAACTGCCGACGAAGACCTTGCCGTCAGCCACAGCCGGGGACATTGACACCGTCCCTTCCGTCGAAAACCGCCACACGGATTCACCGCCGACGACATTCACGGCGTGGACTTCGCCATCGTGATTGCCGAAATACGCTGTTCCATGGGCAACTGAAAGTGATGAGTTCGATATCGCTCCGGACGCGTAACTCCACACCTGGTTTCCCGTCTCGATATCGACCGCATGAAGTTCACCGTCGAAGTTCACTGCGAAGGCGACTCCGTCGGAAACCGCCGGCGACGAAGAGATCGCCGATCCCGAATCAAATGTCCATTTCACGTCGCCGGAATCAGTTGGTGCGCTTCCCTCGTAAACGCCTGTTCGGTGCAGATTTCCACCGACCATGTCGAAACCGTATGCACTCTGACCGATTCCTGCGATCACGAGAAACAGTCCCAGAGCCATAATCGTTTGTCCGTACTTCTTTCCTGGAATAATCATTCGCCGAAAGGTCGCAACATCGCCTCCGGTTGTCAAGGAAGTCGGCAGTCGGCGGAGTACCGGGGGCGGCATCGAAGAGTGTTATCCCGATCGCCGCCGCTCCAAACGCCCGTATGGTCAAATGAACGGATCGATCCTATGCTGAAAGGAGATACCCGACACGGGTGAGGTCTCAATGGCTATTGGTGAAAACGAGCTTGAGAGAATCGGGGAGTACGTTGAGTCGCGACTTCCGACATGGTTGGAAAAAATCTCGCACGAATCCGGGCAGCGGTGGCTGTTCGGCGCCGACCGGGCGTTGTTCGAGCGGGTGGTCCGTATCGAGAAGCGCATGGACGAGCGCTTTGAGCAGTTCGAACGTCGTTTCGAGCAGTTCGACAAACGCTTCGAAGACATGAACAAGCGTTTCACGAGCACGCAGTGGCTCATCGGTGTCATGGTCACACTGTTCATGGCGCTCAATACCGCAATACACGTGCTGTAGGAGATCAGGACAGCTCGACGAAGAGCGTCGTCGACAACTCCTCGGCTTCACGCCGTCCGGCGAGATCAGTCGGTGATTGCGAGGGCCCAAGGCAAGCCGACGGAGACACCCGCAGAAACGGTCATCACACTTCTGCCGATATAAACTCATCGAGCTGCGCACCAAGCAGGCGCAAGAGGTCACCCTCGCTCCACAACCCCCGTCAACTGTAGCCATGCGGCAGCCGGCGATCAACGTACAACGCCCGCCCTTGCGATGCTGCACGCACCGCGGCTATGCTTCGCCAAGCCAATCGATGGAGATGCCGATGCCGCACGACGACAATACTCTTTGGGCGGATGTTGATGGATATATCTGCGATCTGCTGGTCGACCACGACTCCGCGCTCGCCGAAACGGTGCGCAGCAGCGAGGCGGCCGATCTGCCTCCGATAAGCGTTCCACCGAATCAGG
>SLIN01000272.1 GCA_007135605.1 Spirochaetales bacterium | reverse complement strand
TTCTCGTAGACCGGCCGTCTGACCTTCGAGAAGTCGGTTCGCGCTATCACCCGGATTCCCTCCGCGTGACACGCCCCGATGATCCGTTCCAGCCCATCACCCTTCAGAAACTCACTCTGAAAGTGAAAGTCGAGGTCGGTCTCGTAACTCGCGATAATGCCCGATGTATTGATCATCGCGACGGTAGCCCGGAACGCCTTCAGCTGCGCCACATACTCCTCCGCGTCTATATCCAGCATGTCCGTTTCGCGCAGATTCGTCTGAATCATCCGCCATGGATAGCCGTGCCACCACTTTGTCATTTGTCGGTCTCCTGTTTTGATTTCACCGGCAGGTCTGCTTTGTATTCTGGGCGCCTTCCCGGCCGGGCGACGCCCGCGAGCGCGACTCCCCCGGGTAGCCGCCCGCTCGTGACCGCCCGCACCTCGCGCGCCCGGCCGGGAACCGGGCCCCTGCAGGCTCCGGTCCGACGGGTGGGGGAGGAACGGGGGCGGACACCCGACGCCGCTCCCCCCATCGCCGCCGGCACACCACCACCCGCCGGACTCTCCGACTGCGTTCCGCAGCCGGAGACCTTCCGGGTCCCTGGCGCGGTACCGCTCGGGGGCCGCTATCGACTGCCACGTGTTGGCCGCGGTGTTCACGTTTCCGGTGAGAACCGCCGGCGATCGCCCGCGATAATCGCATAGAGAATCAGATCCTCGTAGTGCCCGCCGGCGAACGCGTGCGAGCGCAGGTAGCCCTCTCGCTGCATGCCGAGCTTCTCCATGACTCTGCCGGACGCCGGATTTCGCGGCACGTGCGTGGCGTACACGCGGTTCAGCCCGAGTACATCGAACGCGAATCGTAGAACCTCGCCGGCCGCCTCGGTTGCAATTCCCCGGCCCCAGTAGGGGACGCCGACCCAGTAGCCGAGCTCCCCGCGATGATGCGCCGGTCGCCGCACAGCTCCTGCACCCGCTTCGCATCCGGGAGATGAAACGGGCGCAGCTCGAGTCGCTCGGTTTTCAGCGTCGGTTGGTTCGCCACGCCATCCCGCCTTCACTCGCTGAGTTGTGCCAGCGCCTTCTCATGAACATCAGCATCTTTCGTTCCGAACAGCACCATTCGTACCAGCTTCACCGTGTTCAATTTCGGCGCTTCCTCTGCGATCGTCTTCAGGGCGACGGCAGCCGCCTCGTCCATCGGATAACCGAACACCCCGGTCGAAAGAGCCGGAAACCCGACCGATGCCAGACCCGCCTCCTCCGCCCGCGCGAGCGAATTGCGATACGCATCGGCGAGTATCCTGTCCGACGGCGTGTCCTTTCCGTAGACCGGGCCAAGCGCGTGGATAACGTGTTTGTTCGGAAGATTACAGGCTGATGTTATCACCGCTTCGCCCGGCCTGATCGGCGCGAGCGGCCGGCACAACTCGTCGAGCTCCGGGCCCGCCGCGCGGTGAATGGCACCGGCCACCCCGCCTCCGGGGCGAAGCTGCGCATTCGCCGCGTTCACCACCGCATCGAGATCCGCCTGCTTCGTAATATCACCCTGCATACATTCAATCGTGACACCGGAGATCGTTTTGCTGCCCATAACGCGCATCCTCCTTGTGGAGGCTCATCGTAACATCGGTGCCGGTTGTCGGGTCAGGGGGGCGGGGCCACGTCGAGAGTGCCGAAGCGACTTCGGCCGAACGCTCCGCCGAGCCGACCCTCTGTCTCTCACCGGATTACACGAACGAGCTGACGGTCACCGCAACACCGACGACCGTAAGCAGCAGCGAGATTACCGTGAACCACCTCGTGCTGTAGCTGCGCATGTCTTCGAATCGCTTGTCTACTTCATCGAACCGGCGGTCCATCTGCTCCTGCATGAGGTCGAATCGCTTGCCGACCTCCTCGAAGCGACGATCCATCTGTTCCTGCATGAGCCCGAACCGGTTGCCGACCTCTTCGAATCGGCGGTCCATCTGTTCCTGTATGAGGTTGAGGCGCTTCTCCGACTGCGCGAACCCCTCGCGCATGAGTTCGCGCTGGGCCTTCAGCTCTTCCTCCACCCGCACCGTCCGCTCGCGCAGCTCGATATCGCGGTCCAGATCGACTTCGCGCATCCACGCCCCGAGATTTCCCCGGACATAGCGGCCGATAGCTTCAAGCGTCTCGGCGGATAGTTCCATCGCTTGCTCCAAAATGCACGCCCCTTTGTCCGTGACTACCGGCCGAACCGAGGTGCCGATTGCAGTATAGCCCGAATTTGCAGTGGAATTCTATCCGGAGTTCGCGGCTGCATGCCCGAGCCCTGCGACGCACTGGACGCGGTGGGCGCGCGCGCGGCCGGCGACCGGCTTGAAGTTGTTGAATCTTGAGAAATAGCAGACGGGCGACCTCTGCTACAGAAGTCGCAGAGAAACGTGACGACCTTTTGCGTTGGCGGGAGTTCTTGTGTTGATAGTAGACCGACCAGTCTATATACTACGGGTTATGGAACACGATAACTGTGACCCGGCATCGAGACCTTCGACCCGCGACCGACTGATCACGGTGACGTGCGAACTGCTTGAGTTCCAGGGCTATCACGCGACCGGGCTGAACGAAATTCTGGCCACGAGCGAAAGTCCGAAGGGCTCGCTGTATCACCACTTCCCGAACGGGAAGGAGGAGTTGACCATTGCCGCAATCTCAAAGGTCGGCACAGCCGTGCTGGAACGTATACGTGATAGTCTTTCCCCCGAGAACGGGCCGGCTCACGCAACCGTGCCGGCGTTCATCAGAGATATATCGATGAATGTGGAGAGATCCGGTTACCGGACCGGCGGCCCCATTACCACGGTCGCGCTTGAAGCGGCGGCATCGAGCAAGGCACTGCGCACCGCGTGTGCGGAGATCTATCGGGAGTGGCAACTCGCAGTTGAACGTGCGCTGATTGCCTCCGGAAGCAATCAGAGTGAAGCGGAGAGTGTAGCCACCTCGATTATCGCGCGAATCGAAGGCGGCATAATCATGGCTCGTTGCGAACGCAGCCGCAGGCCGTTGGATGCAATCGCCGACGAACTCGAACAGGACCTCGCTTGCCGCGCGAAGGAGAAGCAAAAATGAGAATGATGGTGTTCGGTGCAACGGGGCGGACCGGCCTGCCCCTGGTACGACAGGCGATTTCCGCCGATCACTCGGTGATCGTATTCGTGAGAGACGCTGTTCGACTGCCGAACGATCTTCGGGAACACGTCACCATATTCGAGGGCGATGTCATGAACCCCGAGGATGTCCGGTCAGCTTTCGAGAGAAGCGAAGTTGATGCGGTTGTTTCCGTACTCGGCCCGGCAAAAGGCTCCCCCGATGACCTCATGGCAAAGGCAGCGGATGCGATCCTTTCGGGCATGTCGGCACACGACGTTTCACGTCTCGTGTGGATGACCGGGGCTGGAGTGCCCGGTGACGGAGATAAACCGAAACTCATGAACCACGTGATAAAGGGTCTGCTGACCGTCATTTCCGGAAAAGTACTCAAGCAGTCCGAGAAAGCGGCTGAGGCGATCCGGGAATCCGGGTTGGAGTGGACGATCGTTCGTGTCCCAATGCTCGTGGATGGAGAAGCGAGCGGCGCATACCGAGTTGGCCGCGTCGGCGTCGGTACCGGAGCAAAGCTTATACGAGCCGACGGCGCAAGCTACATACTCAGGGTTCTCGAGGAAAACAAAGAAGTG
>SLIN01000178.1 GCA_007135605.1 Spirochaetales bacterium | reverse complement strand
TGCAGCTCTCCAGCCGCGTCTATGCGTCGTTCGCCGCCCTCGAGTGCGAGCTCGCCGACGAGCTCTGCGACGGCAGACTCATCTACGTTACCGAGGGCGGATATAACCTCACCGCCCTGCGAGAGAGCCTCCGGGAAGCAACGAACGTACTCACCGGCAGCCGGGCGGACACCGAGCCGACAGGCGCGCCGAACGACCGGGTACGCGAAATCGCGAAACAGGTACGCGCGGTGCACGGAGGGTTTTAGGTACTCTATGGTGATGATGTTCAGACCTCGGCGCCGGTCGAGCGTATTGCAGCGAATCGCCGGTCACCGGCGCGGCCGCCGGCGACGCCTCGGACGGGCGCTCGTTCTGCTCCTTGTGCTCGCCGCCGGGATGGTAGTCGCCGTTTTTGCGCTCGCGGCCGTAGACGTCTTCCTCCGCCCCGGCAGCGAAGCGGTCGCCAACGAACAGCTTACTCTCGGCGACGGGCGGGAGATCAACGCCTATATCGCGCGGCCGCCGGTACGGGATGAGAATGCGGATGCCGAACCGATTGTAATCATGTTCCACGAATGGTGGGGCCTGAACAACGCGATGGCTGAGCTCGCTGAGATCCTCAGTCTCGACGGCTACACCGTTGTTGTCCCCGACCTCTACGGCGGGCGTGCAGCCTCCACGGTCCCCGGAGCGCTGGCTCTCCGGCTCTCCGCGAACATGGAACGTGTCACCCACGATGCGGTGTCGGTCGCCGAGTCGGTCGACCGGCTCGAAGGAGTCGATCCCCAACGCATCGCAACGGTCGGATTCTGTTTCGGCGGCGATGTCGCCATGAAACTCGCCCTTGCAAGACCGGAGATCCCGCGGGCCACCGTACTACTTTACGGCGGGACCGAATCGGACTCCGAACGGCTTGCGGCGCTCCAGGGCGAAGGACCGATTCTCGGCATCTTCGGCGCCGAAGACCGTCAGATCTCGCTCGAACGCGTACACGAGTTCGAGAGCGCGCTCATCGACGCGCGGGTCAACCATCGCATCAGTATCTATCCCGGCGTCGGTCACGCGTTCGTTCAACCGGACTCGATTGTGGACGAGGATGCGGCGATACAGGCGTGGGCGGAACTCCGCGGCTTTCTCGATTCCAACGTGCGCCCGGCCGGTCTTGCGCGACCGTAACGGGAATCCGCGCGTTCGCGGCCGGGCGCCGGCTGCGAAACACTGCCGCAATACCCCTCCTACACTGCAACCAGCACGCTCCACACCGGAATCGTGATGGCAGCCGCAAGCGTGCTCACGCTCACCACCGCCGCGGCGAGCTGTTCATCGGCACTGAACACCTCCGCGAAACTCTGTGAAACCACCGCCGTCGGCATCGCAACGAGAAGCACCATCGTCGCGCGAACGAGCGAGGGCGCGGGGAAGACCCACGTCAACACCGCCCACATGATCAGCGGCATCGCGATAAGCTTCATCATCGCCGAGCCGAATGCCGCGGCGAGCGATCCGCCGATTTTGCGGAACGACAGGCGAAAGCCTACGACAAGGAGAATGAGCGGCAGGCTTACACGCGAGAAGAGGCTGAGGGTGTCGAGAGCCAGCGAAGGCACCGGAACCGAAAGGGCCGAAACGAGCAGGCCGAGCACGATCGCGATGATGAGCGGATTCTTCGCGATATCGAGCAATCTGTGCGAAATCGACATTGCGTCGGCATCGCGCTGAAAGAGCCGCAACACGACGATGCTCACCACCGTGTTGGTCGTCACACCGGCTGCGATCCCGATAGCGATAATCGGAAGCGACTGCCCTCCGAGCAGGGTGGAAACCACGGGGAGCCCGAGATAGGCGAGATTCGAGCGGTAGGTTCCCTGCACGAACGGGCCGCGGCGCATCGGCTGAATGCGAAACGATACGAGCAGTGCCAGGAACGCGGTGACTGTGATCGCGACGAACATCGCGCCCGCCGCCACGGCGAGATCGCGGCTCAAACCAGGCATGTCGGAGGTCTCTACGAAAAGCGTAGCCGGAAGCGCAATATAGAACACAATGCGATTCAGATCGTCGACGAAGGTGTCGGCCACAAAGCGCGTCTTTCGAAAGGCATAGCCGACCATGATAATGACAAAAAGCGGTACAATGAGCTCGATTGCCTGCAATGAGTTCCTTCCGTTCGGTTCGTGTTGATCGCCCGCCGCGGCTCGATCGAATCGCGGCGGCGCCGGCGACTGTGTGTCCATCGATCGACGATCGATCCGCGACACACGCACCGAAGTGTACACGAACACTCGAGTCGATTACACACTCCGGCGATTGACGCGAACGGCGGTTTTTCATATGCTGGACAGACCATGATCGACCGAATCGGACACACCATTATCCGCCGATTTTCGGGAGCTTCCGTTCCGACGGGAGAGGTGTGTCCGCAGGGTACGTTCGAGCGCGCGAGGACACGGTAGCGCGCTTGAACTATTGATTCGCGAAGGCGGCCCTGGGGAGACACTGCGACGCATGTCTCTCCGGGGCCGCTTTTTTTGTGGCCCCCGGCGGGCACATGCCCGGGGGGCACGTCTGCCCGCCCACCGCAGCGCGTCGCAGCTCCCCACCCACCTTCCAGCAGGGAGCAAGGCCAATGGAAATCGTACAGTGTACCAATCTCTCGTTCGACTACGGCGCCGGGTCGCTGCTGCACGGGGCCTCGTTTCGGATTATCGGCGGCGAGCGACTCGGCCTGATCGGAGCCAACGGGTCGGGGAAAACGACCCTCGCCCGCCTCATCACCGGCGAGCTCGAGCCGACCGGGGGAACGGTCACGGTGCGCAGCGGCGCCCGTACCGAGCTCGTCCCGCAGGATGTTCGCGGAGATATCCGGGTCACCGTACGCGATCTGATGCTCGGACCGGTCGTCGAGCTCGAACGGCGCATGCGCGAGAGCGAGCAGCGGATGGCGGAGGCGAGCGGCGATACGCTCGCCCGCGAGCTACGCGGATACGAGGAGCTCACCGACCGGCACGCCGGGCTCGGCGGCCCGAATGCCGAATCGAACGCCGAGCGCGCGCTCGCCAGGGTCGGACTCGCCCATCGCCTCGACGCACGCATGGGCGAGCTCTCCGGGGGCGAACGAAACCTCGTTCTGATCGCAAAGGCGCTCGCCGGTGAGCCCGATCTCATTATCATGGACGAGCCCGGAAACCACCTCGATCTCGGCGGCCTCGACTGGCTCGAGTCGATCGTGCGCGGGCTCGAGTGCGCGACCATCATCATCTCCCACAATCGATACCTGCTCGACCGCACGGTCTCCGGCATTCTGGAGATTGATGGTGATGGCTCGGTCTCCCGTTACGCCGGCGGATACTCGCAGGCGCGGATGGAGAAGCTGCGCGCGGCTGCTGCTCAGGGGGCGCAGCACCAGGCCGACCGCAAGAAACTCGACCGGCTCGAGCGCCTCGTCACCCGCCTCGCCGACGAGGCGCGCAACCGCCCCGACCCGTCGAAGGGCAAACAGCTTCGCGCCCGGCGCACGCAACTCGCCCGGGCACGAGAGGAGGCGAGCGAGGCCCCGGAGCTCAGCGCGACACGCCCCGAGATCGAGCTCGCAGGCTCGCGTTCACGCAGCGACATCGCCGTCGATGTGCGCGATTACACCCGCATAGCCGGCGAACGGCGCGCCTCCGGCGGAGGCAGCAGCCGGCCCGCGGAGGGCAATCGCGCGGTCGA
>SLIN01000338.1 GCA_007135605.1 Spirochaetales bacterium | reverse complement strand
GGGACGTGCGGTGGAGTACACGATCGATGTAGACGGCCCCGGAGAGCTCGAGCTGCACTACGTCATGGTCGACCCCGCCGACGGAAGCGTTGTGGTTGCGGGAGTCGCCGAGCCGGTGAGGGCGGGTCGCTTCTCCGTCGGAATACCGGCGGATGTGACCGCCACGCTCTGGCCGGGCCTCTACCGCCTGCATCTCGGTGCGACGAGTGACCAGCTCGCCCGTGTCGTAGAGTACACGGCGAACGTGGACGTTCTACCGTAGCGGAGGCGCGAGTGCTCATTCGACGACTTGCGATACGCGGACTCACAATGCTCGGGGTCCTCGTCGCGGTGCAAATCCTCGTGGTCGTTACGCTCGGGGCGACCGGCTATTCGGACCGCATGCTCGAGGCGGTTATCGGCGAGCAGCTTCGCGGGATGCGCGGCGGACTCGCCGAAACGATTCGCGACCCGGAGCGACTGGAGGAGGCACTCGCCGCGCAGCGCTCGGAGCTGGAAGAAGCGTACGGACTGAACCGCCCCTGGTTCAGCCGGATTCCCTCCATGGTCGCTCGCGTTTTCGTTCTCGATCTCGGCGAGACTCATACATTGCGCAGCTTCACCGGCAGCAACCGGGTAGCCGATATCGTGCTCGAACGCATTCCGAATACGGTCATTCTGCTGACCACCGCAATGGTGATAACGGCAGTTATCGGAATCGCCGTCGGCACGCGGCTCGCGACCCGGGTCGGATCACGCGTCGACCGTGTCGTCTCGTACGGCTCTGCAGTCTCGTACGCGTTACCCGCGTGGTGGGTCGGCATTCTGCTCATTCTCGTACTCGCCTTTCGCTTTCCGATCTTTCCCTCCGGCGGGATGTACAGCGCGCCGCCGCCACCTCCGGGCCCGGAGCGCCTGCTCGATCTGATGCATCACGCGGCATTGCCGGTGCTCACCCTCGTGTTGGCGAGCCTCGGCCCGTATATCTATGTCGTACGCACCATGACGATCACGATCGCCCAGGGCGACCATGTGCTTGCCGCCAGGGCGAAGGGGGTGCCCGACCGGATTATTTCGAGGCGGCATGTTCTGCGTGTGGCCGCGCCGCCGATTGTCACCGGTCTGATCCTCGGGCTGGCGGGGACACTCGGCGGATCGATCCTCGTCGAGACGGTATTCGGCTGGCAGGGGATGGGGCGGCTCTACTACGAGGCGATCGCCGGAACTCCCGACGAAATGGTGATCGTCGCGCTTACGTTTATGTTCACGCTGCTCTACGTTGTGGCGCGGATGATTCTCGAGGTGCTGTACGTTCTGCTCGACCCGCGTGTTGAGGCGGGAGAGAGCTCGGAGTCGATGCGATGAGCGAACGCGACTGGGAGCAGGCCGGACACGCCGGTGACGGGGCCGGACGCGCGGGCGGCCGGAGTGCCCGGGCCGGCGGCCGGAGCGAACACGCCGGCGACAGCGCCGTCCCGGAGTCGGCGCAGCGACAGCCGCTGCGGCGGCTGATCCGCGGCCTGCGCTCGAGCGGCCCCGGCCGCGCCGGCCTCGCGCTTCTTGCGATTCTCAGCGTAACAGCCGTCGCGGTTATCATCATCTATCCTCGTGACTTCGGCTCTGCATACTGGGGCAATCCGGCGCACTGGGCCGACAATCCGCGGTCGGTGCCTCCGGTCTGGGCGTCGCTCTTCTATCGCGACGGGGCGTTCAGCCACCGCATCATCGCGCGGTACGAACCGGAAGAGACCGAAACGACTCCTCGGGCCCACCTCCACACCTGGAGCTTCCCGTTCGAGTACCGGTCGGATGAAACGCCGACATCGGTAATCGTCGCCATGCGCGAGTTCACGTTCGAAACGAGGCCGCCGATCGTGAGCGGAACGCTGATTCGGCCGGACGGCGGAGAGGTTCTTCTTTTTCGGGAGGTCGTGTCGGGTGGACGCCCGGGGGAATCGGCTCCGTTCGTGCGCCACGCCGAGGATCCGCAACGGATCGTGATGCGCGGCGAGGGTGTCGCCGGCGAGTCGCTTGCCGCGCACTATCGTGACCGCTACGATCTGCCGCTCGACGCCGGACGGGTCCGGAACGATTTCGAGATGCTGATCTTCGGCCGGCGTGACGGAGAGCGCGTCGAGCCGCTGCACGGCGAATACGTGTTTCGTCTCGCCGTCATGGCCGCCGACGAAGGCGATTCGCTCACCGAGGCGCGCGTCGTAATCGGCGGGTCGGTATTCGGGGTGATGGGTACCGACGCGCTCGGCCGCGATCTGGCGCTCGGGCTCCTGTACGGACTGCCGATCGCGCTAGCCATCGGTCTGGCCACGTCGACGGTCAGCACCGTGCTCGGTACGTCGCTCGGCCTGGTCAGCGGGTATACCGGCGGGCGGACCGATCTCGCGATACAGCGGGCGGCGGACATCGTGGCGAACATCCCCGTGCTGCCGCTGCTGATTTTCCTCGTGTTCATCGGAGGATCGCAGCTGTGGCTGATCCTGCTGGTGCTCGTGGCGTTCAGCTGGCCGGGGCTGACTATCATGGTGCGCACGATGGTGCTGCAGCTGCGGCAGGGCCCGGAGGTGGAGGCGGCGGTATCGCTCGGCGCCTCGCGGACCCGCATCATCATCCATCATGTCTTTCCTCACACCGCCTCGTACGTCTTCGCACAGCTTGTTTTCTTTGCACCGTCTGCGGTGCTCGCCGAAGCGGGGTTGAGCTTTCTCGGACTCGGCGATCCGACCATTCCGACGTGGGGGCAGATTCTCGAACACGGATTCCGCACCGGGGCGGTCTTCCTCGGATACTGGTGGTGGGTTATCCCGCCGGGGCTGCTCATTGTGATTACCGCGGTGACCTTCATGCTGCTCGCTCTCGGTATGGAGTCGATTGTCGATCCTCGGCTGAAAGGAGCGCGAATTTGGCGATCTTAGAGGCGAGCGACCTTCTCATCGAGTATGCCACCGCGCGGGGGCCGCTGCGCGCGGTCGACGGAGTATCGTTCGAGCTCGCGGAGAAGGGCGGGACGCTCGGGATAATCGGCGAGTCGGGGAGCGGCAAGACGAGCATGGTATCGCTGCTCACCCGCGTATACCCGAAAAACACCGAACGCATCGGCGGGACGCTCGTCTACAACGGACGCAACCTTACCGAGCTCAGTTCGGAGGAATATCGGCGTACCGTGCGGTGGAGCGAGATCTCGGTTGTATTCCAGGGAGCGATGAACTCGTTCAACCCGGTTTTGCGTCTGTGGCGCCAGATCGGTGAGCGGTTGCTTCTCGATCGACGCATGTCAAAGCGCGAGGTCTACCGCGAGGTCGAGCGTCTCTTCGAGCTTGTCGGACTTTCGCGGGGAGCCGCGCGCGCCTATCCCCACGAGCTCTCCGGCGGCATGAAGCAGCGCGCGGCGATCGCCTCGGCGCTGAGTCTCGATCCTTCGCTCGTGATTCTCGATGAGCCGACCTCGGCCCTCGATGTCAGCGTTCAGGCGCAGATCATGAACCTTCTGAAGAGACTGAAGTGGGAACGAGGACTTTCCTATCTCTTTATTACACATGATATTGCACTCGCCGCCGACCTCGCCGACACGATCGCGGTCGTCCACGCCGGGGAGCTGCGCGAGATCGGTCCGGCCGACAGCGTGCTGACCGCCCCGCGCGATCCGTACACCGAGCGGTTGCTCGCGAGCGTTCCACGGGTGCACGGCGCCGAGCCGCCGGGGTTTCTCCGCGGCGCCCCGCCGGACCCGATGCAGCGGCCGAGCG
>SLIN01000139.1 GCA_007135605.1 Spirochaetales bacterium | reverse complement strand
GCTCCCGCCCCGCGCAGGCCGGTTATCACGTGGGTCACCGACAGCGCCGGTGCATCTCCGGCAGAGCTCAGTCGAGGACCTCCGCGACAAAGCGCTCCACGCGCTCCTCGAGGCACTCCCACGCCTCGGCAAGCACCGCCTCCGCCTCGCCGGCGACCGAACGCGCTGCAGCCGGATCGCCGAAGAGCCGGTCGGTCACCTCCGAGAGATCGGAGGCGTCCCACCGGCACGGGAAGTAGGTCCGCCAAGGGCGGTAGATGTCGGGCCACGTCTCCACGTGATCCATCGACGGCTTGATCAGTACCGCTCCGTGGACCACCGCCTCGAAGTCGCGCAGACACTCCTCGCCGTAGCCGAACGGAGAGAGCACGCCGGCGGCGGTGCGCAGCTCGCGGTTATAGGTACGCAGATCGGTAAACCCGGTGCGAAAACGCTCGTCGCGCGAGGCAGCGCCCTCGAAAAGCGCCCGGTGACCACCGATGCCGGGCACATCGAACGATGTGCCGAACCGAGCGCTGACGACAGGTTGCCGGGAGGCCACCGGCATGCCCGCCACCTTCCGCCCGGCCGACGGGGCGTTGCGATAGAGCCGCCGCACCCCGGCAATCGCCGCACTCTCGAACGCCGGTCGGCGCAGCCGCCGCGCAATCCGCGCCCCGCCCGCACCCAGACGCAGGACGAGCGCCTTGCGCGTCCCGCTTCGCGGATAGGAGCCGATGCCGATGTTCCACAGCAGCCGCAGCCTGTCGAGCGGCGCATCGGCGGCCAGCCGGCGGACCGACCGAGACGGATTCGAGCCCGACACCGCTGTTCCGGCGGCCGCGGAGCCGGTCCCGCCCCCTGCTCCGTCGGCGGCGCGAACGCGGCGCGCCGATTCACCGCGAAAATAGTGGTCCACAAAGAGACGGCCGCTTCGCACCGGCTCGCAATACAGCGAACGATCGGCATAGAGCGAACGCTTGTAATAGAGATCGCACGTTCGAAGCGCCCGCTCCTTTACCGCTCCCGCGCTCGCATTGTTGTCGATGTATATCAGCCGCTCGTAGCGCTCCCGAAGCATCTCCAGCAGCTCCGCCTGCCTCATGCCTGCCCGGTCGAGCTTGCTGAATCGCACCAGACAGAGCGCTCGCGTCCGCGGCCGTCGTAACGCCTCCGCCACATCCGTGCTGAAGCGAAAGCGCCGCCGCTGCCTCGATCGCAGCAACGGATAGAGGGTATGCATGAGGGTAATCTCATCGGGATGCAAAAGGATTGTGATGTCGGCTGTACTCACGAGCTTTGCCCTACCGGCCGCCGAGCACGCCTCGCTCACGAAGTCGCCGGTTCCGGAACTTCCCGCATGTGACGAACAGCATTCTCGACCGATTGCACCGCCTCGTGCTCCGTCGTTCCGAACGCCGGCAGTGAGAGGTCGGGAGCAATGCCGACCCAGCGCCCCCGGGCGATCGGCCAGAGTCGGACCTGCACGTTCGCCGGGCCCGCCGCGCGGACGATTACATGAGCATCGACGGCATTACGCCCGGAGTGTCCGAGACGATCTTCCACATAGTGACGTTCATCGTCGGAAAGTCGCCCGGTAAGCCACGACTCGATGACCGGCAGAATAACGAGATGATGGACGGCAAACCTCACTTCGAGAGCATCTTCGAAATCCTGCTCGATCTCATACGGCCCTAACGTTACCCGGTATCCGGTTTCCGGGTGGACATCGACGTTACCGGTAAATCGTCGCTCACACGGGATCGTCCACGCGATCGAACCGTCTCCAAGAAGGATTTCGCTTCCGCCGAAACTGTAGCGTAGCGATCGGCGCTCGGGATTCGCCCGATGTCCGAAAAAGTCCGACTCCGGATCGAAATCGTATCTCCCAACCTGCCAGAGATCGATCTTCTCAATCGCGTCGATTGAAAGAACGGAGAAATCGTTGTGGAGATGCAAGGCTTCGCGGTTTGTCGCAAACGCCTCCTCGACTCGGCCCATCTGGTACAGCACTTTCGAGTACGCCTGATAGTCGGAAAGCGTGAACTTCCCTTCATCTCGCAACGTGCGGAGTTTGTGATAGTAGCGATTGAGCGTGAACTCATCGAGTGGCTCGCCACCGATACCAAGAACGTCGTTGATTTCGTCGGCAAGACGCGCGGGTGTGGTTGCGGAGTATGGCATATTGGAACCGTCTACCCAGAACTATACTACGATTTCCCACTGCGTACCAGAGACGCGAGTGTGTCGATGGGGCAGGCACACACCGGATTTCGTTATTGAACACCCCTCACTTTTTTCGCGAGCATGTCGAGCCCGCGGCCGGCGGCCGTGAGCGGTGTCGCGGTAGAGTAGAAAAACGCGCTCCGGGCGTGGCCCGAAGCGATCTGGTCGATATAGATCGCGTAGAGATGTTCGGCGCTTTCGCTTCGCAGCTCCTTCGGCTTGCGTGCGAGGCGCATCGACTCCGGGCAATGGCAGACGACGATCAGCTCCGGCTTCGGCACGATCCGCGCGAGGCGCCGGGCGAAGGAGGTTCGTTCGAGCACCGGTTTGCGGCGGTTGCGAATGCCGCGGAAGTAGTAGTCGTAGAAGTAGCGGTCGATGATCCACTTTTCCGGCGCAAGGTAGAGCACTCGCGCGGCGGCGAGCACCCAGAAGGCGATAAAGTTGCACAGTGAAGAGCGTCGCTCCTCGAGCAGATTCTGCTTCCCGCCTTTCAGCCGCCGAAAAAGCACGCGAAAGAGTACCTTGAACCGGAAGACACGCACCCGGCGGAATCTGTGGCGCGCGAAAAGCGTGTCGACCACGGTGGTCTTGCCGCTACCGTCCGGGCCGAGCACCGGGATAATCGGGTGGCGACGCAGCCCGCGCATCCGCCGCCGGACCGACATGAGCCGGTTCCGCATTCGCAGGAGCGGATCGCGCTGAATGCGCACGCCGGCTTCCTTCAGCATACCGACCGCAGCATCGGAGGCCTCGCGTATCGCCCGGCGAGCCTCGCCCGGCGAGGTATCGAGAAGCCGCTCGAGTTGCGTCGCAAGCGCCTCCCCCGGCGCGTCACCCGGCGCCACGGTACTCGCCCCGAACGCGCCACTGCCGGGCGCGTCCTCCGAACCACGCACCGCCCCGGCGTAATATCCGAGCCGCCCGCGCACCTCGCCGGAAGCGAGATCCTTTCGCTTGTGTCGAAGATGCGTCAGATAGATGGCCGCCGCGATCGACGGCGCGAGCGACCCGTCGTGCGTGAATCGTGCGAGCGTTGATGTCGGCAGAGAAGCTCGCCGGCCCCCGGGAAGGGTCAGCTCGAGCGTTGTCCAGACCTCGACGAGCACCTTCACCGGCGAGAGATCGCTGATAATACGCAGCACCCACTTGTGCGGCCTTCCCCGCTCGACGAGCACGTGCGCACCGTGCTCGCGCGCGGTCTCGAAGAAAAATCCGAGCACCGCCCGCCACGCCCACGGCGAACAGAAGCAGTCGTAGTCACCGCGCCGCGCCGCCTCGGCGGTCAGCTCTTTCGGCCGCAGCAGGCCGAAGGTCAGCCCCGCCCGCGCGGCGCCGTCGAATGCCGCTGCGAGCACCGCGAGTGCGGGTTCATCGGATCGTCGCATCGGCGCCGCCGCCCCCACGCCCCCTCCCGGCGCGGGCTGCCTGTCACACACCGGCGGCCTCCCGGCTTCGCGGCCTCGCATCATCCATCATCATCCGCTCGAATTCCTCAATGTAGCGCCGCGCGTTCACCTCCGGGTCGTAGTGCGCAGCGGCATAGCGACGAGCCGGCTCGCTCACGTTGCGGCGAAGCTCG
>SLIN01000111.1 GCA_007135605.1 Spirochaetales bacterium | reverse complement strand
TCGTGCGGGTGGCGCGCGGGGTATATGCGGCAGTCGACATCCGGGCTACCACCGCCGGGCGCCTGCTTGCCGCGAGCCGGCGGGCGCCGGCTGCGGTCATCTGCCTGCGCTCGGCGCTGTGGTACCACGGTCTGCTCGACGAGGCGCCGCAGGAGATGTGGCTTGCGGTGCGCGCCGGCTCGCGCACGCCGAAAACCGATCCGATCCCCACCCGCACGGTGCGCATGGCACCGCCGGTGTTCGATTCGGGAATCGAGGTCGTATCGCTCGCCGGCGGGAGGGTGCGGGTGTACTCGCTCGAGAAGACGGTTGCCGACTGCGTGCGCTATCGCTCGAGGGTCGGGGTGGACGGCGTGCGGGCGACGGTGGAGGCGGCGCTTCGGCGCGGGATGCTCGATATGGACGCGCTGTGGCACTACGCGCGGGTGTGCCGGGTGACTGCGGTCATGCCGCGGTTCGAGGAGAGGGCGACGTTCACGGAGTAGTCTCGGGGAGAAGGGGGCTATGCGGCGCTCGCTACGCATTCAACTCTCCGGTGACCGCCGCAGAGATTGCGAGATTTCTTCGCCAGCGTATCAAGAAGCATACGAGTATCTACTCTCTTGCGCGAGGGGTATGCATCAGGTTCACGTGATACGCTCAATCGTTGTCGTAGACTACTTCGCCGGCAGCTCCGTAGGCGGGCTCATCGTTACCGGTGAAGGTAACACCCGACAGGATAAGGTCGAATTCAACTAGTGGTGTTCCATCTTCGTCGTACGCTTTGTCGGCCAGTACAGCGCCGTGACCGCTGCCTTCACGGGTGAAACGGTTGTTCTCGAATACGCTGTCGGTGATTTCGATTTCGCCTTGTGCGTATACGCCCCCGACACGGTAACCCTCGTTGTTGGCGAAGTGCGAGTCAACGATTGTAACGTTACCCGGTTCCCATGCGTCTCCGTCGGACATTGAGAATAGGACGCCGGGGCCGTCCAGCGCTGAGTTCTCCTCGAACGTACTGTTCTCTATCCTTGCGCCGGTAACCTGACCGACTCCACCGTTTATGTCGGTGTGATTGCTAGAGAACAGTGAGTTGATGAAAGTTGCCTTTCCGCCGGCATAGACGAAGCCGCCGCGGTTGGGGGCAGAGTTGTGGCTGGCCGTCGAGTTCATTACCGTCACCGACCCTCGCGTGCGAATGGCTCCCCCGCGTTCGTTCGATTCCCCGCTGGAATCGCCTTGGGTGATCGTCAAGCCGTCGAGCAGGAGTGCGGCCTCATCGGAGTGACCTTCGAAAAAACGGCTCTGATTGTTGGCGTCGAGTACGGGGCGATTCGGTTCGTCGTCGGGGTTCCCGATAAGATGGATGTCGATGTTACCCCAATACGATATCGACTCGTCAAAATCAATATCTTGAGTGATGTTGATGACGATGCGTTCTTCGACTGGACCGTCGGGCGATCCGAACGCGTGCGCGAGTTCGTCATAGTCGGCCACCTCGTATTCCCGTTCGATCGGGACATCGAACTCAAAGGTGTCGAAATCGCCCCAGCCGAAGAATTCGTGGTCGGAGAAGTCGTTATCGTCGTCGCCGGCGATCAGATTGCCACTGGCGCCGAGCGCTCGTGCGTCCGTACCGACATACGTCGTGCTACGGGTTGTGAGATTGTGCGGCCGACTTTCCATCGGTTGCCACCCGCCGTCTCCGTCCGGCTCATACGGAAAGTCCGCGAACGCGGAGGTTCGCAGCTCGCCGACGTTGTCTATGAACTCACTGGAATCGATGTCGACATTGCCCTGGACGTACACCGCTCCGTTCCACTTCGCCGCGTTTTCTTCGAACTGCGATTCGGCAATGCTCACGTCGCCGCCGAACGCGCCAATCGCGCCGCCATTGTTCACGGCGGTGTTTCCGACGAACAACGAACTCGAAACCGAAACGTCGCCAGCAGCGCGTATTGCGCCCCCGTCTGTGCCGACCGCCGTATTGTCGCTGAACTCGGACTCGACAATGTGCACCGCGGCACTCGCATGAACTGCACCGCCATGCGAATCAGCGCTGTTCCGTGAGAAGACGGAGTTCTCGACCACCAGTGGTCCGGCGGTAAGAACAGCACCGCCCAGACCAGCGTATCCGGGTGCACTCTCGTTCTCGTGCGCGGCGTGTCCGCCGCTCAATTCGAGCGTGTCTATAGTAAGCTGCGCCTCGGTAACCGAGGAATAGAGTATTCGAGTGTGCCCGCCGGCATCGATCAGGATCGGATCGGAGCCATTTCCTTCCAGACGGAGATCTGCGGATCCGCGGTAAGTCAAGCCCTCCACGTCGTCGGGAAAGACTATGTCCGACTCGACGGTTATCGTCACCGGCGACTGCGACAACCCGGCCTTCCGCATCGCTTCGGCGAAATCGCCATACGTGTTGACACTGAAGGTGTCGGGCACGTCGTGTTCCAGCGCCAGGGATGAGTCGTCGGCCTGCAGAAACATCTCCTCCATCTCGAGCACGGCAGCATCCCACGCCGGCCCGTCGACCGCTTCGGTGAGATCAAAAGCTACCACCCGGCTATCAGCATCGCCTCCCACGGCGATCTCCCCGGATACGAGAAAAACGCCGAATGTTCCGTCGAGCGCGCCCCCGGTGCGGACGAACGTCGCATCGGCGTACAGGGCGATGCTGATGTCTGACTCGTCGGATTGCCATAATCCATTCGCTTCGATTGCGTGGTTTTCGCCGTGGCGACGAGCGGTAAACGACCACCCCGTCCCGTTATCTTCATCGGTGACCACGCCTGCGATTTCGTTCTCCCCGAATGTTGTCTCCACGACAAGGTCGTCGCTCACTCGTTCGGTCGGCTGATTCTCACTACTGACCTCGAATACGAGATGATCATCCTCAATACTTCCGCTGATCGTTCCTTCATTCGACGTGCCGGTAATCGAGGAGTCGCTCTGTTCGAGATCGAGAACGAGTGCTCGCCTGCCGTTTCCGTTGCCTTCGTCGTAAACTCCGAGCCAAATACCGGACACATCTGGCAGTTCGTCGTCATCGGTGAGATCGTCCGGGCTTAGCCCGTTTTCGCAGCCGATCAGCGCGACTAAACCCAACGTGACCAGTAGGCGAACGGAACTTCGGAAAAATGACCGACGTGAATGCATATAACCCCCCGTCTTCGTGTGCAATCTCAGCGGTGTCGCTCGTAGGTTCGAACTGTTCATGCGCGCACTGTTTTCTCGCCCAACTCCCTTTCGCCTATCGAAAACACCTCTTACTCCACGCCCCTCAGCGGCACGTTTATCTCGATCTGCGCGTCCAGTGTGGCCCAGATGCTGACTTCGAGCGGTTCGTCCGGATTGAACTTCATGTTCTCTCCGTCGGAAAGTTCGTCGATCTGCAAGTCCCCGATTACTCCGGTTTCGTTGCGAAGCTCGAATTGCCCACCGAAACATCTGCGGAAACCAGCCCGACATTACTGATTGTGCGCAGACGCGGTTGCGGCGCCGGCGAGAACGACTCAGTATCGGCCTGCGAGCGATCTACAGAATAGCACAGCCTGAATGAAATCGAAAGCACGTAACTGCCGGCAGATATTGTCGTGGCATGTTTCGCGTCGGGTAGTTAAATCGCGCCGACTGCAACCGTGCGTCCGTACGGCTGTCAAGAGAAGCGATCACGCATGTACTTGCGACACCGTTACCAAGCAAGTACGCTTATCGAAATGATCGAATTACGTGCGTGCGTGCTTCACGCGCGCATCTGTTTTGGGGCAGGAGGTGAACAGTGAGAGTCCGATATTCCGGCTTCGCCCGG
>SLIN01000335.1 GCA_007135605.1 Spirochaetales bacterium | reverse complement strand
TGCCGGGAACCGACAGCCCGCGTCCCCAGATGACCGACTCCCAATCGGGTTCCATATCGGCGAACGGGAGCCCGTCGAAGATCTTGCGCATCGCACCGACGTACTTCGAGCCGGGAAAGTCGATTGCCTCGCGCCAGCCGGCCAGCCGGGCGTGTGCCCATTCCTCGTAATCGGGCTCATCCTTGTGCAGTCGCCACTGCCAGAGACTGCCGGCGCCGTACACAGCCCCCATCGTTCCACCGGCGCAGAGATTCGCCCATGCCTCTTCGCCCTGCCACCAGTCGGTCGCGCGGCCGGGCTCGCCGATATGCTCGTAAGTCGGCTCGCCGTTGGCTACGGCTTTTATCGGACGATTTCGCCACATGTCGGCTACACGTTCGGGCAGGTGCAGGCCCGAGTGGCCGGTCTGGCACCATTGGAAATCGAGCCAGTCCGCTTCCTGCCACGCCTCCGCGCGCGCATGCGGCCGGTAGTGCAGTCCGGTCGGCTGTCCGTAGGCGTCCCACGCCTCTATTTCGGCTCCGGCGGCGCGGATCGATTCGAGCTTGCAGTCGCCGTCGCCACCGACGAGCCACATCGCCGGGCGAGCTCCGAATCGCGCCACCAGGTAGCGGCAGTAGCGCGCGTACTCTTCGGGAGAAACCACGAGTCCGGCAACCCTGAGCCCCTTCCAGCCGTAGCCGTGGAAGAGCGGCTGATAGACGGGCACGATCTCGTTCGCGACGAGAATATCGCACAGCTCATCGAAGCGCTGGAAATACTCCACGTTGATCTCGTTCAGATGACCGCGTTCGAGGTCCTCGAACCCGACATCGAAGCCGGTGTCTTTCGTCCGGTCGCGCGGCCCGCGCGCATCCATGTCCGGTTGCACCGTCATAAGAAGCGCTGCGTTGTACCCCTTCTGTTGACGGTCGGCGGCGTAGATCGTGCACTGCTCCGGCGTCGCGCGCCACGGAAGCGCCCACACGGTGTCACCGGCGAGCATGCACGGCGTCCCATCGGCGTGCACCAGATTCCGCCCGCCCTTGGACATCTTCCAGAACCCGCGCCGGTAGAGGAGGTTCTCTTCGTCTTCGGCCGGCGCGCACCGCACTTCGCCGGTTGCACCGGCAAGCCCCGAGTCGTCTACCGAGGCGGAGCTCTTCCACTGCCACGTACCGTGACCGACAGGAGAGGCGAAACGTACCTTCCAGCTCGCCCCGCCGTCCCAGAATGCCGGACGTCTGATCAACCGGCCGCCGTCGTGCTCAAAATCGACCCACGCCTCGACCTCGGTGTACGGATTCGACCATTTCTTCGCGGCGGTCAGTTCGATTTCGATCTCGCGCCACGGCCGGGCGCGTTCGCCCGATTCCTTTGATTGTCCCATTCTGCATCTCCTGCCTTATTTTTGGCTTGAACTCTGTGAAATTCCGACATAAAGCGCGTCGGAGTTGAAGTGCGGCATTTCGAAGTACGTCCTGTCCTTCTCATAGTGTACCGCCGGCCGCACAAGTTCGCCGGGGCGCTCCGGATCAACCACGACCCACTCGTAGCCGGAAAGATCGCGCTCGATTTCTACCGGAAACGGATACGCTGTGTAGATGAGGCATGCGTTCCCGCCGATCGCAACGGCGCTGTCCTCAACCGGGCCGGCCGAAAGCCCAGCCGGTTTCAGATCGAAGAGATCGAACCGCTCGAAGAGCCAGCGAGCGGCGGCAACGTCCCACGCGCCGGGGAAGCGCAGCGCATCGCGCCAGCGGAACGGCACTTTGAAGTCGCCACCTCCCCAGCTCTCGAACCCGGCACTCTCCTCGTGCCAGCTCCATACCCCGTGCGCTCCGTAGGTCACCCCGGCCTGCGCACCCGACAGAAGACTGAGCCACACCGCACGCCGCACACTTCGACGGTCGTGACGGCCTCGAGTATGCCCGATCCCCTCGTAACACGGCTCGCCGTTCACGATCGGTCGGCGGCGGCCGGCCGCGGAGAAGTAGCCGGGCAACGAGTACGGATTCGCAATCCAGTCGAATCCGTGACCGGACTGGTACATGAAGAAGTCCACGTGCTCGCAGTCGAGGAAACGGCGAGGCAGGTCGTACTGCTGGTTCTTCGGACCCCACAAATGCAGCGTTGTCAGTGCATCCGGGTCGACTCGCTTCACCGTCTCGAGCGCGGTCTCGTAATGGCTCCATGCCTCATCGATCTGCAGATCGCTGTCGGCGGTATCGCCGGCGACCAAATAGATCGGTTTGAACCGTGCGAAGCGCTTCGCGGCGTACTCCACGTACGGGGAGACCGCCGAGGCCGGCATAACGTGGCCGGTCTTTATCTTCGACAACCACGTTCCCGGTACGTAGTCGCACCAGAGCAGTACGAGCGCGGGAACGAAGCCGAACGATACAGCCGATTCGAGCATGCGTTCGGCCCTCTCGAAGTACGCGTCGTCGAACGATGTGAAGTCGTACGAGCCGTCGCCGCCACGAGCGAACGGGCAGTGGCCGAGGCCGGGCCCGCTCGCGTCGTGCTGGGGCAGTATATTGATCTGCAGCACGTTATAGCCTTGCCGGCTTCGATAGCGCAGGTATTCGAGCCAATCCTCTTCGAGGGTATGCGTGAATACGCTCCACACCGTGTCGCCGAGGTAGAAAAACGGCGCACCGCGCTCATCGACGAAGTGGTCGCCGCTCTCCGAGACTCTGATTCGTCCGGGCATTTCTACTCCTTCGAGATTGCGACGAGCAGCGCATCATCGTCGCGGCCGGTCGCGTTTACTTCGATCTCGCCGTGTGTATCGAGCGAACCGTGCTCGCTCCACTCCCCGCTCACCGGGTCAACGCTATACAGCGTCAGTCCCGGCTTCATCTTCGAGGCATCTATTCGCAGCGCGACCTTCTTCGGCGTGTATGCTACAAGGCAATCGCCTTCTGGCGTTGCCGCGACAGCCTGCCACGCCTCGAGATCTTCCCGGCCCGGTTGCCGCACCAGCAGCTCCTGTGCCGGGCGCAGTCGCGTCCACGGCAGCTCCTCGAAGAAGGCGCGCAGCACGCTCATCGACTGCGCACCGGGAGTATCGAGCTCCTGCCGCCACGGCTTGCCGACCCACGATTCGTCGTGGTTCTCGGCGATCTCACCGGCTTCCCGCGCCCACATCCAGATCGACCCGATACCGTAGGTGATACCGGCCGGCGGCGCTACGAGCAGCGACCAGTACGAAGCGCGGCGCACGTGGTAGGCGGTCAGATGCTTGCGTTCGATGTATGAACGGGCGTCCTCGTAGTTCGGTTCGAGGTTGAGGAACGGCATCTTCAGGCGCTCGTGCGCTCGCGCGTACTCCCCATCAACCAGAAATCTCAGGTCGTTCTCGACCGAACCGTGCCCGCTCTGGATCGCGGCGATGCGGTACCACGGCTCATCGGCAAACGCATCTCCGACCCAGGTGACGCCGCACGGATGCAGGGTCGCGAGCGCGTCATCCCGCTCGTCGAACACAGCCCTTCCGATCCGTTTCCAGCGAGCTTCGGCTTCCGGGGATGTATAGTTCCCATCCCCGCCGAGCATCCACACGACATTCGGCGCATTCCATCGCTCCAGCTGTTTCCGGGCCACCTCGATGCACTGCTCCTCGCTCAGCACCTGCCCCGGGTCGATATCGGTCAGCGTCCAGAGCATGATCGGCGAGGCGACCAGGCCCGCTTCGCGGATCTTCTCGAAGAGCAGATCGAGCGACTCCCACGCCGACTCGTTGAACACGAGCTTTCCGCCGTCGAGATCGAACGGCCTGCCGTGAATCGGGTTCATCGAGCCGCGCCACCAGCC
>SLIN01000283.1 GCA_007135605.1 Spirochaetales bacterium | reverse complement strand
CCTCGACGGCCGCCGAGAAACGCGAGCCAAGCCCTGCCTCCTCCTGGTTGTAGTAGACAACTTCGGATAAAAACTCACGCCGTGCTGCCGCAACGAATCTTGCGTGCTTCACCGAGCCAGCCGTCGCGCTTCGGCGAAAACGTCTTCTGCAGCATAGGCCTGTGTCTCGCCGCGGTCAAACGCGGCAACCCGCTCTTCGACCTCTTGCGCCCACGCCATTTCAATCTCAGACAGTGGCGTATGTAGTGACTCGATCAGTGTTTCTGCAAGCTTGGCGCGGTCCTCTGCCGTCAAGGCTTGGGCTTGCTTTTCGACCTCTTTGAAGGAAGCAGCCATATATCACCTCACGAATCGAAGTCTACAACGTAAACAGCGAACTGTCATGAACCGTGAACACCTCTTGGACCGTAACCTCGCCGCAGGTGATTTTCACGCCCCAACCTCCCCATACAACCTCAAATACTCCTCCGCCACCCTTGCGCGGAATAAGCATGCCGGCGTACAGCAGCCGCACCGTCTCAGAGGCTTCCCGTTCGCCCGCCCCGGCGGCTACCGCCGCCGCCCTCCGCGTCCCTCACACAAGAAGAACGGCCGCCCCCGATGTGAACCGGCTTACTCCCGACCGTTGTCCGAATCTTGCGAGAGACCACGGATCTCTGCGACGGTAAGACCGGTAACCCGAGAGATGACTTCAACCGAAATCCCCTCAACAAGCATCCGCCGCGCGGCCTCCCGCGCCTTCTGCTCGCCCCCTTCTTCCTTGCCCCGTTCAATGATCTGATCCACCACTTCGCTCAACATCGATCTCACCCCTCTCAGGTCGCGAATCCGTTCGATCTCGCCGGCGGTAAACGCGTGGCGGAACATTCTATTCAACCACTTGCTAAAGAGCCGAAGCTCCTCCGGTCGCTCCTCGGCGAGCATCCCGATCACCGCATCGACCGCCCCGGCAAGTGAATCCGCATCGCGGCGCTTCTCCAGATAGACAACCGCGGCGACCAGCCCACGGACCCGCTCGAGTGTCTCATCCGGTATATCGTGCTCGATCACCGGATAGTACTCGAACGATGGAATATACCGGCTCGGAATCGAGCCGTCTATAAGCTCGCGAACGTTGCCGGGCACCGTCCAACGCTCGCCTCCATTATACAACAGCACCGGAAAGACTGCAGGCAGCAGCCCTGCCGTACTGCCGCGAAGCAGCTGATCGTAGAGCCCGCAGATGTAGTGCAGCATCCGAAGACGAAACTCGACTCGAACCGTCGCACGTCGTCGGGGGTGAGCCCGCGCGTGAACTCCTCATCGACGAAGCGGGTGAGAAACTGATGGACAACCCTCCTGTTGGAGAACAGGTACTTGTACGCGCTGTCGTGGGGTCTGCGCTGCCGCACGCCTTCGTCTTCATCTTCACCTTCGTTCGACTCTCCGTCTGCCACATTCGCCTCCACCCCACACTACCGGCGAAAGTGACCTCGCGATTGCCGCCCGGTGCGAAAAAGCCGGGAAAAAGCTCCACACGGCGCCGTAGCATCCAGACCGAGCCCGAGAAATCTCGCAGCCCCCCCTACATCCGCTCATCCAGCGACCGCTTCCTCGTGGGTGTAGAACTCCTCGAACGGCTTCTCCCCTCGGTATCGCTTTCGAACACAAACAGCGGCCACCTGTGGTCGCCGAGACGAGGAAGGAGTTGATGTGGGTTTGCCCCCCGCGCGAGGATTGAATGCGCCCGCTACTCGACCGATACCTCGAGGTTATCCCCCGGTCTGATCCAGCGCAGGCCGCGTACAGGCGTGTTACGAATCGTGATCGTTCCGTGCGGATGGTGATGCGTGCCGACGATCGAGAGGTTGAGGGTGTTGTGCTCGATCACCGAGTCCTCGATGGTTATGCCGACCGGGATCGAATCCTGCTCGAGGTTCATGAGCTGGATGAGCACCCCGACGCCCGCGTTTCCGCCGAAGTAGCTGTTGCGGATAACCGCGTTCACGATCCGCTCCCCGGCGCGATTCGGCTCGAAATCGATCCCCGATTGCGGCCAGGTGCCGCGTGTATTGGTGAAGCGGCTATTCTCGATGAGCAGGTTTTCCACCGAGATGACACTCATGCCCTGCCGGTGGTGGTCGTCGGCGATCACGTCGCGAACGGTAATGTCGCTCGAATAGGTGCTGCCGTCACCGCCGCCGCTGCCGACGTAGATTCCGTCACCGCCGCTCGACAGCAGTGTGAGTCCGAGAATCTCGAACCCGTCCACACCGTGCAGGCTGATTGTGTGGCGCCACTCACCGGCGTCGTAGTGCGGCCGCTGATAGTCGCTCTTCCACATGCGCAACGTCGCCCCGTAGCCGCGCAAGGTGACGTTCTCGGTGTTCCGCGCGGTGAAAAGCGAAGCGCCGCGGCGGCGGTACGCGCCGCGCAGCGCCAGCACCTCCGCCCCGTTCTCGAAGACAATCTCCTGATTGCTGCGAAGCTCGAGCGGCTCGACGATCCACGGCGCGCCCATATCGGGGACTCGCAGCACTGCCACTCCCGAATCGATTGCCGCCTGCAGGTACTCGGTAGAGTTCTCCTCGTCGAAGCCCCACCATGCGGCGTTCGCCTCGCTGAGCTCACCTTCTTCGGCAAGGCGGGCGCGGTCGGGGTCCGATTCCGGCGCATCGGCGAAGACAACCGCAAGGGCACGGGCGGGCCGCGGGTCGGGCAGCTCGGCGCGGTGAGCGGGGGCGGTCCGGCAGGCGGAGAGCGCAACGAGCGCGAGAAGCACGGTGCCGGCGAATCCGACGCAGTTTGGTCGGGCACAGGAATCGGCCGCGGGGCTCGTCCCGGTTGCCCCTCGTGACGGAGGCGCTTCACGATCGATTGAGAGTATGTGTTGGAACATCGCCCTCCAATTCTATCACCGGATGTGCCGGTGTACAGCGAATGCGGCCGTCGCCCGCGCCGCGCCCGGCTCCAGGCACGATCCGACCGCCACCGGCCCTACTCGTGCCGGAGCGCCTCGACGGGGGTCACGCGCGAACCGCGAAATGCCGCCCGCAGCACGCCGCCCATACTCGCGGCGACGGCGAGCAAACCGATGAGAGCGATGCTTCCGGCCGGAAGCGACCACTGAATGGTACCGCCGACGAGAAAGAGCGAGGCGAAGCCGGGAGCACCGGCCAACACCAGGTAGTTCCGTGCGAGTTCGAGGATACCGATGCCGGCGAGACTGCCGAGCACCACACCGGCCAGACCGAGAAAAACCGATTCGAGCAGAAAGAGCCCAACCGTCCGGGGCCGCGTCATGCCCATCGCCCGCAAGGTGCCGATTTCGCGGGTTCGCTCGTACACGACCATCGAAAAGGTGTTGCCCACGCCGATGACCACCAGCAGAAGAAACAGGGTGATGATGACTGCGGCGATGATCGTCATCGCTTCGAGCAGATCGTTTATCTCGGCGAGCTGGGCGCCGAGCGTAATCGTCCCGTAGTGCCGCCGGTCGCGCGAAGCCGCGCGTTCGGCGGAGTTCCGATCACGGTCGCGGATAACCGGGAAGGTCGGCAGGTGCTCGGCGAGCGAGCGGTTCACCGCCTCGGCGGCGTGCAGCTCGCGCCCTTCGCCGCCGGCGAGATAGACACCGATCTCGTTGACCTGTTCCTCGGGGCGGTCGAGCAGGCGGTTGAGCGTGCGACGTTCGAGGTAGGCGCTGTATCCGAAGAAGCTCGACTCGCGGTAGATGCCGCGAACGGTTGCCTCGATCGTGTTCGCCACGCCCCGGTCGGTATCGGAGGAGACGATGATCGAGTCCCCGACGGCCGCCTGCAATTCGGCGGCGGCAATGGTGGAGATGAGGATGCCTTCCTCGTCGCCGGCCTCGGGTACGCCGCCTGCGGCGAAGTCGAAGCGCTCGAGCACCGGTCGCTCTCGCTCCCATTCCACTCCGACAAAGCGCCGCTGCGGGGTGTAGTAGCCGGCGTGGAAGAGGTTCGCGTTGCCGGGACGGTAGTAGGTGCTGCGGCGCGAGACCGCCACCGTGTCGAGCCCCGCCCCGGCGACAGCCTCTTCGACGAGCGCCGGATCCTCGATCAGCGAATCGCTTCCGTCCATGTAGCCGAAGACGACCACATCGCCGGCGAAGTAGCGGCTCGCTTTGTCGCGAAGGGTTTCGCGCATACCGGTCACCGAGCCGAGTACCACCACGAGAACCGCGACGACCACCGTCAAAGCGAGCAGCAGAACGCGATAGCGGTTCAGGTGGCGCGAGAAGTTGCGCCAGGCGAGCTTGGTCAACCGGATCATTCGCGCATCGCCTCCACCGGCTCGATTCCCAGCGCCCGCTTCAACGGGTAGACCACCGCCACAAGCGAAAGCAGGAAGCCGGCCGCCAGATGCACGCCGATAAGCTGCGGGTTCAACAGCGCGCTCACCGGCCCGCCGCCGAAGAGGGTGTCGATGTACGGGTTGTCCACGGTAATGCCGGCGGCGTTGAGCGCGGAGATCACCGCGGCGCCGAGCGCGATCCCGGCTGCCGCCGCGCCGACGACGACCAGCAGTGTCTCGAGAACGATCATCGCGCTGACTCGCGCACGCGTGGCCCCGAGCGCCCGCATCGTCCCGATCTCACCGGTGCGCTCGAGCACCGAAAGCACGAGCGCATTCGTGGTGATCATCGCCGCGCCGGCGGCAATGAAGAGGACACCGATGTTGAACATGAGTTGCAGATACCAGGCGATCTGGGCGTTTCCACCGACGGTACCGCGCCAGTCGCGGATCGTGTACCCGGAATCCGGGCCGAAGCCTGCCGCCGCCAGCCGCCGCTCGACGATCCCGGCATCTCCACGGTCGTGCAGAGAGATGAGCAGGAAGTTCCACGCACCCGCGGTTGCATCCGGCTCCTCCTCGGGGTCCTCGGGTGCTTCGGCGAAGAACGCTTCGAGGCGCGCGACCGGATCGTCGTCAAGGTCGTCGGGTTCGCCGAACAGGTCGCCGCCGGGCGCCGGCTCATCTGCGGGCTCGTCGGCGTCATCGCCCTCGCCGAAGTCGTCGGGTTCGCCGAAGAAATCTTCGCCGAAGTCGTCGCCGTTCGGTGAATCGGCCGGCTCATCGGCGCCGGCGTCGTCCGGGAGCACTTCGCCGGATGCATCGTCCGGGGTCTCTTCATCGGGGGCGGCCTCCCCCGGCTCGCCGAAGTCGTCGCCGGCGCCGAAGAGGTCGTCGAAGTCGCTCTCGAGCACCGCGCGGTCGGCCTCCGGCAGCGCGCCGCCGCCGGCGGCGCCGGCGACGTAGCCGTTCATCGCCCGGGCGGTTTGCACATCGGTAATGATGACCCGGTCGAGCTGCTCGTCGGATATCGGAAAGCGAAAGAGGCCGGCGACCTCCACCTCGCGAATCGCAAAGCTCAGGTCGAGCGCCGCGGTGACCACCGCCCGGCGGCCGACCACATCTCTGCCCCATTGATCCTGCAGCAATACCGCCCGCTCCCCGCGCTCGGGCATTCGCCCCTCGACGATATCGAGCTCATCGAACATCTCCCGGTATCGCTCGAAATCGACACCGATAATCGTGTGATTCGCCCGCCGCGAACCGACCTCAACGCGCGCAGCGGCGGTTACCACCGGAGCGGATGCGCGGACCTCGGGCATTGCATCAACCTCATCCTGCAATCGCTCGAAATCGATGAGCGTCGGCGGCACCTGATACTCGCCGACGAGCAGGGAGTCGGAACCGAAGATGGTAAAGTTTGCCTCGGCGGCGGCGCCGACACTCAGATCGCCGGAGAGATGGGCTGCGTAGGTGCGGTAGAGGCGCTCGTTACTCGAGGCGAGGATTCCGTTTCCGACTATGAGGCCGATGAAAGCAAGCACGATCGCGATCACCAGCGGGAGCAGGCGGCGGCGGGAGCGAAGCACGGTGCGAACTACGATCGAGAGCAGCACGGCAAAACGGTAGCACGGGCGCGCTACGGCGCTCAATCCGCGCCGGTGCCCGGCGCATTCCGAAACACGCCCGCCGCGCGCACAACCTCTCCGAATCGCGCGAGAAAGCGTTCGGCGCTATGGCGGGTGCGCACGAGCGCGAGACTTTGCTCGCCCATGCGGCGCAGCTCCCGCGGGTCGGCGAGAGCGGCGGAAAGCTCGGCGCGCAGCGATTCGGGCGAGTCGCTTTCGAAGATGCGCCCGTTGCCGCCGTGCTCCACGTAGTCGCGCGCGCCGGCGGTCGTGCTGCACACGACCGGTAGCCCCTTGCCCATCGCTTCGAGAAGCGACACGCCGACCTGCTCGTTGCGGCTCGGCAGCACGTACAGGTCGTAGTCGGCGAATCGGCGCTGGAGCTCCTCCCACGCGACCGGCTCGTGCAACCGCACCCATTCGATCGAATGCGCGGCGAGGTACGCACGCAGCTCCTCGTACTTTGCGTGGTACTCCGGTGTGTCGTGGCCGCCGTAGATGTCGAGGCGAAGCGGATAGCCGGCGGCAAGCGGCTCGAGCGCGCGCACGAGCAGGAGATGGTTCTTCCGCGGCAGGAACTTCGCCACCGTGACGATGCGACGCACTCCGCCGGGACACCACTGTCGCCGCTCGTATCCGGCAGGCGGTGCGGGCGGCATGACGAAGGGCAGGTACCACCACCCCGGAAGCGGGCGAGCGGGAGCGCCGCAAGTCACATCAACCTCCTCGCCTTCGACCGGGGTGATCATCGGGGCGCCGGCGGCGAGAAAGCGAGCGAGCTGCAGCGCGCGCAGGCGCAGCGTCACGCGCGCGTGGCGGCGCTGGTGCTGTGTGTAGAGAATAATGGGGATGCGCAGAAGCCGTGCGGCGAGAAGCGCACGGCGGGAGGAGGGAAGAAAGGGATCGCGGATGATGAGCGCAGACGGGCGTTCGGCGCGGAAGCGTCGCAGGTAGGCGGCAAGCGGCGGATGGCCCTGTTTCTTGTCGTTCAGGCGGCGGCGGAAAAGGCGGGCAGCAATCGCCTTTCGAGCGCGATAGACGCGGGCGAGTGCAAGCACCTCGGGGTCGAGGCGGCTCGTTTCCTCGAGCCCTTCACGCGAGACGACGAGAAAGCCGACGCGGTGGCCGGCATCCTGCAGCGCGGTGACCCAGTAGTGCTGATTGGTGTGGTAGCGCGGCGCGACGAAAACGACGTACACGAGCCGCAAGTGTAGCAGATGGCGGGAACGCGGTCACATGCGGTCGGCGCGATCTTCCGCGTCCTCGCGAAAGAGCGACTCCGCCTCTTCGGCGATCGCAGTGAGCGCGCCCAGGACCGATTTTCGGCGGGATGGCCAGTGGCGGGTGAGCCACTCCGGGTGGGCGTGGCGGATCTGTCCGGTGACCGGCAGGTCGAGGGTGCGGGCGACGGCGAGGCGGTGCCGTCCGTCGCCGACTTTCAGCAACTCGCCGTCCCGCCCGACGGCGAGGCGCACCGGGTCGGCGGCGTCGCGGACGCCTTCGCGGCGGATGCTTCGCACGAGCTCGCAGCGGCTTTCGTAGTAATCGTCGAGGTCGGCGCGGTTACACAGATAGCGGCCGTTATTCACCTTCATGTGGCCGCGCGTCTCGATGCGCGAGAGACACTCCCGGTAGACCGGGTCGTTGTGATAGTCCAGCTCGTCGCGCGCGGCGAGCGATGCCATGATCCGGTAGGTGCGCGCGCGGTCGACCGGCTTGCGCTTGCGCTCGTCCCAGTCGCCGGGCCTGAGCCACCAGCGGCCGTCGGGCATGACTACCTCGCCGGCGATAGCACGCGCGGGCACGCGCACGGTGATCCCCGCGCGCGGCCGGAATCCCATGTAGCGCGACGGCAGGTACGGCAGCGTGAGCCGGTGCAGGCGGCGGACGGGAACCGCGTTGAGAAGCGTCAGGACAAGGCTCGTCAGATTCCAGAGCACCGCTACACCTTCGCGAGCGAGCGGAAGGTTTCGTTCTCGGCGAGCAGGGTCGAGTAATCGCCCTCGGCGACCATGCGCCCGCGTTCGAGCATGCAGATTTTGTCGCACTCGCGCACGGTGGTAATCCGGTGGGCGATAAGAATAATGGTCTTGGTGTGCATGAGGTTGTGTATGGCGTCCATGACCGCGTCCTCGGTCACCGTATCGAGGGCGCTCGTCGCCTCGTCCATGACGAGGATGTCCGGGTCGTGGTAGAGCGCCCGGGCTATGCCGACCCGCTGGCGCTGTCCGCCGGAGAACCGGATGCCGCGCTCGCCGACGGTTGTTTGGTAGCCGTCGGGCAGCTCGCCGACGACGAAGTCGTGCAGATTCGCTACGCGGGCGGCCTTTTCGACGGCGCCCTGGTCGCGCAGCTCTTCGGGAATACCGAAGGCGATGTTCGCGGCGACCGAGTCGTCACTCAGGTAGATGTGCTGCGGCACGTAGCCGAAGTTGCGCTGCCACCGGCCGACCTCGGCGATCGGCGCACCGTCGACGAGAATCTCTCCGGCGGACGGTTCGAGCAGACACATGATCACATCGACGAGGGTTGTCTTGCCGCACCCGGTGGTTCCGACGAATCCCACCGTCGTGTTCTTTTCTATGAGCAGGTTGATGGTATCGAGCACGGGAGCCGGGGAGGTCGGATAGGCGAACGAGACACCGCGCAGCTCGACCGTACTGCGGAACGGCATCCGCTCGACCGCGCGCTCGGCGAGCTTGCGATCCTTCTCCGCCGGAGGCGGCGGGGTCGATGTCATGTCGTTGTAGAGCGAGTCGACGGTGTGGCTGTAGTAGCGGATCGTGGTTCCGTGCCGGAAAAGCCCGCGAAGGTGCGGCATGAGCCGCTGCACCGCGAGCGCGTAGATCGCAACCAGCGGCAGCGCCTCGACCACGGAGCCGTAGACGGCGAGCAGCACGAGGATCAGCGCGATCGCAAAGCCCATACTCAGCGGCTTCATGATCTTTACCGGAAGTGTGGAGAGCATCCGCTTGGCCGCCTGCGTCTTCGCGAAGCGCTTTGCCCCTTCGCCGTACTTGCGCGCGAACGCCGGCTCCTTGCCGAGGATCTTTACATCCTTGATCGCGCCGAACGCCTCGCTGCTCGACTTATAGCGCAGCCGGTTCGCCTCGCGCACCTCCTTCCCGTAGTGGCGCACGAGCGGGCGGATACCGAAGGTCAGCGCGGCGTAGATGGCACCGAACACCACCGCCGAGGCGAGGGCGACGTACGGATTGACCACGAGCAGGAACACGAGGATCGCGGCCGCCGAGAAGAGCTCGGCAAAGATGTGCAGCGCCGGTTTGACCACACCGTTTATGACCTGGTCGACCTCGGAGAGCAGGTTCTTCGAAAGCTCGCTCGTATTGTGATCGAGGAAGTAGCCGTACGGCTGGTAGAGATACTGCCTGAAAAGGCGCAATCCCATCATATAGCGCCGATTGCCGGCGTACCGGTGCAGCCCGTAGGTAACGAGAATGCGAAAGGCGGCGTCGAAGAGCATAACCGCGAAGGCGCCGGCTCCGAGGAAGACGAGAAAGGCGAAGTGCGAGTCGAAGCCGAGCTCCGTGTAGATGCGGTTGAGAATCGGCTGCGTCTCGACGATCGACGGGTCGGCGACGACCGCGACGAACGGAGCGAACGAACCGATGCCCGCGACCTGGAGGATGCCCATGATCACGATACCGGCGAGCAGCGGAATGAGCCGCCGCCGCTCGCGCGGGGTGAGAAGCCGGAGTGCCTTACGTATGCTGTCCATGCTCTGCTATCCTTCAATGAGCGGCAGAAAGCGCCGCAGGAATGCCTCCGGGCTGTGCACGGTCCGCACGAGCTCGAGACTGCGCCGGCCCATCTCCCGCAATCGTTCCGGCCCGGCAAGCAGCTCTTCGAGGGTCAGGCGAAGATCGTCGAGCGAATCGCTCTCGAAAATGCGCCCGTTACCTCTGTCCTCGACGTAGTCGCGCGCGCCGGTAGTGGAGCTGCAGACCACCGGAAGGCCCTTACCCATCGCCTCGAGCAGCGAGACGCCGACCGCCTCGTTGCGGCTCGGCAGCACGAAGAGGTCGAATCCGCGCATGTGCTCCTGTAGGCGAGCATACGGCATCGGCGGGCGAAGCGTCACCCAGTCGAGGCGGTGCTCGCGCACGTATGCGGCCACCTCCTCCCGCGCGCGTTCGTACTCGCTGCGCCCGCCGCCTCCGACGAGCTCGAGCGAGATCTCGAAGCGGCCGGCGAGCGCGTGCAGTGCGCGAACGAGCAGGAGATGGTTCTTGCGCGGCATGTACTTGGCGACCATGAGCACCCGGCGCACACCGCCGGGGCAGAACGGCCGCTCGTCGATCGCCGCCTCCGCCTGTCGGTCCGGCTCCATGACGAACGGCACGAAGTACCGGTTCGCCGGCTCGTGCTCCGCCGGCGGCCGGCGGTCTCCCCGCACCGGCGTAATCCACGGAGCCCCACCCATCCGGCGCTGCAGCCGGGCGCTCGCCAGCCGGCGAAGGAGCGGTTCCCGCCGGAAGAGCGGCCCCTGCGAGTAGAGCACGACCCGCGCACCGCTTTCGCGCACGGGGGCGAACGCCGCGCGCGAGAACGGCTCGGCCGGATTTCGTATTACCACCGCGTTCGGCTTCTCGTCGGCGAGCAGGGCACGAAATGCGTCGGAGCTCCACCTGCGGCGGCGCTTGCTTCGCCGGCGTTTGCCGGGGCCGGCTTGTCCGCCGCGAGCGTCGGCGCTCCGCACACCGGACAGCGCGCGGGAACCTCCCGTCCTGCCGACGCCGGCCCCCGCCGGAGCGCCATCGTCCTCCGGCTCGACCACCCGCGGCGTACAGAGCGCGTGCTCCTCCGCGCCCGCGCGCTTTCGCACCCAGAACGAAACCGTGTGCCCGGCATCGCGCAGCGCCTTCACCCAGTAGTGCTGATTCGTGTGGTATCGCGGAGCAATGAAAACGATGTGCATAGGCGCAAGCGGCAAGAGCGGCTCAGCCGCCGAGCTCCTCGATCTCGCGCAGGTAGGCGCCGACGACCAGGCGCTCGTCGAAGCGGCGCTCGACATGGCGACGGCCCGCCCGCCCCATCTCCCGAAGTCGATCCGCCGGGAGCTCGAGCACCTCGATAATACGCTCGGCAAGGCTTCCGGCGTCTCCAGGGCGGCAGAGATAGCCGCTCTCGCCGGGGAGCACCGCATCGCGGCAACCGGGGGTATCGGTGGTGACCACCGGGCGGCTCATCGCCGCCGCCTCGAGCAGCACGCGCGGCGTACCCTCGCGGTAGGTACTCGGAAGCACAATGCAGTCGGCCCCGAGGATCGCCGGGCGCACGTCGGCGGCCCGCCCGAGATACGCGATCACCCCTTCGGAGACCCACCCGGCGATACGGCGCGCCGGCACGGCCGCCCTCCCGCCGCCGTCGGAGAATCCGACGAGCGCGAAACGCGCATCGGGGTAGCGCTCGCGCACCGAGCGCGCCGCGCGCACGTACTCATCGATCCCCTTCTCCCACAGCAGCCGGGCAATCAGCACGAACCGGCGCCGCCCCGGTTCGCCGGGAAAGCCGTCGGCGGCAAGCGCTCCGTTGAAGCGGTCGAGGTCGACTCCCGAACCGGGGATGAGAGCGCTCCGGCGTCGGTCGACCACACGCCGCGAAAGAAAGAGCAACCGGTCGGAGCCGTTCTGAAAGTAGACGCGGCGCACGCCGCGAAGCGCGAAGCGGTAGAATGCGAGCGCTGCGGTTCGCCGGGCGCCGGGACGGGAGAAGAGCGCGCCGAGGCCGGCGATGTTCGCGATAACCGGAACGCCGCAGATGCGCGCTGCGACGCTGCCGTAGATATTCGGTTTGATGGTAAAGCCGAGGTACGCGAGAACGCGCGCACGGCGGGTGAGCGCGCGCAGGCGGCGCAGGTAGGCGGCGAAGAGCAGAAGCTCACCGAACGGGTTCACACCGCGCGAGGCGATCGGAAGCGCCTCGACGCGAACGCCGTGCTCGCGAAGCGAGGCGACCGTCTCGTCGGCGCCGGCGAGCACCACGACCTCGATCCCGCGCTCCTGCAGCGCACGCACGAGCCCCATCCGAAAATTGATGATGTTCCACGCGATGTTGGCACTCAGAACGACTACCGGCATGTCTGTTACCCGCACAGCACCTTCTCATACTCGCGGCAGATGAGCGCGAGGCCGTTCCGCCGCTGTACGCGCTCGCGAATACGCTCGCCATCCCAACCGGCACGCTCGAAGCGCTCGATGGCGGCCGCGAGCGCACGGACATCGCCGCACGGCACGAGCACGCCGGTCACCCCCGGCTCGACGATCTCGGCGGTCCCGCCGGGGCAGTCGAAGGCGATCGCCGGCACACCGAGCACTCCCGCTTCGAGCACCACATTCGGCAGCCCTTCGTAGCGCGACGGGAGCGCGAGCGCGTCGGCGGCGACCATAGCACGGTACGGATTATCGGAAAAGCCTTCGAAGCGTACGCAGTCGGCGAGTCCGAGCGCATCGCGCCGGTCGAGCAGCGCCTCGCGCTCCGGACCGTCGCCGAGCACCGACAGACACACCGGCCGCTCGACAATCGACAGCGCTTCGAGAAGCAGATCGAATCCCTTCTGGCGGTCGAGGCGCCCGACGGCGAGTAGCTGCAACGTTCGACTCCCGGTGCCGCTCCCGCCCGAAGGCGGCTGGTCCGGCGCCGCGGCCGCATCGATCGCCTCGACATCCACCGGATTACCAATTACCGAAATGCGCTCGCGCGGCACCCGATAACCGGAGACCAGATCGTCGGCCATGTAGCGGCTCTGACAGACCACGCGGTCGAAGCGGCGGTAGAGCGCGCGGTAGAGAACGCGATAGAGCCGCGGATGCGGTTCGCCGCGAATGCTCTCGCTTACGGTGTTCGCCTCCCGGGCGAGAAGGCGTGTGCCGCGCGGAAGTACGGGACGAATCAGAGCGAGAATCAGGTTGATGTGGCCGAGCGTGGCAAGCACCGTCTCCGGCCGCCGGCGCCGAATCTCGCCGGCCAGGCGTACCGCCGCGTAACGCGCCCGCCGCGCGGCAAGGTCGACGATCTCCACATCGGCGGGGATCTCGCGCAGGAACGGCCCCTCGGCGCTCACGAGCACGAGCGCCGGTTCGAGCCGTCGCCGGTCGAGTGCGCGCGCGAGCAGCGCGATCACCCGCTCCGCCCCTCCGCCGCGCATGCTCGGCGCGAGCAGAAGCACCCTGCGCCGGGCCACGCGCGCCCACACCGCGCGAAAGCCGTCGCGCATCGTCTCGATCGAATAGCAGGCGGCCACCCGCTCGCGCGCAGCTCGCCGGCGGCGCTCCCACGCGGAGGAATCCTCGGTGCGTTCGGCAATCGCCGCTTCAATCGCCCCGGCGAGCGCACGCGGGTCACGCGGGGCGACAACCCAACCGGTCTCCGCGACGATCGACGCCGCATCACCGACATCGGTGGTCACGCACGGAGTGCCGCACGCCATCGCCTCGGCGAGGACGTTCGGGAAGGCCTCCCCGCCCGCCGCCGGCAACACGTGGAAATCGAGCGCGGCCATGACCTCGGGAATATCGCTGCGCGCTCCGGCGAGCACCACCCGGTCTTCCAGGCCCCGGCGGGCAATCGCGGCGGTGAGCTCGGCGTTCGCCGGCGTGCACCCGTCGCCTGCGAGCACGCATCGCGGCCGCTGACCATCCGGAATCCGGCTAAGCGCATCGAGCAGACCGGCGTGATCCTTCTGCGCGGTGTACCTGCCGACCGTCCCGATGAGCGCCCGCCCGCCGCGACTGCGGTCATCCCCGCCGAGCCACTCCGTTCGAAGCGCATGCGCCGCCGACTCGTCCGGCGTCAGCCGGCGCAGATCGTAGCCGTTGGCGACAACCGAGAACCGGACGCGATAGCCGATCGCCCGGTGCACCGCGACCGCCCGTTCGCTGCAGCTGACCGCCTCGCGCGGAACGGAGGCCGACAGGCGCGCGCACACCCGCGCGACCGCACGTACCGAACGCGAGGCGTGCCGCCGGTCCAGGTCGCTGTGCCGGATGCCCCACACCACGCGCCGGCAGCCGGCAATCCGCCCGACGAGCCCGCCGATCAGATCGGCGTGGTACATCCAGGTCTGGATGATGTGGACACCCGGCGCGCCCCGCCTCCTCCGGCGGGAGCGGCGGCGACCGGCCGTCGCCCGGGCGCCGGCGCACCGCATCTCTGCATCTCGCTCCGCCCCGCGCAGCAGCCGGTACAGCCGCAGAAGCCCGCCGGGAGT
>SLIN01000263.1 GCA_007135605.1 Spirochaetales bacterium | reverse complement strand
TCGACGACGTGAACAAGCGGTTCGAGGCCGTAGATAAACGCTTCGAGGATGTGAACCGGCGCTTCGAGGACATGAACAAGCGCTTCAACACGCTTGTCGCGCTGCACAGCGTGACCTTCACCATTCTCGCCGCCCTGATTACCGTGTTCGGGGTCTGGGGGTAGGCGCTCGGTTCCGTCGCCAGGCAGTGAGCACGTAATGCGCCAGCAGCGCGAGGGCTGCTCCCCCGGCATCGAGCAGGACATCGACCGCAGATCCACCGCGCTGCGGAACGATCGACTGATGCAGTTCGTCGATGAAGCCCACCAGCACCGCGAGCGCGAACGCAATCGCATACAAGCGAACCGGTGGAACCGGACGCTCCGGGGCAAATCGGACGCTCAGATAGTTCAGCAACAGAAACGCGAGAACTCCGTACGCCACCGGGTGCGCGGTTTTCCGCAGAAGCCAGGCGGCCGACTCGATTTGCGGCCGCGAGTAGCCTGCACCGGCGGCACGACTGAGCCGCAGCAGCAACTGCGTGACCGTTCCGTGCGCAGCCAGCGACGTTGAAAAGACGGCGATCACAACGATCCAGAGGAACAGAAAGAGCGCGGCGCGCGTCCGAGTGGTAAGCGGCATGGCGGGTTACCGCACCACCATTACCTTCCGGTACTCGTCGAAGCCCGGCCCGACAACCCGAATGAAGTACAGCCCGCGGGCGACCCGGGTGCCGTGGCGGTTGGTGCCGTCCCACGAGAACTGGTATTCGCCCGCGCTCTGACGGCCGCGGTGAATCACATCGATGAGATCGCCGGCGAGATTCATGACATTCACCGTCACCATCCCGGCGCTCTCGAGCTCGTAGCGAATGCGCGTGGTCTCCCCCCGCTCATTGTTGATGATGTTGTTCATGATGGTCACCCCGCCGCGCCCGACGAGCACATCATCGATTTCGAACTCCCACGGACGCACATTGCGGTACCACGTGTCGCTTCCGGGATTTGTGATGCGGGCGAAGTAGAGCGCCTGCGGGTCGTTCGGTTCTTCGGTCGGTCCGGCCGGCGCCGGGCCGATTCGAAGGAAGAACTGGAAGTCGCGACCGGCGGCTACATGCGAGTCCGATTCGTCGATCGTGAACTCGTAGAGATTGTTCATGACCGGCGAGGCGGTGAGACTCGACGCGCCCGGATTCGGACGCGGGACGAGCCCGCTGAACTCCCGCTCGTCGTGCGGCGGCAGCCACAGGCGGTTTCGAACGAACTCGCCGCCGGGCCTGCTGTCATAGAGGAGCCGCGGATCACCGACTACGCCCGGGTCGGAGAGCGCCGCCGCCGCTTCGTCGGCGAGATTGACCTGCAGCCGCAGCGTCTGCGGCTGCACATACCCGCCGGTGCCGTCGAACTCGCGCACGAGGCTTATGCCGGCTCGCTCATCGCCCCGCTCGGATTCATCGGTGACAAACACCGGTGTGATCGGGGCGTTCCCGTCGGGGCCGAGGATAAGGTCGGAGATGCGGTGGCGAGAGCGATCAGGTAGCAACGTGGTAACCTCAACCAGATCGTCGTACCGACCGTCCGTATCCGCCGGATCCAGCAGGCGGTTCCCGAATGAATCGACTATCAACGGAGCAAACTCGAGTAGAGCTCCATCAACAATTCGCTGGAAGCCGATTACGTCATCAAGGGTGATGTGTAACTCACGTACCGCCTGGAGATCACCGGTGATCGCCTCCAAGTCAACCGCTGAAAGAGTATCCACCTGTTCGACGTCGTCCGCGGATAGTGCTTGCAGATCCTGCCGTCCAACCGGCTCCGAGAAACGCAAGAAAATGTCGTCCCGCGTCGCCAAAGCGACGGTATACCCGATGACCGGATGTGCACGATCTCGTGGTGTCGCCCAATTCTCCCCGTTGTTTGTCTCGAGCTCGACCTCAGGGTGCACCGTCACGTCGTCATCGTCGTCGACCTGCTGCTGCGTCGGTATTCCAACCGACAGGCGACCGTCGGCGTCGTCACGCAGCGAGTGTCCGGGGTCGCTTGCTACCCTCCACCGCGGACGGGCATCGGTGTCAAGGTCCGGACCTTCACGCAGCCGAATGTAGAACTGGTTCGGGGCAAGTGCAAGGTTATCACCATCAATTTGAGTACTCGTCGAAGGGGCGCCGCCGAAGGTCGGGTCGTCGAGCTCATACCCTTCAACTTCGACGGCAAAATCGTCGAGCACCGGATCGGAGAAGTTATGGTCAAGAGCCGTGTCTGCTTCCACGACAATCGCGTCGATGCGTCCATTGCCGTCTCGGTCGATCGTGAAGGTATCGGTGATAAATAGAGTGTCCACCCATCCAAGCGTCTCGAATACGACAACATCGACAGGTCTGGCGATAGGCGGGTCGGCATGGCTGCCGACGACATACACGAAACGCATAAGCGTCACTCGGGCTCCGACCTCGACCTCGATCTGCCACAGCGTTGATGGATTAGTACTATCTGGCGTGTTTGCGTCCGTTCGAACCGTAATCCAACGCTCGGTCGGATCCGCCTCGTCGGTGGCGCCCATTTGCGGAGCACCCGGAAAATCGGGCTCGTCATCCTCGCCCCGAATATAGAACGTACCCCCCGCGAGAATCGTCTGGACACGCTGGCCCTCCGGAGCCGATTCGACCCAGATGTTTACCGAACCATCCAGGCGCGCGCCGGCGCTGTCTGCGATATCGAAGAGATCTTCGCTGCTCTCACCGTCGTTCTCGACGTCGGCGAGCATCAATAGATCGCGGATGGCTATGACATTATACCACCGATTCGCACCCTCGATCGTTACCCAATCGTAATCCGTGCCGTCGACTTGTCGAGTCGCGGTGGCGCCGGAGAAGAAGACAACCGCGCCTTGGCGCGGCACGAACTCCGTTGCATCGTTCGTGGTAATCCACTGGCCACCCACGTAGATCGGATAATCGCCGGTGGTAACGTCGAGCTGCCCGCCGTCGATTTGCAGGCGCCCGTACACCACGACGGCCGAGCCGAGCGTCACCGAACCGGCGATCTCCAGGTCGCCAAGCACGAACCCGTCGGTGTGAACGTCGGTCGGTGCGGCACCGATTGTGAGCTGAGCGTTTCCCTCTATCCGGAGCGTTCCGAGCCCGGCCTCGCCTCCGGCAGCGAAGCGGCTGATTTGAACGTCCGAACCGACGGTGATCGAACCGTTACCCGTTGCAACAAGAAGCGAATCCATTGCTCCGAAATCGAGCTCGGAGGTATCGGCGAAGGCGACGTTTCGGACCTGAATGTCTCCGGTTAACTGCAGCGAGCCGTTGTTCGACACTTCCAGATCGAGTGCCGGGGCGCTCACCGTCGCGTCCGCAGCTACCACGAGGATACCATTGTTGTTCACTACCAGACTCTCCGCGGCTGGATCTCCAACAGCATGATCACCCACGCGAATTGCGTTCCCGTTCGCCACGAGTTGCTCTTGCTGTACGCTCAGCGTAGAGCCCACACTCAACGAAGTCCCAAGACCCAGGACGAAATCTTCGCCCGCAGCCAGCGCGGAAATGGATAGGTCGGCTTCGATCCACAAACCGGAAAGAACCGTGAGCGAACCACCTCCCGGTTTCATCACGGTGAGATCATAGAACGAGTTGCCGAAGCCGGGATTATCGATACTCTGGTTGACTGTGCCGTTAAACTCTACCAGCCCGCTCCGCGCCTCGAAGACACCCGCGTTATCCCAGTCCCCGCTGACGGTAATCTGGTAGTTGCCGGTACCGTCGGCATCAAGCGTCCCGGCGGCGGTAATGCTTAGGTTCCCTTCGACCACAAGCGCGTTGCCGAGCG
>SLIN01000289.1 GCA_007135605.1 Spirochaetales bacterium | reverse complement strand
GTTCACGGGAGCGCATCCAACGTTATAGGCTTGCCAATGCGACTCGTTTATTCTATGTTGCAAAAACATCGATATCCGTTTCGATGAAACCAAATTTCCGGCCCGGATGCGCTGCTCGGCTGAGAGCGCACGCGATTTTGCGGAGCGTAGCAAGGCGAGCGCCTGTCAAGAGATAGCGCCGCTCGAGCATCCGCATCGGGCACGAGAACGAGAGAGGGAGCGCACGACATCGGCTGTAACGCCGTCTGCGCAGATACCGAGGAGGAGAATATCCATGGCAGTTGTGACCATGAAGAATCTGCTTGAGTCCGGGGTGCACTTCGGGCATCAGACCAAGCGTTGGGATCCCCGCATGAAGAAGTTCATCTTCGCCGAACGCAACGGGATCCATATTATCGATCTGCAGAAGACCACCGCCGCCATTCGCGAGGCGTATGAAGCGGTTCGGCAGACCGTAATCCAGAACAAGTCGGTGCTTTTCATCGGCACCAAGAAACAGGCCCAGGTGGCCATCCAGCGCGAAGCCGAACACTGCGGCATGTTCTACGTGAACAACCGCTGGCTCGGCGGCATGCTGACGAATTTCAGCACCATCAAGAAGTCGCTTCAACGGCTCAAGAAGATCGACAAGATGGAGGTCGACGGCACCTTCGATCGCCTTACGAAAAAGGAGGTTTCGAGCCTCAATAAGGAGCGGGCGAAGCTCGAGCGAAACCTCGGCGGAATCAAGGAAATGAAGGACCTCCCCGGCATCGTGTTCGTTATTGACACGAGAAAGGAGGCGATCGCGGTTGCCGAAGCGAAGCGAATGGGAATCCCCATCGTCGCGGTCGTCGACACCAATAGTAACCCGGAAGGAATCGACTACCCGATTCCCGGTAACGACGACGCCATCCGCGCGATTACCCTGTTCACTCAGATCATCAGCAAGGCGGTGGTCGAAGCGGACAACGAGGTCGGTCTCGAGGTTATCGAGAGCATGCAGGATGAGGATGAGGAATCTCTCGAAGACACCGCGGCCGCCTCGGTAGGCAGAGACGAGGGCGAGGAGTCCGGAGAGGAAGCAGTTGCGACCGAAAGCCAAGAGTCGGAGCGCTCGGAAGAGGAAGAAACCGCGCCGGTTAGCGAGATCGTCGAGCAATCCGCCGAGGAAGAGCCCGGTTTCACCGACGAGGACTACACCGACTATGATCCGGCGCCTTCGGACGAGACCCGCAGCCTGCCGGAGCAGGAGTTCGTCGAAGACCGTGTCGCCGATGAAGCCGGCATCGACGAAGAGAAACTCTACGAAGAATAGACGAGCATACGGAGAACAAGAGTGGCAGTACGTGCTGAAGATGTGAAAAAGCTCCGGGAGAAGACCGGAGCGGGAATGATGGATTGCAAGAAAGCGCTGACGCAGGCGGATGGAGACTTCTCCGGCGCCGAGAAGATTCTTAAGGAGCTGGGACTCGCCGCTGCGGCGAAGCGTGTCGGTCGGGCGACGAATGAAGGACGGGTTTTCACCCATGTCGGCACCGGGCGAGCGTCGATCGTTGAGCTCTCGTGCGAAACCGACTTCGTCGCACGAAACGAGAACTTCGTGAAACTCGGGAATGAGCTCGCCGCCGATGCGGCCGAGCGAGGGTTGAACGCTCCCGACGAGTCGATGGAGAGCAGGGTGCAGGAGGCGATCAGCACCATAAAGGAGAATATGGCCGTTCGCCGTGTCGAGAGCATCGCTCTCGACGACTCCAGCCTCGCCGTCGACTACATCCACGGCGACGGCGGTACGATCGGTGTCGTCGTGGTGGTCAAGATCGACCCGTCGGACCTCAAGCAGAACGGCGACGTGAAGCAGTTCGCATTCGACTGTGCGTTGCACGTTGCGGCGTTCAACCCGAGCTTCCTCTCGAAGGACACGGTCCCGAAGGAGTATCTCGAGGAGCAGGAGGCGGTGTTCCGTGTCCAGGCGGAGAACATGGGTAAGCCGGAGAAGGTGCTTCAAGGAATCATCCAGGGCAAGATGAAGAAGCATCTCGGCGAAATCTGCCTTCTCGAACAGCCGTTCGTGAAGGATGACAAACGGTCGGTGGAAAAAGTCGCCGCCGAGCTCGGTAAGGAGGTCGGAGGGAAGATCGAAATCTCTGATTATCGATACTTCCGCGTAGGCCAGGAAACGGATTAGGAGCCATGAAAGAGATCATTCAAGACGCTGAAGACCGAATGAAGAAGTCTGTCGACGCCGTCACCGAAGATCTCGGATCGATTCGAACGGGCCGCGCATCGGCGGCTCTGTTCGATCGAATCAAGGTCGAGTACTACGGTGCCCCGACACCCTTGAATCAGCTGGCTACCATCAGCGTTCCCGAGGCACGCCTGGTGGTGATTCAGCCGTGGGACAAGAGCGCCATGGGTGAAATCGAGAAAGCGATCCAACGCTCGGAGCTTTCGCTGAATCCGAATAACGACGGCAAGGTGATCCGGATAAATATTCCGCCGTTGACCGAAGAGCGGCGGAAGGAATACGTCAAGCTGGCTAAGGATAAGGCGGAGCAGGGCCGTGTCTCTATTCGCAACGTCCGCCGTGACGCCATGGATACACTGAAAAGCTTTGAAAAGGACGGTGAGATCAGTGAGGACGATCTCAAGCGGGCCGAAGACGAGGTCCAGAAACTGGCGGACAAATACGTGGCGAAAGTGAACGAGCTACTCGAGGAGAAGGAGCAGGAGATCCTCGAGATATAGTCATGAACGCACCAGCTGACATCGACCTCCATCGCCTACCGTCACATGTCGGCGTTATCATGGACGGAAACCGGCGTTGGGCTCGCCGACAGGGCCTCGAGGCGGCGAAAGGTCATGAAGAGGGGCTCCAGGCGGCCAAGGAGGCAGTGCGAGCTGCGGTCACACTCGGAATTCCGTATCTCTCCTTCTACACCTTTTCGACGGAGAACTGGCGACGTAGCGTTGCCGAGGTGAACATCCTGATGGGGTTAGTCCGTCGCATTCGCGAAGAGTTCGATTTCTACCGGGCGTGGGGTGTGCGTATCGTACACAGCGGCGATGTTGAAAAGCTTCCCGACGATGTACAGACAGATATCCGGGCTACAGTCGAGTACACATCCGGGTTTAATACCGTGGTTGCCAACATGGCGATCAATTACGGTGGGCGAGACGAGGTACTCAGGGCCATCTCCCGAATGCGTGCAGCCGGACAGTGGGACGATCCGGCTTCGCTGCCCGCCGAGGAGCGTGTGAAACAGTACATGGATCAGCCGGAGCTCCCCGATATCGATCTCGTCATTCGAACGGGTGACCGGTATCGGTTGAGTAATTTCTTCATCTGGCAGGCGGCGTACGCCGAGCTCGTATTTCTACCCATACTCTGGCCGGACTGGAAGTGCGATTCGTTCTACGAGGCGGTGCGGATGTTCCAGGCGCGACCCAGAACGTTTGGCGGCAACAAATAACAGTGAGAGTCGGCAACTTCGTTATTCGGCTCATCGTGTTTCTCATCGGAATTCCACTTCTGGTGGCAGCCGTACTCGCGGTACCCGAGCCGAACCATCCCCTCTACCTTACCCTGGCGATACTCGCCGCCTTTTTCGGAGCCGGAGAGGCGGCCGCGCTGTTCGACCTCGATGCTTCCGGATATCGCGGCCGGAAGATCGTCGTTTCACTGCTCGGCCTGACAATTCCGGTCGCGACCGCACTGGAGATCTTCAGTGCGGTTCCGGAGAGTACCACACTCACAATGCTCGTGCTTGTCTTCGGACTCCTCCTTGCCGGTCATGTCCATCGAAAGGGGGATGAGCGCATTCGCCGGATTATTCCGAGTGTTGCCGGGCACGCGCTCGTTCTCCTCTACCCGGGACTGCTTCTCTCCTACGCAATGCGCTTAGTAACGCTGCCGCAGTCGGGAGCGCTCATTCTCGTGTACCTCGCTTCGGTTTTCTCCAACGATACGATGGCGTACATTACCGGCCGGCTGTTCGGTCGCCGCAACGAAGGGGTGGTCGCTATCAGCCCGAACAAGAGCGCCGCAGGCTTTGTCGGCGGTCTGATAGCATCGCCGATTACGATCGTAGTCGCCGAATTGGTAGTGCCGGGGCTTTTTCCCGGGAACGTCGCTCGGCGGATCGTGTTCGGTATCGCAATCGGTGTTGCGGTCATCGTAGGTGACCTGGTAGAAAGCGGACTCAAACGCTCGGCGGCAGTCAAGGACTCGGGCAATATCGTTCCAGGCCGCGGAGGAATGCTCGATTCAATCGATTCACCGGTATTCGTTGCTCCACTGTTCTACTATCTTTATCTCATACTCTTCCTCTGATGCGTCGCGGCGCGATATACTTTCTATAGACAGGGTGATTTATGCTTTTGACCATCTTACTCGGCCTACTGGGCCTCAGCCTCGTTGTTTTCGTTCATGAAGCGGGCCATTTGGTAGCCGCAAAGCTGTGCGGAGTAGAAGTTGAGGCTTTTTCGATCGGTTGGGGGCGTACGCTCTACTCGTTCGAATGGAAAGGAACGGAATATCGGTTGAGCCTCTTCCCACTCGGCGGCTACTGCAAAATGAAGGGCGAAGCGTCCTTTCGGAAGGCAGTCGAGCAGAACTCCGACGAGTTGCCGCGGGAACCGGGATCGTTTTACGGCGCCTCCGTCTGGCGTCGTATCGTCATACTGATCGCCGGACCGGCTGCAAACTTCATCTTCGCAATCATCGTGCTCTCGCTGATCTGGTTCTTCGGATTCAGCTTCGAAACCTTCGAGAACCGTGTTGTTATCGGGGCCGAATACGGCCAGGCGGTGGTCGAGGAATCGCCGGCCGTTGAGGCCGGACTGCAGACCGGCGACCGTATCCTCGTGATCGACGGGCGAGACACACCGTATTTTCGCGATATTCAGCAGGTCGTGGCGACAAGCGCGGAGGAGCAGATCGAGCTCGTCGTCGAACGGGACTCGGAAGAGTTCACGATTGGCGCGACTCCGATCCTCGACCGACGGACCGGCGGAGGGTTGTTGGGTATCGCGCCGTGGATCGATCCGGTCATCGACGAGGTCAGCGGTCCGGCCCGCGTTGCAGGGTTGCGCAGCGGAGACCGTGTGATCGCCGTCGACGGGGAAGAGGTCGAACACAGCATGGCGTTCAGCGCTGCGCTCCAGCGGGGTGGATCGAGCGTAGAAATCGAGTACGAGCGCGACGGGGAGCGGCAGAGCACACGGCTTGCCCCGGACAGCGGAGACGCGGGGCAGCGAATCGCGGGGGTGATGTTCGAGACGGTAACCGGAACAAGTCCCGATCTCGGCGCACTCGCGGCACTCGGGCGGGGAACCGAAGAGACGATCTCGACTATGGTACTCACGATTCGCGGCATTGCCACCCTGTTTCGCGGTGTCGACCTGACCCGGGCAGTCGCGGGTCCGGCACGAATCGTGTACATTACCGGAGAGGTGGCGACGCAGGGGTTCGGTGTCGGTGTCGGCGCCGGCATTTCATCGCTCTTCAATTTCCTCGGCCTGCTCAGCGTCATTCTCTGCTTCATGAATCTCTTACCGGTGCCGGTCTTCGACGGAGGTCAGATAGTTATAAGTCTCGTCGAGGGGGTCCGGCGCAAACCGCTGTCGCCGCGAGCGATGCACCGATACCAGATGATCGGCGCGTTCATGGTGCTCGGATTGCTCGTTTTCGCCATAACCGCCGACGTTCTGTTTTTCACCGGAGGTTGATCCTTGATCTACAACGCGTCACACTTTGCTCGCCGTATTTTGCCGATGTTGCTATTTGCTGTAGTCGTCGTGTCGTTCGCACATGCGCAATCGCCCGGCTTGATCGTGAATACGAGCCACAACGGTGAAGTCGAGCATTTACTGTATGTCGAAGAGCAACAGGTGATGATAACGGCCGCGACGGACGGTTCGGTGAGAATCTGGGAGCCGGACAGCAGAGAGCTGCTGCGAAGTCTTCAGGTTTCTCATCTGCCGATACGTGCCATGACCGCTCATCCGACGCGGCCGGAAGTCGCGGTGCTGGTGCGCACAACCGAAGGCTACCGCCTATCGGTCTGGGATTATGAGTCGCGCGACGAGCTCTTTTTCGAAGAACTGTCCTCCGAACCGCTCCACATCAACTACAGTCCCCAGGGCACCTGGCTCGTCTACTCGCGAACCGCCGCCGAAAGCGTTGTCACGCTGAGTTCCGAAACAGGTGAGCGTGAGCGAAGGGTCGGATCGGGTACCGGGATCGTCGGTTACTTCACGATCGGCGCAAGTGAAGCGAATATTATGTCCTATGCCCCGGCGAACGGGCGTATACAGTATAGGCGCCTCGAGGACGGAGAAGTGCTGCAGACGGCTCGTGCACGCAGCGGCCTGGAGAACATGCATGTCCTCGCAAATCGACGGTACGCCGCCGCGCGTCGGGGCGACCATCTCGTAATCGTTGATATTCTCGAAGGAAGCGAGGTAGCCGGCACCGAGCGGCAGCAGATCCGCGATATTACGGTCGATCCGAAAACCGGACGAATCGCGGTGCTCCACGGTCGCAGCGGCGAACGTGGCGTTGAGGTCTACCGGTTTGAGAATAACAGGCTCACGCGCCTTGAATCGTTCGAGGAAAGCCCGACAGACGATGTCACCGGCATCGCGTTTCTCGACGGAACCGTCTTCACCGGTGGTCCGAACGGACGGCTCGCCCTTCTCGACGATGAGACGCTCGATGTGTTCGCCTCGAACGTGCTTCGCCCGATACGATCGGTTGCGTTCGGTGAGCGGTCAATACTCCTGACCGCAGACCGCTATACGACATCCATCCGATCGGATTTCTTCGGAGCCGGGACACTCGACGAGGAGATGACCCAACGCCGGTACTCCACCCGCTCGATCGACACGAATGATGCCACCCGGCAGGACGTCAGTGTTACCGATCCGATGGGCCGGAACGTGAGATTTTCCGGCCGTTTCGGTCTACGCGGACCCACCTTCTCCACGCGTACGGCGCTTCGGCGAGTCAGTCCGGAGGTATCGCTTTCACGTAGCGACGCGTTCGGCCGCGACCAACTCCCGGTCGGTATCGATTCTCTCGCTCAGCAGGAGATAACCATCTCATATCTCGAAAGCATCCCGTGGGACGCCCCTCCCGAGTACGCTCCGAATCTCGTGTCCACACTCGATAACCGTATTCTCACCTGGGATTCCGCCAACTCGGAGATCAACTGGGCCGGCATTGAGGGGATTGAGCGACCGATTCCCCGTTCGACGAATAAGGCGGTTCAAGGCGTAGTCTCGCACACCGCTGCCGTTACCCTCACCTTCGAGGATGGACTCATCCAGAAACGTCATCCGATAACCTTCGACCTTCTGCGGGAACACCGTGCATCCAATGTAGAAACCGCCTCGTTCATCCGCGACAACATGCTGTTGATCGGACGGAACGCCACCGGCATAAGCGGTTCCGCGCTCATCCGCGTCGATCCGGCGACCGGAGAGACGGTGAACCTGAACACGGAGGCATTTTACATCTTCCGTATGGCTGTCGATCGCGAACGGGGTGTGGTCTACACGCTCGGCCTTGCACGTACGTCGGACGGCATGGTCACCACGCTCGAGCGCGTCACCGGCGACGGGCTGCGGGAAACCGAACAGCTTCTTCGCGTGCCGGCCGAGGATCTCGATGCCGACGTGACAGTCGACGATCGAACCGGCACCGTATATGTCGCCGCAGGGCTCGATGGAGTTATCGTGTGGGACGGCGAGACTCGTACGCTTCCGCAAACCGACCATCTTGCACGCCGTCTCACGGTGGGTCGCGGTAAGATTATCGCCGTTAATGGAAACGGGACGGTGAGCATCTGGAGCCAGGCGAGCGAGAGTCACCTCGGCGATCTCTACCTCTTCGATGATGAGCGCTGGCTGGCGATCGGAGCCGACGGTCGATACTTCTCGGATTCCGGCATGATGGTTGCAGACCTCTTACGGGCGCCGAACGACGACGAGGCCGTCGATCGGCTGCGGGTTGAATTGCCGGTGACGTTCATCGCTACCGCGCCTCCCCCCGGTGTGCAGGTCGAAGATGTACTTCGGGCGCTGGGCCCCTGGTGATTTTTCGAGATAGCCGAAGTGACCGGCTTACTCAGGCGGGTTCTCGTTGATGTGGGATATCGCCTCGGCCACCGCGCGGCGTATTTCCTCCGATCGTTCTTCTTCCTGGGCCCGAGCATAGAGGCGGCCCATCAGGTTCGCCCGATACATCGGTTTCACGTGATTCAGCGCGTAGGCTGCCATGTCGAGGACGCACTCCTGTGTACGGCAGACCGCCTCCCCCGCTTCCTCGAGCTGACGCTCGAGCTCCTGGAACACCAAGCGTTCGCTCTCATTCGTGAGATCTTCGAGATTATAGCTGTCTTTCAACGCCACGATCCAACCTCCGGACGATTCCTATCCTCGCTCGTCGGCAAGCGACTCGAATCGAGTATACTCGGGTACAAAAGCGACTTTGACCGTACCGATCGGGCCGTTCCGCTGTTTTGCGACTATGAGCTCGGTTTCCACGACCGGTTGATCGTCACCGCCGTCCCGTCCTCTGTGCAGGAAGAGCACCACATCTGCATCCTGTTCGATCGACCCGCTCTCGCGAATGTTTGCAAGGCTCGGACGCTTGCCTTCCGAATCGCGATTGACCTGCGAAAGCGCCACGATCGGAATTCGAAGCTCGCGAGCGAGCGCCTTCAAGCTGCGCGACACTTCGGCGATCTGCTCGTGCCGCGGAACGTCATAATTCTCCGACCCGATCAGCGAAATGTAATCGACGAAGATGATTTTCACATCACCTTGCTGCTTCATCCGGCGCGCCTGCGCTCGAAGATCGAGCAGCTTCATATTCGGTGTGTCGGCGATAAACAGAGGCGCTTCGTAGATAAGTCCCGCAGATTCCACGAGATGTGCAAAGTCCGCCGGTCGCAGCATGCCTGTACGAATGCGCTGACTCGAAATCCGAGCCTCGCTCGATACAAGACGCTGCATTATCGCCATATCACTCATTTCGAGAGTGAAGAACCCGGTGGAAATACCTTGTTGAATCGCGATGTTTGCCGCCATGCTCAGCGCGAGGGCGGTTTTCCCGATCGACGGGCGCGCTCCGATGACGATAAACTCACTCTCCTGGAATCCGCTCGTCATCTTGTCGAGAGCCGGAAAGCCCGAGGGAACACCGGTGTAGTCGTCCTTGCTACGATAGAGGCGCTCAATGGCATCGATGGTTCGCTGGATGATCTCGCGCGCCGGTTTGTAACCTTCGGTTTGATTCTCATCGGTTATCTCGAAGATCTGCTGTTCGGCCTCTTCGATGATAACGCGCGTTTCCTGCTGTTCGTCGAATGCACTGCCCGCCAGTGACTCCGATATTCGAAGCAGCCGTCGACGCACGCTGGCGTTGCGGACGATCCGTGCGTAGTATTCGACATTCGCGGCGGTAGGGACGGCGGTTGTGAGATTAGCCACATATCCGGCACCGCCGACACTCTCGAGCTCCCCGCGAGAACGAAGCTCTTCGGTTACAGTAATGAGATCGGGTGTTTCAGAGCGATCGCTCAGCGCGACAATACAATCGAAGACCCGTGCGTTCGCCTGGCGATAGAAATCGCGGGCTCGAATGTACGGGAGGACGCGGTTCAGGGCGTCGGCATCGAGCATCAACGCGCCGAGAACCGCGATTTCGGCTTCCTCGTTATAGGGCGGAACCCGCCCCTTCACCTCCGCCATACTCTATGTCAGCTGTCTGCTCGCTCAGTCTCGTCATTCTCGCCCGTATCGTCCGCTACAGCGTCGGTCGAAGCTGCCTCGGAAGACGCCGGTTCGACAGTCTCCTGTTCGGCAGTAGTCTCCGGTTCGGCGGTTGCCTGTTTGCCGGTTGCCTGTTTGCCGGTTGCCTGTTTGCCGGTTGCCTGTTTGCCGCCGGCGGCCGACTCGTTCGGCGCAGCTCCCGTGTCCCGGCTTCCACCGATCGGCGTGACATTCACCGTCAGTGTCGCTTCCTCGCCTCCGTAGAGCCTGACCGTTACCTTGTGCGTTCCCACGCTCTTGATGGTCTTTTCGGGCACGTCGATCTGCCGGCGCGCAATATCGATTCCCATCTGCTCCAGTCGCTCGGAAATACCTGCGCTCGACAACGATCCGAACAGCCTGCCGTTCTCGCCTGCCGGCATCTCGAAAACCAGCTGCTCAGCTTCGATACGCTCACGACTCGACTGCGCTGCAATCCGTTTTCGTTCCTTTCGCTGCTCTATCTCCTGCCGTCTCGAGTCGAGATAGGCACGGTTTCTCCTGTTATCGAGCAGGACGAGATTGCGGGGAAGCAGGTAATTGCGCGCATATCCCGGCTTGACCTCGCACACATCGCCTTCTTCTCCGAGGTTCTCAATATCCGCATTCAAAATAACTCTCATTGAGCTACTCCTTTCAAATGTATACCGCCTATACGGCGCCGATATCACCATCAATGTCGGGCTTCAATTCTGCCCCTGATGGCCGACAAACTATGCGACTCCGATTCCGCGGTCACGGCGACGCATCCAATGCTCTATTATGCCGAGGACCGGCAACCCGATACTGACCAGACCGCCGGTGAGCGGGATAAGGAACAGCGCGATGAGACCGAGCGGCACCAACGCTCGGCGCCCCGGCCTCGTACCATCGGCACCAACCAGATACTGAAGCAATCCGACTGCCTGAGCGGCGAAGACAGCCCCGGTGAAGACGAGCAGATTCCACCCCAGATAACCGGCGGGTGCAACGGCGAACGTGCTCTCCAGGACGATACCGGCGAGGCCGATCAGGAGTGCGAACGGCAACCAATGCGGCGTACGATAGCGCTCGAGCATGCGGTCTCCGACGGTCCGCGACAGGCGCGCACCGATGAGATAGTTCACCCCGATCATAATCGTAAAACCGCCGGCGAACGTGCGCATCCACAGTGCCGCGAAAAGCTCAGCCGGATCGCCGACACCGAATACCTCTTCAATCCCGGCGCCGCCGGAAAAACCGGAAATCGCCTCCTCGGCTGCTGCAAACTGAGCTGCAAGCTGGCTCCGAAATGCCTCGCTCTCGGTCAGCACCGAAATCGACGGAAACGCGATCAAACCGGCAATCGCTCCGGCCACCGCAAGCGCAGCCGTCTTTCCTGAGCGTATCTGAAGCTCATTCGTAACCCATAACGCGATAATAAGTCCGATCGGCACGAGACCGTCATACAACGCCACTGATCGCAGCTCACTCGGTGCGGCGACCGAACGCCACGCGACAATGGCACCGATTAATACCACCGCTACCACACAGCCGGTCGTGAAATGTCGCCGGTCAGTCTTTCCCCGCAGGAACTGTAATGGCGCCGGGAAGATGAGGAAAAAAGCCCCGGTTTGGAAGATCAGGGTGGATAGCAGAGACAGTGCCCCGACTGCCACCCAGTCGGTATTTCGCGACGACATCGTATCAACCTTGTGCCCGCCGGCGGCAACGCGGCAGTCTCAACCGAACGGCAACAGTCCGATCTTGCGCGCCTTCTTGATCTCGCGTACAAGGCGGCGCTGATTCTTCGCACTCGTACCGGTGATCCGTCGGGGAAGAATTTTGCCCTGCTCGGTAATGAAACGTCGCAGGACTTCCGGCTGCTTGTAATCGACTGTCAGGTTCTGCGCTTTGATCTTATCGACTTTCTTACGGAAGTACGGCTTGCCACGCCCGCGAAAACCTCCACGCCCACGACCGGCATCCCGACCGTCGCTTCCTCTATCTCTATCTCTATCTCTATCCCTTTCATCGCTCATATAATAATCTCCAAAGAATCATCAAAACGGAACGTCGTCTTCGAAATCGTCGACCGGCCCGCCGGTGTCACCGCCGAACGGCTCGCCGCCGCCCCGGTTGCCGGAGCTCGCAGCACGTTCGGACTGCTGACCACCGCCGGCCCCATCGCCACGACCGCCAAGCAATTGCAGGTTATTGCAGACAATTTCGACCTTGCTGCGCGTCTGCCCGTCCTGCTCCCAGCGATTCTGAACGAGCTCACCGTCGACACCGACCTGCTTTCCCTTGGTCAGATACCGACTGACCGCCTCCCCCATGCGCCCGAATATGACCACATCGAAGAAGTTGGCCTCGTCGACCCATTCGTCGCCCTGTTTGCGACGACGGTTGATCGCCAGCCCGAATTTCGTGATTTGCATTCCGCCCTGGGTTACCCGCACCTCGGCATCCCGCACGAGACGGCCAACGAGTGTCACCCGGTTAATATCGGCCATGAGCTCCTACTCCTCGGCGCGTACCACCATGAATCTCAGCAGCTCGTCCTTGTGCCGGAGAGCCGCCTCGATAGGCGCGACCTTATCCGGAGTCATTTCGGTTACAAAGAGATGGTAGTATCCCTGATGGGCATCTTTGATCGGATAGGCAAGCGTCCGCTGGCCCATATCGTCTTCTTTGACGACCTTCGCATCGAGCTTGTTCAGCTCGTTCCGTACGTCTTCTCGACCCCGGTTGACGACTTCGTCTTCGGGACGGAAAACGCACATAACGTCGTAATTGCGCATACCGGTGTATGTGCCTCCTTGTGGACTTATGACCCTGAAAGCACGTATCTTTCCAGAGTAAAGAGGATTAGTACGACTACCACGCAGGCGTATCGATGTCAATACTCGCTTATTCTTCAGCCCGATATCGTGATTGCCGATGACTTACACAACGGAGCGGCATGCCATGGCACCACGCGTGAATTACGAAGACGACATATTCTTTCTTTCAACCATCGTGAAATCGCTCTCCAACGGTATTGAGCTGGAGATCGATCCCGAGTTTTTCCGCGACAAAATAATCGAGGACATAGCCTTCGTGAACATGACGCTGAACCGGCTCAAGGACTCTCTGCAGGAGAACGCGTACCTCATTCGAAGGGCGGAGTACATGCGCGAGCTCGCGAGAGCGGTGCAGGGTTTCTGCGACTTTCTCGACTCCGTTCACACCGCCGAGTCTCCGCTCGGAGAAGCGTTGCGCGAGTCCTCCGAAACACTGCATCGATATCGCACCGGACAGTCCGAGGTGCTCAACTACCTGAATCGAACGATACGGTCGGAGAAGACGCACGTCACCGAGGAGGAGCATATCGTCAGTCAGGATGAGTACCGGTTCCTCCTCGAGGACCACGGCGACGACTGAACGGGTGCGGTCGACGCCATCGGCCGGTGCTCCGGGCACCGCCGGCGTCCTGGGCATCCCGGCGCCGTCCTGGGGACCGCCGGCGTCCTGGGCATCCCGCCGGCGTCCTGGGCATCCCGGCGCCGTCCTGGGCACCGCCGGCGCCGTGGGCCTTACCGACTGACAAAAGAGGCACCATAGCAATGCAAATTGCCCGCAAAACGAAGCTCGTGTGTACCCTCGGACCGGCGGTCGACGACTACGAAAGCATTAAACGACTGATCGATTCCGGAATGAACGTAGCACGATTCAACTTCTCACACGGAAATCACGCCGAGCATAGATCTCGTCTGGAGAAGGTCCGCCGCGCGAGCGCCGAACTGGGTGTTCCGGTGGCGACGATGCTCGACACGAAGGGACCGGAGATTCGCACGGGTAACTTAGTCGACGACGAGAGCGTTGAGCTGTTGCACGATGCGAAGATCGTAGTCACGACCGATGAGGTTCTCGGAACGAAAGAACGAATTTCGGTTTCCTACAAGGAGCTTCCGCACGATGTCTCATCCGGGTATCACATATTCATCGCCGACGGGCTGATCGACCTTGAAGTCGACGAGGTGCAAGGGACTGATATCCACTGTACCGTCCGCAACGGCGGCATGCTCGGAGCGCGAAAGAACGTGAACGTCCCCGGCGTCCGCACTCGCTTGCCGTCACTGACCGACAAAGACGTGCAGGACATTCTGTTCGCCGTCGAGGAAGGGATGGATTTCATCGCCGCGAGCTTCATTCGCCGTTCGGAGAACGTGGTCGAGATCAAGAACCTCCTTCACGAGCGGGAGTCGCACATACGGCTAATCGCGAAGATCGAGGACGAGGAAGGCCTCGATAACATCGACGAAATCATCCGTGTAGCGGACGGAGTCATGGTCGCCCGCGGTGATCTCGGCGTTCAGCTGTCGACCGAACAGATTCCGCTCGCACAGAAGCGAATCATCCATAAGTGCAATCGGCAGAACAAGCCGGTGATCACAG
>SLIN01000115.1 GCA_007135605.1 Spirochaetales bacterium | reverse complement strand
CGCGATCGATCCGTGGCTTGACTCTCTCGGATTCTCGATCCTGACCCACGATACGCTGTATGAGCCGCTCACCGCGGCGTTCAACGCCCCGCTCGGCCCGTTCCTCGGGGTGCACAACACCGCGGTAGCCGGTGCACTGATCGTTTCCATCGTTGCAGCGGTTCCGCTGTACCTTCTCGGACGTTGGCTGGTGGCACTTTATCGAGACTCGCTGCGCGAAAAGATTGCGAAGAGCCGGCTGGTCCGGTGGTGGGAGAAGCTGCCCATGGCGAGGGCACTACGTCGACTTTCCGAACGGGCCCGAAGTGTGTACGAGTTCGCCCAGTTCTAAGCGGAGATGATGACGGTGAGCAACGGCACAGAAAATAACGACATAACGAAGACACATAAGCGGATTCCAAAGCTGTTTCCGATTCGCATTCCGCAGCGTCGTCTCGAACGCAAGATTCTGCGGCGGATTCCGATCCGTACGGAGCGGGAGTGGGTACGGTCGCTGTACGGAATGGCGCCCGGTGGAAGGGTGACGCCGGAGGAGCAATCCGCCGAGCTGAGCGAAGCCGGTTCGGAAGGGGGAGCGCCGGCCGTCGCGGACAAACCGTCCCGAACACCGGAACGTGCCGAACCGGCCGTTTGTGAGCGCAGCACGGAGCTTTCGCCCGAAGATATTCGCCACCTCCGGCGTCTCGCGAAAGCCGTTCGCCATAATCGCGGCTTTTTTCAGCCGGTGAAGCTATGGATTCTCGGTGTAATCGTGGTTGCGGTTACCGTCTTTGCCGTCGTATTTGCAAATCCGTTGGCGGCTTCCGGCGTCGAGCGCGGCCTGGAGCTCGTCTTCGGTGCACGCGCGGATATTGACGGTTTTCGACTCCGGATAGCCGAGCCCGGCTTCGCATTCGAATCCCTGTCCGTTGCAAACAGGAACGAACCGATGGAGAACCTTTTCGAGCTCGCCCGGGGTGAGCTTCGCCTCGATCTCGGACAGCTGCTGAGAGGGCGCATAGTCGTTCGAAGTATCGAAGCGCGCGATCTGGCGTTTGCAACCGAACGGAACGTGAGCGGCGAGTTACCCCCGCATCGTCAACCGCCGGAGGCCGATCCGGGCGAGGCGCGTCCATCTGCCGAAGAGCAGATCAGCTCGCTCCTCGGCGATGTCGAAGGCGAGGTTCGCGGCGTGATCTCCGGCATCGACGCGCGTGCGATCCTGGAAGCGGAGCTCGAGGCGCTCCGTACCCCGGATGCGGTGGAAGCCGAGATCAGGCGTGCCGAGACGATCATCGAGGAGTGGAACGATCGCGCCGACCGCGCGACGCGCATCGTCGAGCAGCTCGAATCGGATGCGAGGGAGATTCTCGCGCTCGATCCTGCGACGATCGACTCGGTGTCGAGATTGCGGGAAGCGTATGCGACCGCCGAGCGCGTTATCGACGGAGGGCGAAGCCTCTATGTCGAAAGCGAACGGGGGGTAGAAGCCGCGATAAGCGCCGGGGAGCGGTTAGGCGGCGCATTCGAGCAGATCGCGAGGAGCCTGGATGAAGACATCGCCTACATCGAAGGCCGGATTCCGGATCCGGAGACGGTCCTGCGTGCACCGTTCGCCGGTATCATCACGGGAATTGTCGAGAGGCAGGCGGCGCCGTACATAGAGCGGGTTCAGGTCGCGCTCGATGCGTACGAGCGCCTGCTGGCACTTCGAGAGCGGTTCGACGAGGTTCGTGGTGAACGAGGCGAGCCGGCGCGCCGGGGGCGCGATCTGACGTTCCCGACGACCGAGTATCCGCGATTTCTGCTCGAAAAGGCGTTGGTGAGCGTGGTGGATGGTCCGACTCATTATGAAGCGGAGCTGCGCACGGTTTCCAGCGACCCCGATCTTACCGGTGAGCCGGTGAGAGCCGGTTTTCTCTGGGAGACCGACGACCGGGGCGGAAGCGTCGGTGCGCGGATAGACTATCGTGAGACCTCCGACGAGCGATTCGGGCTGGAGACCGCTCTTTACGGTCAGGCGATGGATCTCGCCACCGGCGGCGATGGTGTTATCCCGGTTCGCGGTATTTCGGGCACCTACGATTTCGATCTGTCTCTCGCCGTTTCGAGTGCCGGCTCGGTTGCGGTAGCGGCCGGACACTCGCTGGTCTCGCCGGTAATCGAGTTTGCGGCCGAGAATGAGCTCACCCGCCGTGCCCGCTCCGTACTCGATCGGACCGGAACGGTCGTTACGAGGGTAGTGATCCCCGCTGTCGATGAACCGCCGATTTCCACCAACCTCGATGAGGCGCTCGCAGCGGAAATCGGCGAATTCGTCAGCGCGCTTCGCCACCAGGCGCTTGACGAGGCGGAGACGCTTGTGCGCGCCCGGTTCGCCGAAGAAATCGCTCAGGTGGAGGAGTATTACGCGGCCGCCGAATCGGTCGTGGAGAGCGCGAGACGGCGGTACGAAGAGGCGAAGGAACTCTACGAGCGCTCGGAGCGGGAAATGGAACGGATCGAATCCCGCATAACCAATCTGGAGGCGGAAATCGAGCGGCGCGTTCGCGAAGAGGCGGAAGCGGCAGCACGCGAAGCGGAGGAACGTGCCCGGCGCGAAGCCGAAGAGGCCGCTCGCCGCGCCGAGGAACGTGCTCGCGAAGAGGCTGAGGGAAGGATTCGCGACGCAGTCGAAGGGCTGCCCGGCTGGTAACGCACTCAGGAGACCTGCGCGTACTCAATATAGTCGGTCGTCATCTGTGCGAGGTCGGCGTACCTGCCACGCAGATGTTCGGGCAACAGAATCGCCAGCTGAAACATCATCTCATCAACCATTCTGGCACGGTCGGTGCGCGTAATCGTGCCATTGCCCGGTTTTCGCAGGTAGAACGGCCGGCCCACACGGATCGAAACGCGTGTGCGGCGCATCCGCCGGAGGTTGGATGCGACGTTGTGCAGTCCCCGGTGCGCTATCGGATAGATCGGTACATTCGCACGCGTTGCCAGTACCGGGGCACCGGGCTGGCCCTGTCGCAGTATTCCGTTTCGACTTCGCGTTCCTTCGGCCGCGATACCGACGAACTGGCCCTCGGCGAGAGCGGCAAGGCAGCGTCGCATCGCCTGACCGTCGACCGCTCCGCGGTGTAGCGGAATGACGTCCCACGTTTCCATGAAGAAGCGGGTGACACGGTTCTGCCAGAGCTCGATCTTGCCCAGCGCGGTCGCGTGTCGTGGACTGAGAAATACATAGAGCAGCGGCCCCTCCAGATTCGAGACATGGTTCGACAGCAGGATTCCCGGCCCGCGGCTCGGGATCTTCCGTAGCGGAGACGTATCCACTCTCAGAATTATGCGAAAAAGGGTCCTGACAACGAAGTTTGTGATTCTCTCGGTAACGCTCACCGTAGCATTCCCTCGCCTTGTCCTCGGGTGTGTACGGGCGCTACGATAGCACACAAGGACGGTGCGATGCTCACGATTCTTACGGTCAACCTGCGCTTCGATACGGAATCCGACGGCGAGTTCCGGTGGGCGAATCGCCGCGGTTCAATACGGGGTCTAATCGAGCGTATGCGACCCGATGTGATCGCCACCCAGGAGGGGCTCCGCCCGCAGTTGGAGGATCTCGCATCGCTGATACCGGAATACGAGCTGGCCGATGCTCATCGCACCTGGATCGATCGACGGATGTATCCGTGTATTTTCGTTCGATCCGACCGCCTTACGGTTCGCGAGTCGGGCGATTGCTGGCTCTCTCCGACGCCGAAAATCGCCGAGAGCAAGATCATCGGGAGTAACTATCCGCGCCTTATGAGCTGGGTGCGTCTGGCCGTTCGCGACGATCCCGACACCTACCTTGT
>SLIN01000216.1 GCA_007135605.1 Spirochaetales bacterium | reverse complement strand
TCGTGATCTATTCGCGGCGTTTCTTCGAGCCGATGCGGCAGCTCTCCGAGCTGTACAACCTGATTCAGCGCTCGCTCGCCGGCGCCGAGCGCGTCTTCGAGATGCTCGACACCCGGCCGGAAATCGTCAACGCGCCGAACGCCGCCGAGCCGCCGGATATCCGCGGCGATGTCACCTTCAACCGGGTGACCTTCGGCTACGATCCGGCGCACCCGGTAGTGCGCGATATCTCGCTCGATGTGCGCGCCGGCGAGGTTGTCGCGATCGTCGGTCCGACCGGCGCGGGCAAGACCACGCTCGTCAATCTGCTCTCGCGCTTCTACGACGTGCAGGGCGGCGCGATCCGCGTCGACGGGGTGGATGTCCGCGAGTTCGATATCGACTCGCTGCGCATGCGGATGGGGGTGGTGCTGCAGGAGCCGTACTTCTTCGCCGACACTATCATGACCAATATCAAGTACGGCAGGCCGGAGGCGAGCGACGAGCAGGCGATCGAAGCCGCGCGGGCGGCGAACGCCGACCACTTCATTCGCCGGCTGCCCGACGGCTACGAAACGCTGCTGCTCGAGCGCGGCGCGAACGTCTCGGAGGGAGAGCGGCAGCTGCTCGCGATCGCCCGCGCCCTGCTCGCCGACCCGCGCATACTCATCCTCGATGAGGCGACCTCGAGCGTGGACAGTCTCACCGAAGCGATCATCCGCGAGGGGGTGACACGGCTGATGGCCGGCCGCACGAGCTTCATCATCGCGCACCGCCTCTCGACGATTCGCCACGCCGACCAGGTCGCGGTCCTCCACGACCGGCGTATCATCGAGCGCGGTACGCACGAGGAGCTCATGGCCGCCGGCGGATTCTACAGCCGGCTCTACCGGATGCAGTTCGAACGCCCGGAGATCACCGAGGAGACGGAGGTGTGAGCGAGGACCGCTGCGCGGCGGTGCGGAGGGCCGGTTTCACCGGCACGCGGGCTTCACTGAGCTACTCCGCCGCCGGTTTGAAGATCGCTGCGCCGTTCGTCGGCCGCCGCCGCTTCAGCGCCAGCGAAGGAGCCGGTTCTCCAGCGCGCCGGCGACGGCGAACAACATCAACACGAACACCATAATCAGCACGATGAGCGCCATGGTGAGCGAGACGTTGTATGTGCTCTGCGCGAAGGTAAGCATGTAGCCGAGGCCGCGACTCGCGGCGACAAACTCCCCGACGACCGCGCCGGTAAAGGCGAATCCGACGGCGACCTTCATGTTGCTCATGATCCAGCTCGTTACCGAGGGAAGGTACACCTCGCGGAGTTTCGTCCACCAGTTGCCGCCGAGCGTTTCGACACGCTCGAGCAGGCGCCGGTCGACGTTACGGATTCCGTTGTATACCGAGAAAAAGCTCAACACCGCCACAAGCACGAGCGATACCGCAATCTTCGATCCGAGGCCGATGCCGAACCAGATGACGAACAGCGGCGCGAGTATCACGCGCGGAATTGCGTTGAATATGATCATCACCGGCTCGAGCAGCTCGGCGATAATTCGCGTCAGTCCGGCGACGAATCCAAGCATCGAGCCGATCGCCAGCCCGGCCGCCAATCCCCAGAGTGCCGCGGTAAATGTTGCCTGTAGATGAGTCCAGATCTGCCCGCCCGGGTCCGTGAAGAGCTGGAAGAGCGTTACGGCCACCGCACTCGGCGGCGGGACGAAGAAGGGGTCGAGCACCTCGACGCGAACCGCAAGCTCCCACAGCACGAGGAGGAGCGCGAGCGCCGCCGCACGGCGCAGAATCAGCCAGTGAATCTCTTTCATGATGCTCGCGCCTCCGTTCTCGCGGACGTCGACGACGATTTCGTCGGCCTTCCGTTCCGTGCACTTCGACGCCGCGCGTCGGCCGATTCATTCTGCACTTCGGACGGCCGGACGCGATTCCCGTGGTCGCCATCGCGATCGCCGTCCTCGAGCCCTACCTCGCGGGCAAGATCGTGCCAGACCGTCTCGTACAGCGGGCCGAACTGCGGATCGGCTTTCGTCTCCACCAGATCGCGCGGGCGCGCGAGCGGCACCTCGTACCGTTGCCGGATATGCGCATTGGGCCCATTGGACAGCAGGTAGACCGCGTCCGAGAGGGTGATCGCCTCTTCGAGGTCGTGCGTCACGAGAAGCACCGTCAAGTGCTCCTGTTCGACCCACACGAGCAGGTCGCGGGTAATGCGGTGGCGAACGATCGCATCGAGCGAAGCGAACGGTTCGTCCATGAGCAGCAAGCGCGGCTGGAGCGCGAGCACCTGTGCAAGCGCAACGCGCTTTCGCTGGCCGCCGGAGAGCTGGCGCGGGAAGCGATCCTCCAGCCCGGTCAACCCGAAGCGGTGGAGCCACGTATCCGCCGTTTCATACGCATCTCTCTTCTTCCATCGGTGGGCAAGCAGCCCGAGCGCGACGTTGTGACGTGCGGTGCGCCACGGCAACAGCGCATCATCCTGGAAGAGAAAGCCGACCTCGTCGCGCTCGAGCTCGAGCGAAACATCACCGCCGTCTGTAGCCTGAAGCCCGGTCACCGCGCGCAGCAGGCTCGTCTTACCCGATCCCGACGGACCGACGAGACTCACGAACTGTCCGGCGACTACATCGAGGTCTGCACCCTCGAGTACCGGCTCGCCGCCGTAGCCGAGCGTGAGATCGCGTATCGTTAGCATCAACCTACTCCCACCTTCGCCCCGCCGGGCGCGTGACCGAGAAGACCTTCGAGGTCGAGCGGTGCGTCAAGCATGTCGGCGGCAAGATGCGCCTCCTGCACGCGACGCCACGAATCGAGATCGATCTCGGTCGTGTCGGGATAGAGCGAATCGCGATACTCCTCGAGGATCCGCATGAGCCGGTCGGTATCCTCCCCGGCGATAAGCTCTCGCGGAAGAGCTTCGACGAGATGCTCCACCGGCGCCTGTTTCAGCGCGCGCAATCCGTTCGCGAGCGCGCGGGAGAGCGCCTCCATCTCCTCGGCCCGTTCGGCCCGCTCGCGATCGCGCACGGCCACACCCATGAACTCATACGGGCCACCGAGGTAGCGATTGGCATCATCAATATCCATTCCGTTGAAGAGCACAGTAGCGCCGGCATCCTGGAGGAGCGACAGCGCCGGCTCCTGCACCATGCCGGCGTCGACATGCCGTAGTCGCACCGCGTCGAAGAGATTCACGCCTACGGTCGCAAAGCTCACCCGATTCGCATCCGCGCCGACGTAGTTCAGGAGAAAGAGCATGAGCGCGTGATCGGCGTTGCCGAGTCCCGACACTCCGACCGTATGCCCCTCGAGATCGCCGATCTCGCGAATCGAATCGACCATCTGCGGAGACACGGCGAGCGCGAACAACGGCAACCGCCCGGTGGTCGCAAATCGACGAATCGGCGCATTATTCGAGTACGCCTGCAGCGCGACATCGAAGCTGGTTGCCGCGTAGTCGACCGCGCCACCGACGAGCGACTGCATCGCCGCATTTCCGCCGCGGGTATACACCAACTCGACATTGAGCCCCTCATCGGCGAAATAGCCGCGCGCGTGCGTGAACTCGTACGGCACCACGCAGAGAAGCTGGCTGCAGAAAGCGAGCGAAATATCACGGTTCCCCTGCGCAAACACGCGCGCCGGATTGGCCAGTGCGAAACCCGCAACCGTTCCCACGAGTCCCTTGAGCACGTTCCGTCGCGTCACGAATGCGAAACCTTCTTCGCTCGGATTCGTTCCGAAATCTCTCCGGCAGCAATCCATACAACCTCCTCCCCTCGCTCTTTCATGATATATTCAACTAAACCAAGCGAGATACTCTACTTTCGATAGAATTAAATCCGCTCGA
>SLIN01000044.1 GCA_007135605.1 Spirochaetales bacterium | reverse complement strand
TCGTCGGTGTAGATACCGCGCACGCGGTTTCGGGTTGTCTGGGGGACCGGCGTTACTATCGATATCTTGTAGCCGCAGATGCGGTTCATGAGCGTCGATTTGCCGACCGACGGCCGGCCGATCACCGCGACTACCGCGCTCTTCGTCTCGATCTCTTTCGAGCCATCCCCGGTTTGCTCGTGCATATCCGCGCGTATTATACTCACCGTTCGAACCAAATGTGAAATGGAGAACTCCAATGCAGAACGACTACGATCAGATTCGTCTCGACGACGAGAACGAAGACGACGATCAGGATAAGCGAAACGAGCAGGGCGCCGAGGCGCTCATGCAGAAGATGATGAAAACCCGCACGATCCTTTTGTCCGGCGAGGTGAACAAAGCGCTCGCCGAGCGGGTTGTGCGGCAGCTGCTCCTCCTCGAGGATGCCGGCGACGATCCGATTCGCGTGTTTATCGATTCGCCGGGTGGTGACGCCGACGCCGGCTACGCCATCTTCGACATGATGCGCTTCATAAAGCCGGATGTGCACACGATCGGCATGGGGCTGGTGGCGAGTGCCGGAGCGCTGATTCTTTTGGCCGCAGCGAAGGAGTGTCGCTACGCCACGCCGAACAGCCACTACCTGATCCATCAGCCGCTGTCGGGTATGCGCGGGGTTGCAACCGATATCGAGATTCACGCGAAGGAGCTTCAGAAAACGCGTGAGCGGATCAATAAGCTCATTAGTGATGAGACCGGGCAGCCGCTCGAGAAGGTCGAGCAGGACACCGATCGCGACTTCTGGATGAGCGCCGACGAAGCGAAAGAGTACGGGTTGGTCTCGAGAATCGTCTCGTCGCGAAGCGAGCTCGAGGGTTAAGCAGCATGGACGGCGAGTGGTTGCGAGCTCACCTGCCGGCGAGCTTCTCGGGAATCCCGGACGAGGCGATGCCGGCCGGCTGCTCGGTGCTGCACGGCAAGGTGCGTGAAATCGTCGATCTCGGCGATGAGCTGTTGATCGTCGCGAGCGACCGTGTGAGCGCGTTCGACCGGATCCTCGCGCTCGTCCCGTGTAAGGGCGAGGTGCTCAACCGCATGAGCCTGTACTGGTTTGCGATCACCCGAGACATCGTGGCGAATCACGTCGTCGAAATGGTTACCCCGCGGGCGATGCGCGTGCGCAAGTGTACGCCGCTGCCGGTGGAGGTGGTCGTGCGCGGCTACCTCGCCGGAAGCGCGTGGCGCGACTACCGCGACGGACGGGCGGTTTCCGGCATCACGCTGCCGGACGGCCTTTCGCACAACGAACAGCTTCCCGAGTCGATTCTCACCCCCTCGACGAAGGCGCAGGAGGGCCACGATCGGCCGATCTCCGAGGCGGAGATCGTCGAGTCGGGCCTGGTCGGCGCACGGCGCTGGCGCGAGATTCGCGAGGCGGCGCTCGCCCTCTACGAGCGCGGGCGCTCACACGCGGCCGAACGCGGGCTGGTGCTCGTCGATACGAAGTACGAGTTCGGAATCGATGATGCCGGGACGCTGACGTTAATCGACGAGCTGCATACCCCCGACAGCTCGCGCTACTGGGATGCGCGGCAGTACGCCGACCGGTTCGCCGCCGGAGCCGCGCAACACCATCTCGACAAGGAGTATCTGCGCGGTTGGCTGCTCGAGCGCGGGTACTCCGGCGACGGGAAACCGCCGCGGATTCCCGAAGACGTGATCGTGGAGCTGGCCGGCCGGTACATCGACGCGGTCGAGCGGGTGACGGGAGCGGAGTTCGAGCCGATGGGACTGGACCCCGATCGCGAGGTGGACCGGATCGTCGACCTGGCACGCTCGACGCGATAGAAGCGCGGCGAGCGGGGCGCCACGGGTTTCGTGCGACCGGCAAGGCCCTGCGTGCGGCGGCTCGCGCCGCCGATATCATCACATCACCAGAAAACCTGCCTGTTACCTTCAATCGTCACGCTCATCGACGCGGTACGTGGGGGTGGAGGGTGATGAGAGCGTATGAACCGAACGAAGCAGGCCGGCCGGCTTACGGGTGCCGAACGGAAGCGCGCGATCGTGGCGGCGACACTCGCGGCCGCACTCGCCGTGGCCGGCGCGCTCGCGGCGTGTTCGACCGCCGATGAGATCGTGCTCGCCAGTTACAATGTCGAGAACCTTTTTGACGCGGTGTACGACGGGACCGAATATGCGTCATTCGACCCGCGCGGTGAACGGTGGGGGCCGAATCGCTATGCACGCAGCCTGGAGAACACCGTCGGTGTAATCGGGGAGCTCGGAGGCGGTGACGGCGCGGACATCCTCGCGCTGCAGGAGATAGAGAACCACCGCGTTCTCTCCGACCTTGCCGGTGAGCTGTCGCGAATGGGCTACCGCCACAAGCTGCTGGTGGCTAACGACGGGCCGTTTCACAACGCGATCTTCTCGCGACTTCCCGTAATTGCGGCGCGAACACATACGCTCGGCCTTCCCTGGACGGCGCCGGGGCGCTATATCCTCGAAGTCGACCTCGATTGGGAGGGCCGGCGCATCCGCCTTCTGGTGAACCACTGGCACTCGAAGGTACGCGGCGACCGCGAGACCGAACCGTCGAGGCGGGAGGCGGCCGGGATCGTTGCCCGTCGCGTGCGGCTCAGCGCCGGCGAGGGGATTCCGACGATCGTTGCCGGCGACCTGAATCTCAGCGCCGACGAGTACCGTCGTCGTGCCGGCGAATATCCGACCGCGCTGCTGCCGGTCGATTCGATAGGCCGGTACGACCCACGGAAATCGCTTTTTCTCACGGCTCGTCCCGGCGAAGCGACACTCTCCGATGACGAGGTCGTTCTCTATTCGCCGTGGAAGGCGGCGCTTTACGACGCCTCGTCCGAGGCGGTCTCGCCGCCCGGGACATACGTGTATCGGGGGCGATGGAAGAGTCTCGACCATATTATGTTCGGGCCGGGGTTCGCCGACGGCGATCCGGATACCGGAGATGAGTCGCCCGACGGTCGGGGCTCGATCGGCATCGGGGAGTTTCGGGTTGTCGCCGAGCCGTACATGCTCGATTCACGCGGAGCACCCCGGCGCCGGCGTTCCGATATCGCGCACGGGTACTCGGATCACTTGCCGGTGGAGGTGACGCTGCGCCGGTAGGGGGCGCCGGCGACCGGGGCGATCTATTCCTCGAGCCGATTGAGCCCTCGATCGAGCTTTGCGAGGCGGGAATCGCAATCGTCGGCTGCCTTCGAAGCGTTTCTCAGATGACCGCGCATCAGTTCGAGCGCGCGTGTTAGCTCATCGAACTCTCGCCGGACCGCGCTCACCGCAGCAAGCAGTTCCGACCGCTCGCGGCTGAACGCGAGGCCGCGCAGCCCGTACGAAACGGTCAACAGATAGAGAAAGAGCGTGCCGGGGCTCACCGGTATTACTCGCAGAGCGAGCGCCTCGCGCATGGTTTCGCCGGGATCGGCGACGAACACCCGGTAGTAAACCCCTTCGCTCGGAACGTACATGAGTGCGAAATTCATCGTGCCCTCTTCGGGACGAATGTAGCGTTCGGAGATGGTGCGAGCGTGGGAGATGAAGGTCCGGCGAATCGAAGCGGGAAGCTCACTCGCCTCCGGGTTCTCGCGCTGATGCTTGCGAAGCGCTTCCAGCGGGAACTTGGCGTCGACCGGAACAAGTGAATCGCCGAGCGCTATGACTGCATCCACTCGTCCGCCGTCGGCGAACGAGTGCTGCAAGGTGTAGGCGTCGGAGGGTAGATAGGTAGCCAGCAGTTCGGCAAGCACGGTCTCGCCGACCTCACCACGCGTTCTCGGTACGGTGAATATGGCCGTGAGCTCTTCCACACGACTCGATATATCGCCGAGCTCCGAGAGGCGACCTTCCAGGCGAGCGAGCGCTTCGGCGGCGGGTTCTCTGCCCGATACGCGCCCGTGTCGCATTAATACCAGCACGGCAAGAGCGCAGAGGAGCAGGACGACGGCTGCGACCGCGGCGAGAAGCTCAGTGGGGACAAACATAGTGAGTGATCCGATGCTATACGCCATCGGTACACCGCGCAACCGCCGGGCAACCGCCGGCTGACGCCGGGCACCACGCAGGCAACTCCCGGCCGTCCACGCAACCGCTGCTTGACAGCGCTCGTGCCGGCGTCGGAGACTGCGCTCGCATGATCCTACCTGGCCTTAGCTCCGATACGTTCAGGACCCTTGCGCCCAAACGGATCGTTGAGCTCGTCCAAGCGGCTGGTCTCGGTGGCATCGAATGGCAGGATGAGAGTCACTGTCCGGTCGGCAACCTGGACGCCGCAGCGAGAGCGAGGAACGTAACCGAAGAGGCCGGCCTCGCGGTCATCTCGTATGCTGTAGATGCTGCGATTACCGGTGAGAACGGAAACGATCTGGCGGTAATCGTTCGTACAGCCGCCGAGCTCGGGGCCGGCGCTATTCGTGTTCGGGCCGGTGATCGTCCACTCGGCGAGGCGACTGATGACGAGCGGAACAGCGTTGCCGCGCGGATAGCCGAATGCGTCGATCGGGCCGAAGGGCTCGGCCTGATGGTCGCGGTCGGACTGCACCCGTATTCTCATGCGGCGACCGGCTCGGAGGCGTTCGAGCTTCTGCAGAGGGCCGGCGCCTCCACCGCACAGGTGTTTTGGCGTCCTCCCGAGCAACCCGAGATCGAGGCGGATGCCAGAGACCTCGAGCTGATAAGCGAATCGGTGCTCGGCCTGCATGCAAGTGGAGTAAGTCGAGCGATCGGGGCGACTATGCTCAGTGAGGCTACCGACCGGTGGGCACGCTATCTCGGGATACTCAGCAAACACGACGACGATTTCTGGGTGTGCCTTCGCGGTGTTGAGGATGCCTCCGTTGACGCCTTTTATCGGGACGCGCAGACGCTTCGGGTGCTGACCCGCAAGTACGGCAGCGAATAGTGGTTTGTCGGTCCAAGCAATGGTTTCCGGCACGCGCAAGTAGTCTCTATTCGGTCGCCGACACCCCGCACGATACTTCGCGTTTGCACAGACTTTCGTGTGCGGACGCGATCGCTCATGATATAGTGCTGCTGAAGAGGTATCCGCTATGTATCGGAAAGCATTTGCCGTAGGTGTGGGTCTTTTTGTCGCGGTCGCCGCCGCCTGGGCGCTCGAGGGCCAACTGGTGAGTGTTGCCGTTCGGTCGGCTCAGCTGCGCGAAGCTTCGGGGCACTTGGCGCCGATCGTCGCGCAACTCGCCTACACCGATGAGGTCGAAGTCCTGGAGGTGCGCGGCGATTTTCTGCGCGTGGTCTCGCCGGCGGGCGAAGGATGGCTGCACAGGTCGGCGGTCAGCGAGGATCGCATCGTTCTCGCAGACGACGGCGAGGATGCCGCGCGTCGTGCCGACGATAGGGAAGTTGCACTGGCCGGTCGCGGGTTCAACGAGGAGGTGGAACAACGCTATCGAAGCGAGCAGGGGCTTTCCTTCGACGGAGTCGATCGTATGGAGGCCCGGGCGCGCGATTCCGAAGCACTGATGAGATTCATCGAGGACGGTGGACTGCGAGTCCCGGGAGATGAGTCATGAGTGTACGAGCGCGAAATACCGCTCTCGTAGCGGTTGTCGCTGTCGCGACAGCGATCGTTCTTGTGACGTGCGGGACAATTACCGATATCGGTGCGACGGTCGGTGAGGCTACCGGCACAATCGACCGGCGACAGGCTGAGAGCATTCGTCGGACCGGAGAACGGATGGAGCGCAGCTTCGAGGACTTCACGCCCGAGCAGGAGTACTATATCGGACGGTCGGTTGCCGCCACCGTTCTCGATCACTATCCGCCGTACGAGAACGACGAAGTCAACGAGTATCTCGATACGATCGGCCGAATAGTGGTGCTCGCTTCGGACCGACCGTCGCTCTTTGCCGACTACTCCTTCCAGGTTCTCGATGACGATGAGGTGAACGCCTTTGCGACCCCCGGGGGGCACATATTTCTCACGCGCGGTATGGTCAGGCTCGCGGAGAATGAAGACGAGCTGGCCGCGGTGCTGGCTCACGAGGTTGCGCACGTGGTGGAGAGTCACGGTCTGCAAACGATCAGAACGTCCCGGATCACCGCCGCCCTCACGAGCGCGGCGATTACCGGTGCGCAGTTCGCTACCAGCGAGGAAGTCGCCGAGCTTACCGAAATCTTCGAAGGAACGATCGATGATGTGACCCAGACCCTTTTCACCGCCGGCTACTCGCGATCGGCGGAGCGCGAGGCCGATCAGGGCGCGGTGAAGATTCTGCGGCGCGCCGGTTTCGCACCGTCCGCACTCGCTTCGTTCCTGGAGCATATGGATGAGAGGTGGGAGCCGGACGGACCGGGGCTGGCGCGAACGCATCCCTCTCCAAGCGACAGGTTGCGCGACGTTCGCGCGGTGTTGCGGGACGATGACCCGGAAGTCGATCCGCGACGGTCGGAGCGGTTCCGGAGAATCATGGGGCACGTCTAAATGAGTGGTTTGTTTCGGAGTCGGCTCGGTCGTGCGCTTGCAACCGGCGGCGGCTCGGGGGTCATCGCGATTCTGTTACTGCTCGGCGGTGTGTTCGACGGTGCCGAACGCAGCAGCTATGATATGAGAGCGCGCGCCTTCACCACCGCACGGGACGGCGAGGACGAAGTGGTGCTTATTCTCGTCGACGAGCAGAGTCTCGAATGGGCGCTCGAGGCTCAAGGGCAGAGCTGGCCGTGGCCGCGCGCATATTACGCGGCGATCGCCGACTTCGCCGCGAGAGCGAACGTGGCTTCGCTTACCTTCGACGTGATCTACAGCGACGACAGCTTCTACGGCGTCGGCGACGATCAGGTGTTCGCCGACGCGGTCGAGCGACAGGGGCGTACGGTGGCGGCGGTTTTCTACGGCAGAGAAACCGGGCGCGAGGAGCCGTTTCCCGACTATCTTCCGCGCGAGCGTGCCACCGTATCAATGGACTCCGCCGATCTCGATCGTATGCGGAGTGTCGAACGGGCGCTCTTTCCGGTGCCCGAGCTCTCCGCCGCAGCAGCCGCGTTCGGAAATGTGAGTATCGCGCCGGACCCCGACGGCATCTACCGTCGATCGCCGCTGGTAAGCTCCTTTCGCGGTGACGCGGTGCCGAGCCTCGCCCTCGCTGCCTGGTTCGTCGGTGTTTCCGAGACCGAAGAGGGGGTCGCTGCCGCCGGGCTGACGAACGACGCCGCTGCCCTGAGCGCGCACACGCTGCGCCTGTCCGAGCGCAGCGCTTCGGTCGGAGACCTCACCATTCCGCTCGATCGCTCCGCGAACATGATCGTTCGGTTCGAGGCCGGAGCGCGCGAGCGGGAACGGTTCTCGGCGGCCGGCATCATACAGAGCGAGATACGCCTCGCCTCCGGCTCGGAGGAGTCACCGGTGGTGCATCCGGAGGAGCTCGAGGGGCGACACGTCATGGTCGGTTTCTCCGCCGCCGGCCTCTACGATCTGCGGCCGATGCCGGTCGACGGCGCCGCGGCGGGTGTCGAGTTTCACGCTGCAATGCTCGAGAACCTGCTTTCCGGGCGATTCATGCGGCAGGCGTCGCCGGTCGTAGATCTGCTCTATGTCGTTGTGCTCGCGTTTATCGCCGGATTTGCCACGGCGATGGTCCGGTCGCTTTCCGCGACTGTGGTCGCGCTCGTGGGAGCTCCGCTTCTGCCGGTGATTCTTTCATCGGCTGCGTATGCCGGCGGGTACTGGATGCCGCTGGTCGTACCGGCGGCCGCCGGTACGATCGGAGCGGTGAGTGCCGCCGTGTTGAACTACATGACCGAGGGCAGGGAACGTCGCTTCATCAAAGGTGCGTTCAGCCAGTACCTGAGCCCGGCGGTAATCGAGAAGCTACTCGAGGATCCGAGCCGGCTTCAGCTCGGCGGCGAACGACGTGAGTTGACCATCTTTTTCAGCGACCTGCAGGGTTTCACCTCGCTCAGCGAAGGGCTTACGCCGGACGAGCTGATCGCACTGCTGAATGACTATCTCAGCGATATGACCGATATTGTCACCGACTCCGGTGGGACGGTCGACAAGTTCGAGGGTGATGCTATCATCGCGTTCTGGAACGCTCCGCTCGATGTACCGAATCATCCTCAGGTCGCGGTGAGCGCTGCGCTGGAATGCCAGAGACGGCTTGACGAGCTTCGCCCGGCGTTTCGCGAGCGGGTGGGTCGCGATCTGCACATGCGGATCGGGATGAATACCGGTGAAGCGGTTGTCGGGAATATGGGCAGCCGCTCACGTTTCGACTACACGATGCTCGGTGATGCGGTCAACCTCGCTGCCCGCCTGGAAGGTGTGAACAAGCAGTTCGGAACGTACACCATGATCTCCGAAAGCACGGCTTCCGCCCTCTCGGACGGAATCGCTTGCCGTGAGCTCGGTCGCATTGCGGTAGTCGGTCGCAGCGAACCGGTACGTGTTTATGAGCCGATGCCGGCGGATGTCTACCATGCGGGACGACGGCGGTTCCAGACCTTTTCCGAGGCACTTGCCCGCTATTATGATGGCGACTTCGAAGGGGCGAGGGCGGATTTTCTCGCACTCGCCGACGATCCTCCGGCGCAGAAGTACGCCGAAAAGTGTCGCGCTCTTGCAGCCGACCCGCCGGAGTCGTGGAACGGCGTCTGGGTAATGGAGAGCAAGTGATATGCATTCAGTAACGTTACGCAATCCCGATGAATGCCTCTGGGATGAGGTGAGCCTCGGAGAGATCATGCTTCGGTTCGACCCGGGTGAGGGTCGCGTACGCAACGCCCGAAGCTTCACCGTTTGGGAAGGGGGCGGAGAGTACAACGTCGCACGCGGGTTGCGGCGGTGCTTCGGGAAGAATACGGCGGTCGTGACCGCGCTTGTAGAGAACGAAGTGGGCCGACTCGTGGAAGATCTCATTCTGCAGGGCGGAGTGGATACCCGATACGTGTCGTGGTATCCGTACGACGGCGTCGGCGCCGACGTCCGTATCGGGTTGAACTTCACCGAACGCGGTTTCGGTGTCCGAAAGGCGAAGGGCGTATACGACCGGGCGAACAACGCTGCGAGCCGCCTGTCGGCCGGCGACATCGATTGGGACGCCATCTTTTCCCGTGACGGCGCGCGTTGGTTCCATACCGGCGGCATCTACGCCGCGCTGAGCGAAACAACGCCGGGTGTCATGATCGAAGCAATGAAGGCGGCAAGACGAGCGGGGACGATCGTAAGCTACGATCTCAACTACCGGCCGAGCCTCTGGAAACGTGTCGGCGGCGCCGAGAAGGCGCAGGAAGTGAACCGGCAGATCGCACCGTACGTCGACGTTATGCTCGGAAATGAGGAGGATTTCACCGCCTGTCTCGGCTATGAGGTTGAAGGCGTCGACGAGACGATCACCGGGCTCGATCCGGCGAACTTCAAACGTATGATTGACCGTGTCATAAAGGATTATCCGAACTTCAAGGCGGTGGCGACGACCCTTCGAGATGTGCACTCGGCCACGGTCAATGACTGGGGTGCGGTGCTCTGGCACGACGGCGGGTTCTACGAGGCGGTGCATCGGCCGAAGCTCGAGATTCTCGATCGGGTCGGCGGCGGTGACAGCTTCGCCAGCGGTCTCATTTACGGCTTTCTCGAAGGTATGGACCCCGCCGATTGCGTCAACTACGGTGCCGCGCACGGAGCGCTGGCGATGACAACACCGGGTGACACCTCCATGGTGACCGTATCGGATGTTGCCTCGCTCGCCGGTGGCGGCAGTGCCAGGGTTGATCGATAACACGCGCCTATCGCAACGAGATGTACGAGTTTACCGACGAAGCAGGCTATTTCGACTATCTGCGGCGCGAGGTGCCACTCCCCGAGGGGTTTCGCGCCGCTTCGACCGCTCTGAGTTTCGTGCCGGCCGAACGGCCGACGCTCGAGCCGTACCGAATGGATATCAGTGCGCTGATCACCGAGAGGCCGACCGACTCGTTCGCCGCCGTATTCACCCGGAATGCCATCGTCGGAGCACCGGTCATAATAGGCCGGCGCCGGCTCGCCGAGCCGGCGACACGCGGCGTGCTCGTGAACAATCGGATCTCGAATGTCTGTGCCCCCGGTGGAGAGAGCGACGCCGAGCATCTGGTCGCCGCGTTCGCCGGTCACATTGGAGCCGACCGGACCGAGCTCTTTCCGGTCAGCACCGGTATCATCGGTTGGAAGCTGCCGGTCGCCGACATGGAGCGGGAGCTTCCGACTCTTGCCGGTCGCCTGTCATCCGACCAGGGGCTCGAGTTCGCCGCCGGGATTATGACCACCGACAGCTTCGTGAAGATGCGCCGTGCGAACGTCGGCGGGGGGAGCGTCGTCGGAATTGCGAAGGGCGCCGGTATGATCGAACCGAACATGGCGACTCTGCTCGCGTTTCTGGTTACCGATCTCGATGTGAGCCCGGAGCTGTGCCGTGACGTTTTACCCGAGGCGGTCGAGACGAGTTTCAACAGTATAAGCGTAGACAGCGATCAAAGCACGAGCGATATGGCGCTGCTTCTCGCTTCGCGACGGCGTCGCCGGCCCGCGGAAGAGGGGTTCGCCGTCGCCGTCCGAACGGTATGTGAGCTGCTGGCCGAGGATATCGTTCGAAACGGCGAGGGCACCGGTCATGTCATTCGCGTTGAGGTCGACGGCTGTCGTAACGCCGCGGACGCGAAAAGAATCGGAAAGGCGGTCATAAACAGTCCCCTGGTGAAAACCGCCATATTCGGTAACGACCCGAATGTCGGACGAATTGTCGGTGCCATAGGTGACTGCGCCGGAGCGCACGGAATTCCGCTGGATCCTGCCGCGCTCCGTGTCGAGATCGGTGCGGTACCGGTGTTCGAGCGAGGGGTCTTCGCGCTTGACCGTGAAAAGGAGATTCATCTATCCTCCTATCTTAAAAGAACGGCAATGAATCCGAGGCTTCGTGGGTTTCCGCAACATATGCGGTGTGTTGATCTCCACATATCGTGCGGCATCGGAAGCGGGTTCGCGCGGGTTTCGGGGAGCGACCTTTCCGACGAGTACGTACACGAAAACGCAGATTACCGTAGCTGACCCGATGTGCACCGTATTATCGATCAGCCACAGGAGGCCGGCAGCCGGCACGTGAGGAACGCGTGGATACATCATCAGAAAGTCAGACAACCCGACACGGTTCGGCTCGACAGACAGAAGACGGTAGCTTCAAGAGCCAGGTCAAGAGCGCTTGCGAGCGACTGGCAGATGTGCGTCACGAAGTCGGACGCGCTATCGTCGGACAAAAGGCGGTAATCGACGGGCTCCTCATGGGCATGCTCGTCGGCGGTCATGTAATGCTCGAAGGTGTTCCGGGGCTTGCAAAAACGCGAACGGTCAGAAGCCTGTCGGATACGCTCGATGCACAATTCAAGCGGATTCAGTTTACGCCCGATCTCCTTCCGGCCGACCTTGTCGGAACCATGATCTACCGTCAACAGACCGGTGAGTTCGTGCCGCGCAAGGGGCCGGTTTTTGCAAATGTCGTGCTCGCCGATGAGGTGAATCGCGCCCCGGCGAAGGTACAGTCGGCGCTCCTGGAGGCGATGGAAGAGCACCAGGTTACCCTCGGCGATGAGACGTATCCGCTGCCCGACCCCTTTTTCGTGCTCGCCACTCAGAACCCGATCGAGCAGGAAGGCACGTATCCGCTTCCGGAAGCCCAACTCGATCGCTTCGTCCTAAAGCTTCGGGTAGACTATCCGAGCCCCGAAGATGAGCTGGCGATTCTCCACCGGGTCGGCGATCATCAGGAGATCGAGCTGAATCGTGTGCTCTTCCAGCCCGAGCTCAGGCGACTGCGTGATGTTGCGACACAGGTCAACGTGGATGCACGCATCGAGAAATACATCGTCAGGCTCGTGCTCGCCTCGCGGCAGACGAACCGGAACGCAAACCGGTTCAGTCGCCACATCGATTTCGGAGCAAGCCCGCGGGCAAGTATCTACCTGTATCGCTGCTCCAAGGTAAATGCGCTATTCGACGGCCGTACCTATGTCGTCCCCGATGACGTAAAGGCTGTCGCTCACAACGTTCTGCGGCACCGGATTATTCTCAGCTACGAGGCGGAATCGGAGGAGCTCACTACCGACGACGTCGTGACTCAGCTGCTTCAGGCAATTCCGGTACCGTAAAGAGGCGCCGCCGATGGCCCGTTCGGAATCCGATTACCTCCGGCTCATACAACGAGTAAAACACCTCGAGCTCGCGTCGAGAAAGCTGGTCGACGGGCTCTTTAGCGGCAACTACCGGTCGGTTTTTCGCGGCCCCGGCATAGAGTTCGACGAGGTGCGCGAGTATGCCGAGGGCGACGACGCGCGCCTTATCGACTGGAACGTCAGCTCGAGAATGCAGAGCGCGTACACGAAGACCTTTCGCGAAGAGCGGGAGTTGCTGCTCTTTCTGCTTGTTGACGTTTCCGGGAGCGTGCGCCCGTTCGAAGCGATGAGCAGCCGATTCGAGACCGCCGCCCAGCTCACCGCCCTGCTCAGCTTCGCGGCGATCGGGAACAACGATCGTGTCGGGGCCCTGTTTTTCAGCGACAGGATCGAGCACTGGACTTCGCCACTGAAGGGTCGAAAGCACGGTCTGCGCATTATTCAGGACATGCTCTCGGTGGAACCGGAAGGGCGCGGAAGCGATCTCGCGCTCGCATTGCGTACGGCCGGGGAGGCGCTGCCTCGTCGCGGAATCTGCGTGATTATCAGCGACTTCAAGACGAGCAACTACTACCGCGAATTGCGGGCCCTCGCGCGGCGACACGATACGCTGGCGATTCGTGTGGTCGATCCCATCGACATCGAGTTCCCGGAATCCGGGCTTATACAGCTCGAGGATCCGGAAAGCGGGCGTGAGATTCTCGCGCACGGCTCTCCCGGATACCGGAGGGATTATCACAGCTACTGGCAGATGCATCGGCGGCAGTGGCTTCGCGAGTGCGGCAGACGAGGTGTCTCGACGCTCGAGATCCGAACCGACGAGGATGCGGCGACCCATCTCATTCGCTACTTCAAACGCAGGAGGCATCGATGAGAAGCGTGTGCCGCGCACGAATGGGAGGCACCGCAAACCGGTGGCGATGTGCCGCTGCACTCGCCGTCTTTCTCGCGGTCTTTGCCGTACCGGTCACGGCGAACGGCCCGGAGTTCGTTATTATCGAGTCGTCGATTACGCCGTCCTCGGTATCCGTCGGCGATCGCGCTGAGTTGCGAGCTGTAATTCGCTCAACCGATCCGGACTCGATTCGCCTGCCGTCCGAACACCCGAGCGGGCAGTGGATCGAGATCCGCAGCATGCGCATGATCGAGCGTGGTGAGGACCGCGAAGTTCGTGTCGTATTCAGCCCGTTTCGAACCGGAACGCTCGTCCTGCCCGATATCGAGCTCGGCGCCGGAACGCTCTCCGGGACGCGGGTTCGCGTCGACACTGTGTTGCCGGACGACGGCTCGGCAACCATTGAACCCGTAGAACCGCCGGCCTTCATGCCCGGATTTCAGATCATTGCGTTTGTGGTGTTCGTTTTCCTTATCGCCGCGCCGTTCGTCCTCTACCGACTTGCCGTCCTCGTTACGACCCGAGGTCGTGTGCTGGCGGCGAGGTATAGGGCGAACCGGCCGTACCGGAGAATTGTGCGGAGCATACGCGAGCTGCGTACACTCTTTGATGATTTGGATGCAAAGAGCTTCTATATCCGTCTCGTAGACGAGTTGCGGGCGTATTTAACCGAGCGAGTCCACGGTGATTTCATGGTTGCTACGGTTACCGAGCTTCCACTTCTATTGGAGGAACGCATCGAGTCCGACGAACAACGACGGCGGATGCACGATCTGTTTCAACGCGCCGACCTGATCAAGTTCGCGTCCCGGAAGTCGGGTACCGAGCAGCGGCTCCGGGATCTCGAGATCGTGGTCAACCTGATCGCGTACGTGGAAAACCGCAAGAGCCGAAGGGTGATTCGGCGAACGAGCAGACCGGTGCGGCGTCTCACGCGACGGGAGGCGGCGTAGGGCTATGTGGAGTATTCAGCGACCGGTGCTACTGCTCTTGCTCGTACTTATCCCGTTCGCCGTATATATGCGCCACTTCTGGCGAGAACGCGGAGGCCGCTTGCGGTTTCCGTTTCAGGTGTACGGCACCCGAGGGTTCGCGCCCGGCCTGACCTGGTACGCCGTCCTTCGCTTCATCTCCATAATTGCGTTCTGGGCCGGAATCGCGCTGGTAGTGATTGCCGTTGCCGGACCGGCACGAGTTCATCGCGA
>SLIN01000011.1 GCA_007135605.1 Spirochaetales bacterium | reverse complement strand
GAGTCTGTTCGGAGCAAACTCCATCATTGCGCTCCGTTGTTGTAAGCTCAGTCAACGCTACGACGAATACTGGAAGTCGAGGAGCTCAGCCTAACTCATCTCACAGAATTGTCGTGCGCCCACATTGACAGTGTCGAACGCTGTGCCTAGAGTCTCGCATATTCCGATGGCAGACCGATCCAACGATACAGGCAGTTGCGGCATTGTCGAGCCGCGCTACTATACCTTCGGCGAAAGCGCCGACGACCCGGGTGTGCAGCTCGACTGCGGGCAGAAGTTGCGACCGGTGCGTCTCTGTTACGAGACGTACGGTACTCTGAACCGCAATCGCTCCAATGCTATCCTTCTCCTCCACGCGTTCTCCGGTGATGCACATGCGGCCGGATATCATCATCCCGAGGACAAGGGGCCTGGATGGTGGGATATGATGGTAGGCCCCGGCAAAGCGTTCGATACCGATCGCTACTTCGTGATCTGTTCCAACGTTATCGGAGGGTGTAGCGGTTCTACGGGTCCCGGTTCCGTGAACCCGACGACCGGCAGGCGTTACGGACTCGACTTTCCGGTAATCACGATCGCGGATATGGTACGGGCTCAGGTACGCCTCATCGATTATCTCGGTATCGACCAATTGCTGGCGGTGGCCGGTGGTTCGATGGGAGGAATGCAGGCGCTCGAATGGGCATCCAGCTTCGCCGAGCGAATTTCGGGGTCGATCTGCCTCGCTACGACGGCGCGATTAAGTGCACAGGGAATTGCATTCGATGCGGTAGGACGTAACGCGATTATGAGCGACCCCAGGTGGAACAACGGCGACTACTACGACTCCGAGCCACCGGCCCGCGGACTCGCGATCGCTCGTATGATTGGCCACATAACCTATCTTTCGGATGAATCGATGAGGCTCAAGTTCGGTCGCCGCTTGCAGGAGCGGGCAAGCGCCGAGCTCGACCTGTTCGAGCAGTTCGAAGTCGAGAGTTATCTGGAACACAAGGGCGGTACATTCGTAGATCGGTTCGATGCGAACAGTTACATCTATCTCAGCAAAGCAATCGACTATTTCGACCTTGTTGAGTCCAAGGGCAGCCTCGACGCTGCATTCGTCGACTCGAGCTGTAAGTTTCTCGTACTGTCATTCACCAGCGATTGGCTCTATCCCGCGTATCACTCGAAGGAGATTGTCCGCGCGCTCATGCGCCTCGGCAAGGACGTAAGTTACACGGAAATTTCCAGTCCATACGGGCACGATGCATTTCTGCTAGAATCCGAACGCCAAGCCCCACTCGTTTCCGCGTTTCTCAATACGCTCATGAGAGAGAGGGAGACCGATGCATAGATCTCCGATTTCGTACGACCGCATCGTCGAGCTTGTCGAGCCCGAATCCACCGTGCTCGATCTCGGATGCGGCAATGGCGAACTGCTGCAGCGTTTGCGATTGGAGCGATCCGCTCACGGGCGCGGTGTCGAGATCGAAGAGTCGCTGATTCGCGAGTGTATTGCGAACGGAATAAGCGTCTTCCAGGGAAACCTCGATGAGGGCCTTCAGGATTACGAGTCGCAGACGTACGACTACGTGATATTGAACCAGACGCTTCAGGTCGTTCACCAACCGATTGTGCTCCTTCGCGAGATGATTCGTGTCGGCCGCCGCGTGATTGTCGGCTTCCCGAACTTCGCGTTCGTCCAGAATAGAATGCAACTGACCGTAGGCGGACGTATGCCGAAGAACAGCACCCTGCCGTATGAATGGTACGATACGCCGAATATCCATCTCTGTACCTATCGCGACTTTCATCAGCTCTGTCGGCGGGAGCATATCGTTGTGCTCCGGCAGATTTGCATGAACGGGCGCTGGAGAATACCGGCAGGCCTCCGGAATTTGCTCGCCGTCGACGTTTATTTTCTGCTCTCAGGTCGACATACGAACGGCATCACGACGACGACAACCGGTGGTTAGTTCTGGACAGAGATCGCGGTGCTTGCTATAGTGTCGCATATATTCCGCCGGGATGGGTAGATAATCGGTTATCCATACCGGCCGCAGAATTGTGGGCCGCAACACGAACAGCCGTTCGTGCGCCGGCACGCCACGTGGTAGGAGGTAGATTGGCTTCAAAGGATTTGCGGGTTAATGAAATGATTCGTGTGCGCGAGGTGCGGTTGATCGACGATGAAGGAGATCAGCATGGCATTATCGCTACACCGGAAGCAATGCGAATGGCCCAGGAACGCGGTCTCGATCTTGTTGAAGTCGCGCCTCAGGCGAAGCCACCCGTATGCAAGCTTCTTGATTACGGTAAGTATAAGTTCGAGCAGGACAAAAAGAACCGGGACGCCAAGAAGCACCAGAAGCAGGTCAAGCTCAAGGAAATCCGCATGCAACCGAAGATCGAGGGGCATGACCTTGAGTTCAAGACGAAACATATTCTCGATTTCCTTGAAGACGGCTACAAAGTCAAGGTTACTATTCGTTTCCGGGGACGCGAAATGGCTCATACCGAGCTCGGACGAGATGTGCTCGACCGGATTTTCGAGATGCTCAACGGTCAAGCCCAGCTCGATCGACCGCCAACAATGGAAGGCCGCTTCATGTCCATGATCGTCAGTCCGAAATCGAAGAAGTAGCATTAACGACGAACGGGAGTTCGTAGTACAGAAGACCACTCTCAAACACTTACCGAGAAAGGATGACACTATGCCCAAGATGAAGACGAGGCGCAGTGCGGCGAAGCGATATCGCATTTCGCCCAATGGAAAGGTTAAGTACAAGAAACAGGGGTTGCGCCACATACTGACGAAGAAGTCCACGAAGCGTAAGCGCGGGCTTCGCAAGACGGGCGTGCTCAGCAAGGCCGAGCAGAAGCGAGCCGGCACACTGATTCCGTACCGATAACCGAATAGGAGAACAGACTCATGCCACGTGCGACAGATGGGACGAGGCGAAAAGACAGACGGGTGAAAATCCTTCGCGATGCAAAGGGATACTGGGGGCGACGAAGCAAGCTCTTCCGCACCGCGAAGGATGCAGTCGCAAAAGCACAAAGCTACGCGTATCGCGATCGCCGTCAGCGAAAACGCGATTTCCGGTCACTGTGGATCGCGAGAATTTCGGCGGCGTGCCGGAACGAGGGAATCACATATTCGCGCTTCATGAGCGGATTGCGACGCGCCGACATAGCAATTAACCGAAAGGCGTTGTCGAATCTTGCAATCGAGGATCCCGACGCATTCAAGACACTTGTCGAGCAGGCCCGGGAGAAGGTAGAGGCGTAAACAAATGGTAAGCCTGGATCAGATTCGACTTCTTGAATCTCGCGTACAAAAGGCGGTCAGGCGGATCGAATCTCTCCAGGACGAGAACGAAACGTTGCGCGACCGCCTTGCCAGATATGAGAAACGGATTGAAGAGCTCGAAGTTCTCATGAACGAGTTCAAGGACAGTCAATCCGAGATCGAGCAGGGCATAATGAATGCGCTGTCGCAGCTCGATGACCTCGAAGACCAGGTCACCGAGGAACAGGACAGCGTGACGTCGGAACAACCTGCGGAGACAGCACCGCAGGCGGAAGAATCTACCGAGACATCCGGGGATACATCGACGCCGTCGCTGCAGACGGAAGAGTCGCAATCGGAGTCGTCGAACGACGTCGGCCCCGATCGTGACGGACAGGCCGATGGCGGGACCGAGCTTGAATCATCACCCGAAGAGGATGCAGGACAGAACGCCGAGCTCGATATATTCTAATGCCATGCGGATCGACCTGCTCGGCACCAGCTTCACCATTCAGAGCGACGAGGATCCTGCGTACGTGCGTAACCTCGTCGGATACTATCGGGACAAGCT
>SLIN01000110.1 GCA_007135605.1 Spirochaetales bacterium | reverse complement strand
GGAGGAACCGCATCTGCATCGTCGGCTCGCCGCCGGACACCGTCAGTCCGCCGCCGGAGTTCCGGTAATACGCGCGGTCACGGCGAACGACGGCCATGACTTCTTCGACGCTCATCGATCGGCCGATTACCGTCGTTTCGCCGGTTTCGCTGTTGCGGCTTGGCTCCGGCGCGATTTTCTGAGATTCCGGGTTGTGGCACCACGCGCACGCGAGCGGACATCCTTTAAGAAACACTGTAGTGCGGATTCCCGGCCCGTCGTGCGTCGACCCGCGCGCGATATCGAAAACGATTCCGGTCAATAGATCGTCCTCCGGATCATGTCTTCCTGCGCGCGCCGGTCGAGATCGACGAAGCGGCACGAATAGCCGCCGATGCGGACAATGAGGTTCCGGTATTTCTCCGGTTCGACCATCGCCCGTTCGAGGTCCTCGCGGCTGACTACCGTGATATTCGCCTGGGTACCCCCGAGCTCGAAAAACGTAGCAAGCAGCTGTTTCAGCCGCTCCCGATCGCCGTTAAACAGCTGCCGGCTGAACTTGAGATTCTGCGTGATCCCGGCGTGGATGCCCGAGCGCATCTTCGCGAGCGAGTTCAGAAGGGCGGTGATCCCGGACGTGTCGCGCCCCTGAACCGGACCGTTTGCATTCGACAGCACATCGCCGGCGTATCGCCCGTCCGGCGTTGCTCCCACGTAACAGCCGAGATTCGCGTTGGCGCTGTTGTTGATCTCCACGACGAGGAACGAATCGAGCCTTGTGTTTTCCCGCTGCTCCCGGGAGATGGTGCACACCCGCTCGTGCACCCACGCGGCCATCTCGTCGGCCCGGTCGTCGTCGTTGCCGTACTTCGGCGCATCGAACAGCAGGCTCCGCTCGCCGTCGAAGCCATCGAAGTTCGCGTCGAGGGCCGCAAGGAGTTGTGCCGGGGTGATGTTCTGCGCCTCGTACACGGCATGCCGGATCGCGACGAGGCTGTCGGCGGTGGTGATGTTCCCGTACGACTCAATCGTTCCGCCGAGATGCTGGATTCCGCCGTCGAGCACCGGAAGACCGCGCTCGATTACATCACCCAGCAACATTCCCTGAAGCAGGAACACGCACTCTTCGGCGAGCACGTCGTAGATCAGCTCCTGGATTTTCGCCGCCTGCTCGACAAAGAAACGGGTTTGCCGGTCATACGCATCGAGCAACTGCTCGAACGTCGCGAAGTCGGCGAGCCCCCCCAGGTCGAGGCCGAGTTGTTCGCCGGTCGCCGGATCGTGTCCGTGATGCAGCGTGATTTCGAGAATCTTCGAGAGGTTAATGATTACATTCGGCGTGCCGATGCTTCGGTGGCCGAGGATGTACTCACCGCAACCGAAAAACGAGTAGTCGAGTGCGACCTCGGTGGTTACGTCGAACGCTTCGGCGACTCCGGGAATATTTACGTCGTCGTTATAGAGAAGCGGGTAGGTGATTCCGTCGCCGAGTGAATCGAGGGCGGCATCGAGAAGCCCTTCATTCATCCCTTCGTAGCAGCGCAGACTCGTCTGCGGGAAGAGCGCCCGCCGGCGTTTCGTCGCCTCAATGACGACGGCGGCGAGACGATCGGCATTGTCCGCATTCGTGCGACCGCGTCCCCCGACGACGACCCGCGAGTTCCGGGCGTAGATTTCATCGATGATCCGCCAGAGCGATTGGAACAGCTCGATCGCGTTCTCCTCGGTGATGGCGCCCGACTCGATATCGGCGACGTACAGATCGCCGAGGACCGAATCGAGGCGGTGGAAATCGGCAAGTCCGGCGGTAACGTTATAGATCCACAGCAGTTGCAGCGCGTCGCGGAAGTGAGCGGGTGGGCCGTTGCGTATGCGAACGAGCGAATCGTGAACGCCACCGTGGCCGTCCAATCTTCGCTCCACATCGGTGATGTAGTAGTCGATTGCGAATTCTACCAGTTCGACGGCACCGAGCACGGAATCGAGAAAGCTGCGGTCGCCTCCCCGTGCGTCGCCGGAATTCCCGTATCTATCGGCGCGTTTTCGTGCGACCTCCAGCTCTCTCCTCAAGCCGGGCAGCCCGAGCCGTACGAGTTTCGCGTGGTCCGGCTGAAACTCGGCGATACGGTAGAGCGGATGGACGACCGCGCTGCAGTTCACCCAGTCGTCGGTCGGCGCGACCTTCTGCATCTCCGAAGTGAAGCGTGAGCGTATCCTGTGCACGGTGTGGTCGCGTTCCCAGAAGTCGCGCATTCGGCGTACCGCCTCGCGTTCGGCCGATCCCGGCTGAACGCGAGCAAGTTTCTCCTCGATCCGCACGCTGTCGAAACAGTAACCGGCGCGGTCGATCCCGTTACTCGGCCCCTGTCCGTAGACGAGATGGTGGAAACCGACGGTGAAGTAGGCCGTGCGGCCGGCGATCAGGTCGCCGTCGGCGGTGGGCTGCAGCATGTGCGGCAGCTGTGCGCGAAGACTGGCGAGCTCCCGCTCCGCCTTCGGACGGTCACGAAATGCTATGTAGGCGTTTGTGAAGTCCAGTTCGGGGCGGAATGCCCAGCCCGGCCGCGATTCAAGCACACATTCGGTGTCAGTGGTGTTCATCTCCCGGTCATGATAGCGGTCTGCACAGTCGTGCGCTCCGCCGCAGTTCGGGAATAGTGCGCAATTCTTCGGCTTCGGATACGATGGAACCGTGCAACGGCGCGTCGACGAGCCACCGCGGCTCAGAAACAGCGAGTACTTCGCTCCGGGGGCCCGCTGCGGCTTCTTCGTACACCGGCTTTCGGAGCGGTTACCGCCTCACTGGCACGATTTCTTCGAGCTCGAGCTGGTCGTCGGCGGCAACGGTACACATGTGCTGAATGGCACGCACTTCGAGCTGCGGCCCGGTACCCTGTTCCTGCTGACGCCGGCGGACATTCACGAGATCGAACCGGTACCCGGCGGAGCGATTGACCTCTATAATGTCATCTTTACCGAAAGCTTCATTCGCGATGCGGTCTACGATCTGGTGTTCGGGGGAGAAGAGCAGGAGGCACTTGTCTACGACTGGCCGGACAGCGAAGAGCGGGAGCTGATAGATGGCGAGTTTCGCTTCATTCGCCGTGAGATGAAGCAGCTTGTGGACGGTGGCGAACTGCTCGTACAGGGAGCCGTGGAGCGGATCCTGGTTTTACTCTCACGGATGCCGAGTCGCGGGGGCGATAACCGGCGGCGAGAGAGCCGTGCCGCAGGCGAACTATCGGCGGAGCGGGAGGTCGCGCCTGCGACCGACAGCGCGCGACCGACGCCGGTCCCGGCGAACATCCGTCGTGCCATTACCTTTATTCATCACCACTTCCGGACGGCCATTACCCTCGGGAGTGTCGCCGAGCGCGCCGGCCTGTCACCGACGTATTTCAGCGAATCTTTTCACCGCTACACCGGACGTTCATTCCAGCGCTATCTACAGTCGGTGCGCCTCTCGTTTGCAGTGAAACTCCTTAGGAGCACCGACATGACGATCACCGAAGTATGCCATGCCAGCGGTTTCAACAGCCTGAGTCATTTCGAGCGGGCATTCCGGCGGCAGATCGGTGCTTCTCCGCGCGAGTATAGGCAGTCCTGAGGTCTCCGGTACGTCTCGGCGTCGCGGCCGGATTGTGGAACCGGACGGATTGGGTCGTAGCAAGTTCGCGGGACCGACCGTCGATTACCCGGACAATCCAATCTCGGCCCGGTAGTCGGCAAGCACGACCGGTGCCCCGCTCGTCCTCGAGCGCTCGGCCGCCTGTGCGAGGAAGACCGCCTCGCGCCCGTCGATTGCGTCAACAGTCGTAGAGCCTTCTTCGTCGACCGAACCGCCGGCTTCCGCGATGGGTCCGGTCCGAGG
>SLIN01000347.1 GCA_007135605.1 Spirochaetales bacterium | reverse complement strand
TTTAAGTAAGTATTTCAGCGCCTTTCGTGAGCGAGCGCTTGACGATTGAGCATTCGGCTGGGAAGCTTGAGAAGAAAGAAAGATGAGATTTCCAATGGCACACCGCCTATCGGGTGCGGCCCGGTTTACGTCTTCTCGCCGAAAGCCGCTCGCACCAGTCGATCGGGAGTTCGTCAAACAAACTCCGAGAAAAGGGGGGAAGCTGTGTGTGACACGATCTACGTGGCGGGCGACGCCACAACCGGCGCAGGCGCGTACTTCGCGAAGAACTCCGATCGCAAACCCGGCGAGCCGCAGGCGTTCTTCATGGTGCCGCAACGAGCGACGTCTGAGAGCTCGACGATCTCCGGCGGCCGGACGGTTAAGATTGCCCACCGCGGATATGCGTACTGTCTGTCCCGCCCTTCCTGGATGTGGGGCGGCGAAATGGGGATAAATATCCACGGTGTCGCGATCGGTAACGAAGCGGTTTTTTCACGGATGGCTGTAGATAAGGATGGAATTCTCGGCATGGATATCCTCCGACTCGCCCTGCAATCGAGTCGCACCGCCGAGGAGGCCGGCTCGTTCATCGCGGAGTTCATCGAACAATACGGACAGGGCGGGAACGGGGCGTACCGCGGCTCGCTCTACTATCACAACAGTTTTCTGATCTGCGACCGGGACGGTGCGGTGGTTCTGGAAACGGCCGGACGGCAGTGGGCGATGAGGCGCGCAGCCGGGATCGCGACTATTTCCAACGCGTACTCGATCGATACCGATTACGATAGCTGCGACCGGGTCACTTCGCAACGACTCGGTGGAGGCCGCTCCTGGAAGGCGGTCGTCGAACGGAAGCTGCACACCGCACTCTCGCGAGGGAACGCGCGGATGTGTGCCTCGCGCGAGTATCTGCGAAGACAGCACGGTGGTATCGATGTCAAAACGGTGTTCGGACTTCTCCGTTACCACAACTCCTACGATCCTCAACGCCCAGGCAGGAAGAATATGGAGAGCATCTGCATACACCCCGGAGGTCTTCTGAACAGTGCGACAACTGCATCGATGGTAGTCGAGTATCCGGCGGAGGAGCCGGCGAAGCCGGTCATCTGGTACACGGGGACCGCAATTCCGTGCCTGTCGCTGTTTAAGCCGGTACTGGTCGACGGCGGGAGATTCATACCGTTGCTGCCCGAACGGGTGCACTCGGAGAGTGATTCGAGCGCGTTCCGCCGGTGGAACGAGCATCTACACGTTGTTGCCGACGGCAACGAGCGGCGACCGCGGCTTCGCATTCGAGCCGATGCAGATTTCGTGAACGAGCGCGAGCGCATCCAGCGAACGCTTGTCGAGCTTGCCGCTCGGTATTCGAGCGAGGATCATGGCGCCACGGTGGCCGCAGCGAAAGAAGCGGCCGATGAGTTCGACCGCCTGTTGGAGGGCGCGGCGGCTGCCGGCGCGTGTTGAGCGAGGAGCGATTGATGGGTGATGCACAGGGCGTTGCAGGCAAACTCGCGCTGGTTACCGGCGCCTCACGCGGGATCGGAGCTGCCATTGCGCGGCGACTCGCTTCGGCAGGCTGCGAGCTCCTGCTCGTCGGTCGATCGGAAAATGCGCTGGCCGCCGTGGCACGCGAAATCGGCAAGAGTGGCGGCTCGGCCGGTTGCATATCCGTCGATCTCGGCGATGCCGAGCAGACGGCGGAGCTCGTGCAGGCGGTACGCGAGAAGTATGGCAGACTGGATGTACTCGTGAATAACGCCGGGATTGCCGAACCCGCGTCCCTTTCGGAGACGAGCGTCGAGATGTGGGACCGACACATGGCAGTGAACGCGCGCGCTCCGTTCGTCCTGAGCTCGCGCTTTACCGATCTGCTCGCCCGCTCCGCCGACGGAGTCATCGTAAACATCGGATCGGTTGTCTCGCATAAGGGATATGTGAACCAGGGCGCGTATGCGGCGAGCAAACACGCGATGCTGGGGCTTACCAAGGTGCTCGCCCGGGAGCTGCACCCACGCGGAGTCCGCGTGCATCTGGTCTCGCCGGGCGGGGTTGCCACCGACATGATTTCCGGTGTGCGGCCGGACATCGATCTGTCCGAGCTCATGGATCCGGAGGAGGTTGCGAAGGTCGTGGAGTTCCTTATCGGCATGGATGGAGTAGCGACCGTCGACGAGATCGCCGTTCGCCGCCGGCAGAGCGAGCCGTGGAAGTGAGGGGCGACACGGAAAGGAGGTGGTCACTGACCGGCGTGAATGCGGTTGCAGCCTTTGCCGCAGCCGAATAAGGTACGCGGCATGAGCGCTCCATCGAACAGTTACTCGCCTATCATCGACGTCAAGCAGACCGAGACCGCCATCAAGCTCATCAAAACATTCTTCGAACGAAGCCTGTCTACCGAGCTGCGCCTGTTCCGCGTCACCTCCCCCCTTTTCGTGAAACGGGGAAGCGGTATTAACGACGACCTTACCGGCGTCGAGCGGCCTGTGACCTTCCCGGTCGCGAATCTCAACGGAGCGAGTGTTGAGATCGTTCAGTCTCTGGCGAAATGGAAGCGGATGGCACTCGCCGATTACGGTTTCCAGCCGGGCACCGGCATCTACACCGACATGAACGCGGTTCGACCGGACGATATCGTGGATGAGACGCACTCGATTTACGTCGACCAGTGGGACTGGGAGCTTATCATGCACCCGCACCAGCGAAACGAAAGCTTTCTGTTCGACGTGGTTCGGCGAGTTTACGATGCGATTAAGCGAACCGAGTTCGTCGTTCACGAGCAGTATCCTGATATTCCGTTGCAGCTTCCCGATGCAATTACGATCGTACATGCCGAAGAGGCACGCGACCGCTATCCGGACCTCGCGCCTGCCGAGCGGGAGAATCGACTCGCGCACGAGTACGGTGCGATCTTCGTCACCGGTATCGGCGGGGTGCTCTCGGACGGCACCGTCCATGGAGAGCGGGCTCCCGACTACGACGACTGGTCGAGCGAAAGCGGCTCCGGCAACCGGGGGCTGAACGGAGACATCATCCTGTGGGATTCGGTTCTTGGTCAGGCGCTGGAAATATCGTCGATGGGAATCCGCGTGGATCGTGAGGCGCTTCTCCGGCAGCTTGCGATAACCGGCAACGAAGAGCGCCGCGAGCTGTACTGGCACAAACGCTTCCTCGCCGGCGAGTTCCCGCAGACTATCGGAGGCGGGATCGGCCAGTCGCGGCTCTGCATGCATTTGCTCCGGAAAGCCCATATCGGCGAAGTTCAAGCCTCCGTATGGCCGGAACCGACGGTCGAGGCGTGTCGTGAGCGCGGGATTCCTCTGATGTAATCGGTGCCCAAAAGAGAATCTCTCTTTATTCGTGCAACCACAGCCTCTATAATATGGTAGTATGAAGATGTAACATGTTCATCTTCGGACGGAGGCCGATTATGCGTTCGCTTACTATCGCTGTTAATGTAAGCCTCATCGCATTCGTCGTGACGCTTCCGGTCCATCCGAATCCCACCGCGATGCCCGAAGTCGTCGTAGAGCATGCCGGCCTTGACGGTTCGTCACCGGAGCTCGAACAGCTTCTTCGGCGAGCGAGTGAAATCGAGCTGCGCCGTCTGGAATTGGACTTTGTAGCCGCTCCCTTCTCCGACGAACCGGAAACACCGTTCGAAGCCAATGACCTGATCGATCGCTCATCAGAACTCGACAGCGATTTCTACCTGTTCGGTACATATCGGGTAAGTGCCGAACGATTAGCCGTTCGATACCGGCTTGTAGACATATCGCGATCGGAAGTCATTGCGGACGCCGAACGGGATGGTCCGATCGATCTGGTGCTCGACCGGGTCGGCCGGGAAGCGGTGCGTGCAGTGGCTGAGGCAGCCGATGAACGG
>SLIN01000103.1 GCA_007135605.1 Spirochaetales bacterium | reverse complement strand
TCCGCGCCACCGCGCGCTCCATCACCACCGCGCGATTCCTCACCACTGCGTGATTCGTCACTCACCGGCCGGCCTCCCTCGCGTGACACCCAGCGGCCACATCCGGCCGCAATGCGAGCACGCACCGAGTAAGTTGAATAAACGCTAGCACCGCCCTATGGAGCTGTCAAGCTCAATCTCTATTTATTCTCTTCGGCTTCGGATGATCCGGCACTCGAACCGCCGCCTGTACCACCGGTATCACCTTCGCTGTTGCCGTCGCCGGCCTTCGACTCACCATCCTTCAAGCCCTTCTCCAGCTCCCGTTTCGCCTCACCGAGCGAACGAGCGAAACGGGGGACAGCCCGTGCGCCGAACAGAACAACGACCACTCCCGCGATGATGAGTATTTCCGTACTGCCGATCATGTGCTGCAATCCTCCCTCATATTCGCCACTATACACCATCGACGACTGTAGCCGCCCGCACACCGGCTTGGAAAGCATGAGAATTTTCCGATTGTCAGCACTCGAACCTGCCCTTAGACTTCTATTCGTAGGGTCGGCGTGGGCGAGTCGCTGTTTCTACGCTGAGCACCTCGCCCGGATCCAGCTCGAAGGAGGTGTCATGAGTAACGCACCGGATTCGACCGGGGAAAACACTTCGAAGTCGCCCCCGAAGCAGAAGCAGCAGAAGAAAAAGAAGAAGTCCACCGACAAGCCGGCCGCCGCCGCGGCTATCTACGCGCTCGCGGTCGTCCTGCTGCTGCTTCCGGTATACGAGTGGCTTACGAACGCGTGGTACTTCTACGTGGCGACAAGCGAGTATCTGGTTTTTTTCCTGCACCTTCCCGCACGTCTCTTCGCGCTCGTCGGGTTCGTGCTCATGTTCTACCAGTTCGTCCTCGGCATGCGCCTGCCCATCATCGAGAAGGTCTTCAACCGTGCCACGAATCTGAAACGGCACCGCACGCTCGGCAAGATCGCGTTCGTGTTGATCCTGCTGCACGGAGTGCTGCTTCTCGCCTTCGATTACTTCGGCACCTTCGGAGAGCTCATGTTCGACACCTACCGGGTTATCGGGATGATCGCCATCGTGCTGATGATTCTCGCGGTGATACCGGCGTGGTATTTCCGCCCGCTCAAGCTTTCGCGCAAGACCTGGACGACCATCCATCTCGGCGGCTACGTCGTCTTTCCGCTCGGGTTCCTCCATGGGCGCGCGCTCGGCGCCGAGTTCTCGACCGGTACATGGACGGTGAATGTCCTGTTCAGCGCACTCTTCGCCATATACTGCCTGCTTCTCGCCTACCGGCTCTACCTCGCCTATACATCGATGGGTCAGCCACAGGCGAAGACAGCGCGCCCGGCCGCCGCGAAGGCCAAGGGTTAGCTCGCCGCGCCGGCGAGCGCCACCGGTTGCGGAGTGGTAACGACAACCGCCCCCGTCAGCGGAATCGTCTGCACCAGGGTGAGCTGAATGTCGCCGGTTCCCGGCGGCCGATCGAGAATCAGGAAGTCGAGCGCTCCCCACTCCACCTCCGAGACGAACTGCGTGATCGCCCCGCTCGCCATCGGCCCGCGCCAGATCACCGGGGCATTCTCTCCGGTGATGAATCCCAGCGACATCAGCTTCATCCCGTGCGCGATCACCGGCTCGATGTAGTTGCGATCGTTCATCCGCACCGGCTCATCCACCCCGAGCATAATCTGCGCACTCGGCCCGTAGATGTCGCAGTCGAGCGACACAATATCGCGCCGCTTCTCCGGGTCCTCGATCGATGAAAGAACCTCGTACACCGCCTGTTCGTCGAGTCGCATAGCGCCGCAACTGTAGCACACCGCTTACACGCCGCGCACCGCGCGATCGAAACCGTCCCGCCGCGCGCCCGAACGCGTACAACAGAAGATGCGGAGAAGCAGCAGGTGAATTCGGGCGCATTTCACTCCGGCCTGCAGGCCGGAGTGAAATGCGCCCGAATTCACCTGCTGCTTCTCCGCATCTTCTGTTGTACGCGTTCGGGCGCGCGGCGGGACGGTTTCGATCGCGCGGTGCGCGGCGTGTAAGCGGTGTGCTACAGTTGCGGCGCTATGCGACTCGACGAACAGGCGGTGTACGAGGTTCTTTCATCGATCGAGGACCCGGAGAAGCGGCGCGATATTGTGTCGCTCGACTGCGACATCTACGGGCCGAGTGCGCAGATTATGCTCGGGGTGGATGAGCCGGTGCGGATGAACGATCGCAACTACATCGAGCCGGTGATCGCGCACGGGATGAAGCTGATGTCGCTGGGATTCATCACCGGAGAGAATGCCCCGGTGATCTGGCGCGGGCCGATGGCGAGCGGGGCGATCACGCAGTTCGTCTCGGAGGTGGAGTGGGGAGCGCTCGACTTCCTGATTCTCGATCGGCCGCCGGGAACCGGCGACATTCAGCTCACCCTGGTGCAGACGATTCCGCTGACGGGGGCGGTTGTCGTTACCACTCCGCAACCGGTGGCGCTCGCCGGCGCGGCGAGCTAACCCTTGGCCTTCGCGGCGGCCGGGCGCGCTGTCTTCGCCTGTGGCTGACCCATCGATGTATAGGCGAGGTAGAGCCGGTAGGCGAGAAGCAGGCAGTATATGGCGAAGAGTGCGCTGAACAGGACATTCACCGTCCATGTACCGGTCGAGAACTCGGCGCCGAGCGCGCGCCCATGGAGGAACCCGAGCGGAAAGACGACGTAGCCGCCGAGATGGATGGTCGTCCAGGTCTTGCGCGAAAGCTTGAGCGGGCGGAAATACCACGCCGGTATCACCGCGAGAATCATCAGCACGATGGCGATCATCCCGATAACCCGGTAGGTGTCGAACATGAGCTCTCCGAAGGTGCCGAAGTAATCGAAGGCGAGAAGCAGCACTCCGTGCAGCAGGATCAACACGAACGCGATCTTGCCGAGCGTGCGGTGCCGTTTCAGATTCGTGGCACGGTTGAAGACCTTCTCGATGATGGGCAGGCGCATGCCGAGGACGAACTGGTAGAACATGAGCACGAACCCGACGAGCGCGAAGAGACGTGCGGGAAGGTGCAGGAAAAAAACCAGATACTCGCTTGTCGCCACGTAGAAGTACCACGCGTTCGTAAGCCACTCGTATACCGGAAGCAGCAGCAGGACGACCGCGAGCGCGTAGATAGCCGCGGCGGCGGCCGGCTTGTCGGTGGACTTCTTCTTTTTCTTCTGCTGCTTCTGCTTCGGGGGCGACTTCGAAGTGTTTTCCCCGGTCGAATCCGGTGCGTTACTCATGACACCTCCTTCGAGCTGGATCCGGGCGAGGTGCTCAGCGTAGAAACAGCGACTCGCCCACGCCGACCCTACGAATAGAAGTCTAAGGGCAGGTTCGAGTGCTGACAATCGGAAAATTCTCATGCTTTCCAAGCCGGTGTGCGGGCGGCTACAGTCGTCGATGGTGTATAGTGGCGAATATGAGGGAGGATTGCAGCACATGATCGGCAGTACGGAAATACTCATCATCGCGGGAGTGGTCGTTGTTCTGTTCGGCGCACGGGCTGTCCCCCGTTTCGCTCGTTCGCTCGGTGAGGCGAAACGGGAGCTGGAGAAGGGCTTGAAGGATGGTGAGTCGAAGGCCGGCGACGGCAACAGCGAAGGTGATACCGGTGGTACAGGCGGCGGTTCGAGTGCCGGATCATCCGAAGCCGAAGAGAATAAATAGAGATTGAGCTTGACAGCTCCATAGGGCGGTGCTAGCGTTTATTCAACTTACTCGGTGCGTGCTCGCATTGCGGCCGGATGTGGCCGCTGGGTGTCACGCGAGGGAGGCCGGCCGGTGAGTGACGAATCACGCAGTGGTGAGGAATCGCGCGGTGGTGATGGAGCGCGCGGTGGCGCGGA
>SLIN01000086.1 GCA_007135605.1 Spirochaetales bacterium | reverse complement strand
GAAAGGCCGAAGCGGTGCGCGGCCTCCTCCGTGAACCCGTCGTGCGGCCGGACGGAGTACGATGCGTGCACGAGCCCCGGCTGCGACGCGCGGAAGTTCGTGTCCCAGTAGTTGGCCGTGACCCAGCCGAGAAAGAGGCCGTCGTGCGGCTCGATCTCCCGCCGGCGGCCGCCGAAGGTGAACCCGCCGAACTGCACCATCGGATTTTCCGGGGTGGCGATCGTCACCCCGCGCGTCGATTCGGAGAGGTCGACCCAACCCTGCGTGGTGAAGTAGTCGCGGCAGCAGCCGGGGATCTGGTCGCTATCGGTGCGCACCGCCCGGCCGCCGGCATCGTATCGCGCCTGCACATTGCGGAGATTGAACGGAAAGGCAAGGTAGGTCGCCTCCGGCCACGGCTCGTCATCCATGTGCCACCACGCGTCGAAACGAACGGCCTCACCGTCGGTCGGAAGGAAGAGAGAGAGGGTGATGATGTCACGCCGCGGGGCCGAGCCGCCGGCGCCGGATGAATCCGGGGAGCCTTCACCGGACCGCTCACCTTCGCGGGTCGGAGCCGCCGCGCCGGAGTCCGTTCGCCGGTCCTCGCGTACGAGCCGCTGGATGGCGCGGAATCCGTCGGGAAGCTCACAGATCGATGTTTCGATCGAGCCGCCGGCAGCGGTGTCGTACCGGCGCGGCCAGTTTCCCTTCCACGTGGCGCTGCGTTCGAGCTCCGGCGCCGAGAAATCGATCTCGAAAATCTCCTTGCGCGCGGCCGCCGGGGCGTGGCGATATCGCTCGTCGATCTTCGACCGGTCGAGCGACTCCCGCACGAACGAGAAAAAGCGAAGCTCGTGCGAGCGGTCGACCCATTCGTGGTCGAGCTCCCGGTCATACCACGACCGCACGCCGCCGTGTTCGGTGTCGAGCTCGATCCGGAAGCGCCGGTTCTCGAGGACAGCGCCGGCGCCGGCGCTCGAAGCAGGCGCAGCGCGCGTGTTTCCATCATCTACCTTTTTGAGTGTGCTCCGCGGAACGACGGCATAGCCGAAACCGGGGAGCTCGGTCGGCGGGAGATGCCACTGCGGCTCTTCGGAGGCGCCGCTCGCGCGAAGTCGGTGATCCTCGCCGTGGACGGCGGCGATCGGATCGGGGGTGCGCCGGCGGTCCTGCCAGTGCCGGGCCGCGGTCGCATCCTCCCGCAGCCCGCGGGGGGCGACGACCCCTTCGGCGACAGGGCCCGACAGCGTGCGCGGAAACGGGAGCGGGTTGAAGAGCAGAATGTCGTCGGATTGCGTTCGCTCGACCTGCCGCGAGAGCGCGGCGAGCGCATCGCGGAGGAGCATTCTGCTCGCGCTGCGGGCGGTGTAGGCGTAGCTCGCCTTGTGGTGCCACTGGGCGAGGGTGTCCTCGGCCCACGGAGAGACAACCGAGCACTCGGCGCCCCAGGTGTGCTCGTCCCAGAGCGTAAGGGCGTTCCAGGCGGCTGTGCGATCGGCGTTTGGGGGGCGGTGCGTCGCCCGGGTCGGCTGACCGGATGCCGCACCGGCCGCTGCGACCGCGGCTGCATCGGCCGCCCGCAGCGTCGAACGGCTGCGCCGGTTCATCGACATCTCCCGTGCACTCGAAATGCAGCCGAAGTTCCAGTAGTCGGTCCAGTCGCCGCGGTAGTGCGGCAGAGCGCGATCGAGCTCGAAAAAACGCTTCCAGAACATCGCCGGAGTGGCAAATACGATTCGCGGCCGGCGCCCCTCGGCATTCCATCGCTCGATGAACGGCCCGAAGCCGGTATAGGCGCTGCCGTTGTCGCCGAACGGGTGGAACGATTGCAGCAAGAGAATGGGGAAATCGTACCCGGTCTCCTCGAGGCGTCGTTCGAGCGCCGGCAGGTAGTACGTTTCGAAGTCACTTCGCTCGCGCCCGATCCCGAAGCGGTAGCCGCTCTCGTACGGGAAACCGTTGAATACCGGCACGGTGCGCCCGCTCGGGCCTTCCCAGGCGAAAATGCCCGGGCGCTCGAGTGGATAGCCGCCGAAGTGGGTATTTGTCGCCATGGAGAACGCCTCGACCCCGGCGTCAAGCAGCACGTCGACCAGCGGCCAGTTCTGCCCGTTGACGTCGCAGTTCATCGCGTGGCGAATCGTGATTCCGTACTCGCGCCGCAGGCGTGCGACCGGACGCAACGATTCGATGATCTCGCCGGTGTCGGAGAGCGGAGTGATATTCAGCGGCATCGCGGTGACCTCGATTCTGCCGGCCCGCTCGAGCTCGAGAAACCGCTCGATGCGCGCGGCCGGTGCACGCTCGAGCCAGTGCAGCAGCGGTCGTGTCGTCTCGACGGTCCAGCGGAAGGCGTGGTCTCCGTCCACACCGGCATCGGCATCGCGCGCCGCCGCGTCGATCGCCTCATCGATGAAGCGGCGCTGGAGCTCCCAGAGAATCTGCTGGTCGTGTGTGTAGCCGATATCGGTGTGACTGTGGTGGATGAGGTAGATGGTTTCAAGCATGGTTCTGCGGTGGACATACCACGACGGCACGCTGTTGTGAAGCGTGCGAGGCGCCCGGATATAACCGGATCGTCGACGTTCGGAGCCGGTGCGGAGGTGCGCAGAAGCGCACGACAATTCCGGGCGCGCAGGGTGCGCAGATTTTTCTTGCGCGATTCGAGAGGGGGGTGCTATTCTGTAAGAGTAGCGTTCGGGAAATCGCAAACGTTTTTAATGCGGTGTTTGTCCGCCGGTCAGAGACGGCGGTTTTTAAGAGGATCAAATCGAACCGGTTCGACGCGAAAATCGAACCGGTTCGATTGTGAGGTAAGTTGGGACGATGGCAAAGACGATCCGCGACATTGCCCGGGAAGCCGGAGTGTCGGTGTCGACCGCGTCGCTCGCGATTAACGGTGATTCGCGGGTGAAGCCCGAGACACGGGAACGCATAATGCAGATCGCTACCAGCCACGGCTTTCGACCGAGCCATGCAGCGCGAAGTCTGTCCAGCGGCAAGTCGTGGTCGATCAACGTGATTAACCCCGCGGTCAGCTCGGCACTCACCAGCGGCTTCAGTACACGGTTTTTGCACGGCGTTCATGAGGTGGCGCGCGCCTATCGCTACACCGTGTCGTTGACCATTATCGAAGATGAGAACGAGGCAGTGGATGCGCTCGACGCACTCGCGCTCGAACGGGCCACGGACGGTGTGATTCTCATGAATCCCTCCGAAAGCGGATGTGTCGTAGAGAAGCTCCGCGAACGTGGGCTGCCGCATACGATGCTTGGGCGTGCGCCGGTGCCTGACGTACCGAGCGTCGATAACGACAACGTGCAGGTCGGTTATGACGCTGCCGCTCACCTCATAGAGATCGGACGCTTCCCGATCGTGTTCGTCAGCGGTCCTCAGACCCACACCGTTACACAGGACCGCCTCGAAGGGTTCTACGGCGCTCACCGGGATTACGGCCTTGCTCCGGACGATGCACCGGTCGTATTCAGCGGAAAGACCGCCGAAGACGCGTTCGAGGATGTCAGCCGGCTGCTCGCCGAAGACCGCCCATTCCGGTCGGTGCTCGCGATCAGCGATGCGCAGGCGATCGGAGCGATGCGCGCGGTTCGCTCCCACGGCCGCCGGGTACCGGAGGACGTCGCCATTATGGGCATGAACAATGACGACCTCACCGCATTCACCGACCCGCCGATGAGTTCGGTCGAGCTGCACGCATTCGAGCTCGGTCGCGCTTCGGTCGGGCTCCTGCTTGCGCAGATTGAAGGCGTATACGAACCGGAAACTCGTCAGATCGTCGATCACGAGCTCGTGATTCGGGGAACCACGGGCTTTCCGGAGGGGTCATTGGAGGGAAATTCTTGAGCCGCGCGGGAGAACAGAGCGTCGTTGCCCACGTAGTCCCGCACACGCACTGGGATCGCGAATGGTATTGGCCGTTCGAGGCGTTCCGCGGGCGGCTGGTGGAAGTTATCGACAGCGTCCTCGAGCTGCTGCAGGCGGACGATCGCTATCGCGGCTTTATGCTCGACGGGCAAACCGTACTTCTCGAGGATTACCTCGAGATTCGCCCGGAGAGACAGTGGACGATCGCCGAGCTTGTTGCCGCGGGTAAGCTCGAGATCGGACCGTGGTACGTGCTCGCCGACGAGTTCCTCGTCAGCCCGGAGTCGCTCATCCGTAATCTCGCGGTGGGAACGGATCTCTGCGAGAAGTTCGGACGTCGCGTCAATGTTGCCTACACTCCCGATTCATTCGGCCATATTTCGCAACTGCCTCTTGTCGCGAGAGGATTCGGGCTCGACAGTATTGTCTTCGAGCGCGGGGTCGGCGACGAAGGCGAAGAGCTCGGAGCGGAGTTTTCCTGGGAGTGCGCCGACGGAAGCGATCGTGTCTTCGCCGTACACCTCCTTCAGACATATTCCGGCGCCGCGGGTGCCGGGCACGATGACTGGGAGTATCGAGATGAATACTCCGCCGAACGGGCGAGGCGCCATATGCAGGCGGTGCTCTACGGCGCCGACGGGGTCGAACTCGGCGATATGCCGCTGTGGTTGCGCGAATCGATCGAACGGATCCGCGGAGGTGCTCTCGCCTACGTGAGAAGCGGTTCGGTCCTGCTCCTCAACGGCTCCGATCATCTCTTCCCGCAGGCGAACTTACCCGAGCTGATCGAAGATATGAACGCAGCCTTCGATAGCGTCGTCTTCCGCCACGCCACACTTACCGAGTATGTCGACCTCGCGCGCACATATGCACACCAACCGCCCGTTCACCGCGGGGAGTTTCGAGGGAGCCGCTATCACCACGTACTGCCCGGCGTCCTCTCCACGCGAATGTACCTGAAACAGGCGAACAACCGGCTCGAGTCGCGAGTGGAACGGGTAAGCGAACCGCTCGCCGCCGCGGCATGGCTCCTCTCGGCGACCGAGACCCCGGCCCGCCTCGTGAGCGCTGCCGCCACGCGTTTGCTGCAGAATCACCCGCACGATTCGATCTGCGGATGTTCGGTCGATGAGGTCCATCGTCAGATGATGCACCGTAATGCTGTAGTAACCGACGCGCTCGATTATGCGGAGCAGCGTGCAATCGATCAGCTAAGCGGTGCGCATGGGTGCGATCGCGTGATCGTTTTTAATCCGCTTCCGGTCGCCACAACGCATCCGGTTACGGTCGAGCTTACGCTGCCGTACGGCGCCGGGCGAAAGCTGCGACTGCGCGATGAGTGCGGGAACGCGGCACCATGTGTGACGAACGTGAGTGCGATACACGAGCCGGGACGCAGCGATCGTTACGTTGACCGCGTCGAAGCGACGATCGTTGCCCCGTTGCGCCCGGCCGGTTTCACCTCGTTTTCGGTCGACCCTTCCGGCGAAAACCGGAGAGGCGACGAGCGCGACGCGGCTTCCGGAGCCGCAGGCGGGAATTCGGCGGGCAGTGCGGCCGACGGCGACGGCCCGATTTGCGCCTCTGAGAGATCGGACGGTACGGTAGTGCTCACCGGCTCACGCATCGAGGCGAGCATCGCTGCCGACGGCACCATTACCATCAGCGATCGCGAAGGTGGGCGTACCCTCGAAACCCGGCCGTACTTCGAGGATGTCGCAGACGGTGGCGACGAATACGACTTCTCTTCGGTTGACGGAGATGCGCCGATCCGCATCGAGGCGCCGTACTCGGTTACCCTGGTAACGGCGAATGCGGCAGAAGCTACCGCGAAGCTGATCTACCGGGCGGCGATCCCCGAGCGGCTCACTGATACCCGCGATCGACGCACCGGTTCGGTGGCGCTCAACATCAGCCTCTATTTGACCGTCCGGCCGGGTTCCCCGTCACTCGGTATGAAGGTGGCGTTCGAGAACCGTGCGAGCGATCACAGGATGCGGATCGGCGTTCCGACCGGTCGTCGGAGCGACGAGGCAGTAGCCGAAGGCCATTTCGATGTTCTGCGACGGCCCATTACGGAGCGAATGCCGCACCGCGACTGGTTCCAGAAGCCGCAGCCGACGAGTCACAACCGGCGGTTTGTGCTGGCGCACGACGGGGAAGCCGGTGTGGCGCTGCTGAACCGGGGGCTTCCCGAGTACGAGGCGCGCGCCGGAGAGCGGGGAGTCGATCTGCTGGTGACGCTCCTTCGGTCGGTCGGATGGCTTTCGCGCCACGACCTGTGCAGCCGCCCGCAGTCGGCCGGGCCGAATATCGAGACGCCCGACGCGCAGTGTCTCGGCGAGCACACGTTCGAGCTCGCCCTCTATCCGTTCACCGGAGGGTGGGATGAGAGCGAGCTGACTGTCGAGGCCGACCGGCTGAACTGCCCGCCGGTCGCATTCCTGAGCGGGGCGGTGGCCCAGGCGCTATCGCTGATCTCGGTTTCTCCTCCCGTGTGTCTGTCGACCGTCAGGAAGGCGCGCGAGCGTGACGGCGTAATCGTCAGGGTCTGGAACCCGGCCGATCGCGCGGTCACTGCAGATCTCGCCACGGGATTCGATCTCGATGCGGTGCGGGAGACTCGGCTCGACGAGCAAATCACCGGTGAGGTCGTTCATGACGGGCGCAGAATCGCATTGGAGATGGCGCCGAAAGCGGTGCGAACGCTCGAGCTGGTTCCGGCCGGCGGTGTACGCCGGGCCGGGGATACGAGTGCGGCGATTGAGTACTCGTTCTATGACAGGAGTAATCCGGCGTTGCCGGAGTAGCAAGAAAACGGAGGCATGTGCCCCCGAAAGCGGAGCCGACCGGCGCCGGGCAGGGCGCCGTTCGGCTCATCAAAGGAGGAGTCACTATGCGTAAATGCGTAGCGGTACTCTCAGTTCTATTGCTTCTGGCGCCGGTCACGGCACTGTTCGCGGCCGGGGCGGGTGAAGCCGCCGAGCCGGAGGATGCGCGACTGAACATAATCATTCGCGGTGTCGAGGACGGTGTCAACCACAACATGGTAGTCTGGATCCTCGAGGACGTGATCCCGGCGTTCGAAGAGCGAATGGCCGAGCAGGGGCGCGACGTGCGCGTCGGACTGATCCAGTTCGGTGGTTCCGACGAGGCGCTCGAGCAGCAGTACGCGCTCGATATGAGTGTCGGTGAAGGCTCCGACATTATGGCGTTCGACGGCTTCTGGATTCCGGATTTCGTCGAGGCGGGCTATATCGAACCGCTCGACCAGATTGCAGGAAATGCCGTCTGGGACTGGGGCGGTTGGGACGTGATCCCCGAAGGCTTGCGCGAGATTATGGGCTTCGACGGTGAGATCTACGGTCTCGGAAGCGGAACGGACGTTCGCAAAATCTACTATCGCACCGACTTGTTCGAAGAAGCGGGCATCTCGCTGCCGTGGCAGCCGGAGAGTTGGGAAGATGTGCTTCAGACCGCGCGCGAGCTACAGCGCGCCGGTGTCCCGAGCCCGCTGCAGATAAATGCCGGTACGGCAATGGGCGAGGCGACCACAATGCAGGGCTATTTCATGGTTCTGCTCGGTGCCGGCGAGCATATGTACGACTTCGAGAACAACATGTGGTACGGCGAGACCCAGGCGATTCACGACGCGCTGGAAGTCTACCGGCAGATCTATGTCGAGGAAGAGCTCGGTAACCGCTCAATTCAGCTCGCCGCCGCCGGTCGCGACCAGAGCTTTGAAGCGTTCCGCGAAGGCGAGATCGCCATGCTCGTCGAAGGAGACTGGTTCTGGCGTTCGGTCGTCGCTCCGGGCTCGGAGTGGGAACCGGCAGCCGGTCGTGACAACGTCGTCGACTGGGCGAAGATGCCGGCACAACAGCCGGGGGCCGGGTTCAACGGACAGGACTTCGTCTCGATTTCCGGCGGAACCGGATTCATCATTAACCCGAACACATCGCACCCGGAGCTGGCGTGGGAGCTGCTGGCCTTTATGCACGACTACGATATGCAGATGGCATTTCAGGACATCCAGCCGCGCATAACCGTTCGCGAGGATATCCCGGTGCAGGGCGATCCGGTCATGAGCAGCATGGCCGAAGAGCTGCTGCAGTATTCGACGGTACGCCCGCAGCTGCCCGAGTATGCGCAGATCAGCGTGGCGGCTCAGCGGATGACCGAGCGGGTCGTGAACGAAGAGATGACACCGCAGGAAGCCATGGAGGCGTATGCGGAGGATCTCGATGAGATAGTCGGTAGCGACCGCGTTATTCGCGAGTAGCCCGACCCGCGTATGTGAGCGTACGCGGAGCATCCCGCCGGCGTCGTAATCGGCGCCGGCGGCTATCCTGCTTCGCGAATCTGCTACCGGAGGTCTGTTACCATCAGGGGGTAAATCGGCGTGGACGATCTGACAAAGCGTGGTAATCACATACTATCGGTCCGAGCGGGAGTGGCACTTCTCGTCCCGGCATTCGTGTTCATCGGACTGTTCCTCTTCTTCCCGTTCATATGGGTCTTTCTCATCAGTTTCACGAATCGCACCCTGTTGGGAGCGGCGGCTCAGGATCCCGAGTTCGTCGGACTCGGTAACTACCTGCGACTGTTCGACTTCTCGCGATGGATGAGGTCGGGAGAATTCGGTCATTCGCTCTATCTGACGGTGATATTCGTGATCGGTTCGCTGATCGGGCAGGTAACGCTGGGGCTGGCTATCGCTTTCGCGTTTAACCGTAGGCGTGGCAAGCTGCGCGAGATCATCTATACGCTCGTGACGCTCGCGTGGATTCTGCCCGAGACGGCGATCGGGTTTACGTGGACTGCGTTCCTCGACGGCAGGCGCGGGACGCTCAATGCAATTCTCGGAGCGTTTGGAATCGAAGGAGTCGAGTGGCTTCTTGAGTTTCCGTTGCTGTCGATAACGGTGTTCAACATCTGGAGGGGTACCGCCTTTTCCATGCTGCTTTTCTCCGCGGCGCTCGGGAATATTCGCCCCTCGTATCTGGAAACCGCGGACGTCGCCGGCGCCGGGCCGTGGCAACGGTTCCGTGACATCATGTTTCCGCTCATCAGTCCGCAATTCGTAACGGCGCTCGTGCTCGTTACGCTATGGACGTTCAATGTCTTCACGCCGTTTCTGCTCACCGGAGGCGGCCCGGCGTTCGGTTCCGACATAATCGCGATCCACACCTATCGCGTCGCATTTCAGTTTTTCGAGTTCGGCCGGGGCAGTGCGATTGCCGTTATCGTTATGACGATCAATCTCATACTCGCCGCCTCGTACCTGTTCGGACTCAAGCGAAAGGAGGTGGCCACATGAATCTGCCGAAATATGTGCTCGCGCGAATCGGCTTCTACGTCTTCGTTGTCATCGTCGCGACTGCGTTCGCGTTGCCGCTGCTGTGGCTCCTCCTCGCACCGTTCGGGCGTCAGGCGACGCTGGCGGTACGGATTCCGAGCGAGCCCACGCTGGCGAATTTCGTGAGCGTGTTCCGGAACGCGTTCGCAATGCGGGCACTGTTCGTGAACAGCATCATCCAGGCGGTCGGTGCCATGCTTCTTATCACCGCCGTAGCAACGCTGACCGCATACTCGCTCTCCCGAATCCGGCTCCCCGGCCGCGATATGTTCGTTTACATGCTGATTCTCTTTTCGTCGGTGGTGACCGGATCGGCGGCAATGGTGCCGATCTTTCTGTTGATTTTCGAGTTGGGGCTGATCGATTCGCACACCGGAGTGATACTCGTTTTCACCGGGGGCTTGTTGCCGGTCGCCATTTTCATCATGCGGGATTTCATGCAGAGTCTGCCGAAGTCGTACGAGGAATCGGCTCTCGTGAACGGAGCGAGCACGCTGCAGATGCTGCGCCACGTGGTACTTCCGCTTACGCGGCCGGGCATGATGGTCATCGGCATCTGGGCGTTCGTGAATGTGTGGGGCAGTTTCCTGATTCCGTTCATACTGTTGCGCAGTCCCGACCGTATGCCGGCGGCTACGGCGACCTATTCGTTCTATACCGAGGCTGGAACGCCGGTCATCACGCTGGTCTCGGCGTATGCGCTGTTGTATATCTTACCCGTCCTTGCGCTCTACCTGTTCGTGAACTGGCGCTACGGATTTCAGTTCTTCGGTGGAATCAAGTCGTAATACTACTACAAAGGATCGATGACAAGATGGCGAGAGTACTGTTTGAGAATGTTACGAAGGAGTTCGGCAGCGTCAAGGCTGTGAACGACGTGTCGCTGGAAATCCAGGACGGAGAGCTGCTCTGCCTGCTCGGCCCGTCGGGGTGCGGAAAGACCACGACCCTGCGTCTGATCGCCGGGTTGGAGACGGCCACCTCCGGCCGGATCCATATCGGCGATACCGATGTGACCCGGTTTTCTCCCAAGGATCGCGATGTGGGCATGGTGTTTCAGGACTACGCGCTCTACCCGCACATGAACCTCGCCGACAATATCGCCTACCCGCTGAAAGTGCGAAAGGTGCGCGAGGCGGCACGCATGGAGCGGGCGAAGGAGGTTGCCGATCATCTGCGCATCGGACATCTGATGGAGCGATTGCCGGGTCAGATTTCCGGCGGTCAACAGCAGCGCACATCGGTCGCCCGCGCGGTGGTTCACGAGCCGAGAGTGTTCCTTTTCGATGAGCCGCTGAGCAATCTCGATGCGAAGCTTCGCCTGGAGTCGCGCGGGTTCATTAAACATCTTCAACAGGAGATGGGTGTAACCGCGGTATACGTGACTCACGACCAGGCCGAGGCGATGGCGCTCGCCGACCGTATCGCGGTCATGCAGGACGGCGTAATCGTTCAGATCGGCTCGCCGCTGGAGATTTATCGCAATCCGCAGACCTCGTTCGTTGCGAATTTCCTCGGCAGCCCCCCGATGAATCTGTTCGATGCGGAGGTGCGCAACGGCTCGTTTGTCGGGAGCAGTTTCGAGCTCGACGCGAAAGGGGTGAAGGAGCATTCGGCGTTGAACGACGGAGATTCGGTGACCCTTGGCATCCGTCCCGAACACGTCCGAGTGAGCCCGAAACCGATGAAGAACTCGATCGCCTCCGAGCTCTACGCGTTCGAAGCGCTCGGTCCCGAAAGCATTCTGTCGTTCCGCATCGACGAGCAACTCCTCGTCGCACGGGCATTCGGCGACGATCCGCCGGAAATAGAGATGGGGCAGACCGCGTACCTGAGTTTCGAGCCGAGACACCTGCACCTGTTCAACGAGCACGGCAGCCGGGTGAACGCCGACTGAGGCGGCAGCGTTGGTACTCTCCGGGTTTATTCCGCCGGAAGCACGCGATCGGCGTCCGGCGCTCGAGTATGTGCGCTTCGATGTCCCCGCCGGCGTTCTCGGCCTGCATATCGCGTATCGTCACGACGAGGGACACACCATCGACCTCGGGCTCGTCGATCCGACCATCGATGCGTTCCCGTCGCGCAACGGCTTTCGCGGGTGGAGCGGCGGCGCTCGCCGCTCCGTGTACGTCGGCGCCCGGTCAGCGACGCCGGGCTATCTCGCGGGGGCGATCGTGCCGGGCGTCTGGCACATAGTGCTCGGACTCGCCGCCCTCGGGGCGAACGGGTGCGCCTACGAGATCGAGATCGAGTTCGAGGTTGATGGAATGCCGGGCGCAGGTGAGCCCGGGGAAGTTTACCGGCTTTCCGGGGATCCCGGTGTTGCCGCCGGGTCGGGGCGGCGGCTCGCCGGCGACGTCCGAGCCGGCATGCGGGAGAGTGAAACCGAGCCGCCTGGTTCGGGAGCGGACCGGGGTGCGCGTCGCCGTGCCGATGGCGACCGTCCCGGACGCTGGTACCGCGGTGACCTGCAGACGCACACGTTCCATAGCGATGCCGGAGGCTCACTTGACGAGCTGGCGGCAGCGGCTGCCCGGCGCTCGCTCGATTTCCTCGCGGTTACCGACCACAACACGTCCAGTCAGAATCTGCTGCTGGAAAGCCGTGCGCACCCTGGCTTCATTCCGGGTGAAGAGCTGACCACCTACTTCGGTCACGCAAACGTTTGGGGGCTTGTCGATTGGGTCGATTTCCGCGCCGGCGGCGCGGACGACATCGACCGGCTAATCGAGCACGTGCACGAGCGCGGCGGGCTGTTCAGCGTAAATCACCCGAAGGCGATTCCGAACTGTATCGGCTGCAACTGGGAGCTCGCCTTTCCCGTCGGAGCCGACTGTATAGAAGCATGGCAGGGGCCATGGTACTTCCGGAACTGGGAGTCGCTTACGCGGTACGACCGGTACTTGAGATCGGGGAATCGTGCCACGCTGGTCGGCGGCAGCGACCGGCATCAGCCGGCGGGAATCGATAACGACCCACCGGAGCTTCGTGTCGGGTCGCCGACTACATGGGTTTTCGCGCATGGATCAGACTCCCAATCGCTGCTCGAAGCGCTTCGAGCCGGTCGTGTCTGTGTGACCGAAAGCCCCGATGGACCGGTTATCGATCTGCAGTTCGTCGGGATCGACGGTGAGACGACGGGCATGGGTTCGGTTGCCGGAACGCGAAGCGGAGCTCTTGTTGCGAGGATACGCGGCGCAGCCCGTGGGGACACGCTTCGACTCGTCGGAGGTGACGGCGTTCTCGCCTCGTGGGCCATATCGAAGAGAGACTCACAGTACTCGCTTGAAATGGAAACATCGACTCGGTTTGTACGCGCGGAGGTCGTCAACCCGGACACCGAAGGAGCAATCTCCCGGTTCCGGGCAGTGTTGCCCACTGAGATGCACGCCGCGGCCGCCCCCTTTCTCGCGGAGGCGGCCGGCCACCCCGTACGCCGCGCGCTCTCGAACCCCGTGTACTTCGCGTGATCGCAGTCGCTAGTCACAATGATGTGATCAGGAGTTTGTCGGACATATGGGCAGAATTGAATATCGGAAGTGGTTAGCGCACTTTCTCGCCGAGAGGTCTGCACTCCGATGTCAGTGTATACGTCCGATATCCAATTCCGAAGTGAAGTCCGACAAACTAGAAGAGCAACCCCGCGGCCGCCGCCCCGACTATGACAGCGTACAGCACGGTCTCGAGGTAGAACTTCCAGACCTTCCCCGACTGCAGGTAGCGCGGCTTCATATACACGAAGCCCTCGATATTTCCGTTGAACGGCACAGCCGAGGCGAAATCGGCGTAGATAATCAGGAGTCCGGCGAAGAAGGCGAACCGCGCGGCGAACGAAATCTGACCCAATAGTCCGACGATCGGCAGCAACACGATTGCGAGCAGCACCCCGCGAAGAATCTGCGCCGGGAAGAACCACTTCGTAACGTGAGCGCTCTCCGTTTCGTTCGACATATCGCGCAGGTAATCGAGCACCCGTCCCTTCTCGCGGTACATGTCGGGACTTACCCGTAAGGCGATCGCACCGGCGAGCGTGTACGCTGCGGCGTGAATAAGGGTGAAAGAGGCGACAAAACTCAGTGAACCCATTCCGTGCTTCCCGTTCCTGTTCGTATGATGAATGTACGATCGATCGCTGATTATCCACGGTTCGTGCGGGTTGCGCTATATTCCATCAGGCCGCCGGTCACAACTATGTCGCGATGGGGATGACCATTCGGTATGGGGACGACCATTCGGTATGGGGATAAACGTCCGTCCGGCGCGAGACGTTGGGACACTTCCTCCGCGGCGCGGTGTCCTGCGCGACGGAAGATCGCTGCTGTGCTACAGTGCGCAGGATGAACGCCGGATTCGTTTCATTTCGATTCGCGGGGACCGACGGAGTCTCTCTGGAGGCGGCGAAGTGGGCGGAGGTTCTCGGTTGCCGAGGCGTGACGTCGTACTATTTCGGAGGTGAGCTCGACACCCCTGCCGAGCGGTCGATGGAGGTTGCCGAGGCGCACTTCACGCATCCGGAGGTCTCGGAGCTGGGGCAGGTATGCTTCACGGAGGATCGGCGGCCGGCGCAGGTGACGAAACGCGTTCACTCGTTGCGCGAGCGTCTGAAAGGCGCTCTGTACGAGTTTCTCGAGCGATTCGATATCGACGTGCTGATTCCGCAGAATGCTCTCGCGATTCCGATGAATATTCCGTTGGGGCTCGCACTGACCGAGGTGGTCGCGGAGACCGGCATTCGGACGCTCGCCCACCACCACGACTTCGCCTGGGAGCGTCAGCGGTTTGCCGGCGGCTGTGTGGCTGACTTTCTCGCAGCCGCGTATCCGCCGCCGTTCCGGAACATCACCCATGTCGTGATAAACACCCCGGCGCAGGAGCAGCTGGCGCTGCGGAGGGGGCTATCGGGCACACTTGTTCCGAATGTCATGGATTTTGACACTCCGGCCCGCGGAATCGATGAATACAATGCGGACTTTCGTGGTCGACTCGGCATCGCCGGGGACGAGTGGCTGATCCTGCAGCCGACGCGGGTGGTGGCGCGCAAGGGGATCGAGCACGCAGTGGAGCTTACCGCCGCGCTCGGCGACAGAGCGGTGCTGGTGATCTCGCACGCCGCCGGTGACGAGGGTTTGCGCTACAGGAAACGGATCGAGCGGTTTGCCGGTGCGATGGGAGTGCGCCTCGTGT
>SLIN01000219.1 GCA_007135605.1 Spirochaetales bacterium | reverse complement strand
CTCTCAGGGAAGCGACCGGCACCGCAACGCCGCTGTAGTAGCCGTTCAGACCGGGAAAAAGCATAGTTAGACCTCACATATCGTCCGAAAGCGCCAGCCCGTCGCCCCGGGGATCGCTGCCCGCCCACAGACCGTGCGCACTTCGCATGATGATCTGCCCGAGTCCGAAGCGGTAGCGTTCGGTGCCGCGGACCGTACGGACATTGTGCCCGAGCGCCGCCAGCCCATGACTCAACCGATCCGCCTCCGATTCTTCAATCAACAGCGTACCATTCGGGTCTCCCTCGTCAAGCTGAAAGCGAGGCTGATCGAGTGCCGCCTGCGGATCCACACCACCGTCCACCAGCGCGGAGACCACCTGCAGGTGTCCCTGCGGCTGCATCATGCCGCCCATGACACCGAAAACCGCGTACAGCTCGTGACCGGCATCGCCGGGGCGCCGCTCGCTCTCGTTTCGCGGCGGAGTGCCGGCGGGGCCTCGTTCGGTCCCATGGTGCGGCGGAGTGCCGGCGGGGCCTCGTTCGGTCCCATGGTGCGGCGGAGTGCCGGCGGGACCCCGTTCGGTCCCATGGTGCGGCGGAGTGCCGGCGGTCGTATCATCGTCCGACGCGCCATCCTCCCGACCTACCGTTGCGATCCCCGGGATGATCGTATGGTAGGGGCGCTTCCGCGGTCTCAAGGCATTGGGATGATCGTGGCACATCGAGAAGCCGTAGCCGCGATTTTGCAGACTGAAACCGCAGCCGCGCGGTACGATCCCGCTTCCGAATCCCATGAAGTTGCTATTAATGAAGGAGCAGCCGTTGCCCCATCGATCGGCTGTCGCCAGATACACGGTGTCGTCGCCGACGGCGGCTCCGTAGCCGCGCCGGCCGGCGGAAACGAGATGCGACGCCGGATCGCCCGGTTCCACCGAACGTATCGTGTGCACCGGATCGATCATCGCCGCACGAGCGCGTCCGTACTCGCAATCGAGCAATCCGGACACGATTCGTTCGTACTCGTCACGCGAAACACCCGCCATCGTCGGATCGGCGACGACGCACTCCGCATCGGCGAACGCCAGTCGCATGCACTCGACGAGCACGTGGCGTGCATTCGGCTCGGTTAGCGACGGAATATCGAAATTCGTGAGGATATTCAGCGCGCTCAGTGCGGCGAAACCCTGCCCGTTCGGAGGGCATTCCCAGATGCGCACCCCGCGGTAATCGACACTCATCGGAGTGACCCACTCGCTTTCGTGGGCCCTGAGATCATCGAGCGACATCACCCCACCCGCCTCGACGACCGCCTCTACAATCCGCTCGGCGGTCTTACCCTCGTAGAGCTCGCGGGCGCCGTGCTCGGCAATACGCTCCAGGACCGTGGCGAGATTCGGATTGCGAAACCGCTCGCCGGCACGAGGTCCGCGAAGACGGCCTATGCCGGTATCCGGTCCACCTGTGCGACGGACTCGTGAGCCGGTCGCATCTTTGCCCCCGTCGCCGCGACCCGGAGAACCGCCGCGCCGCCCGGCCGCCGGCGACGAAACATCATCCTCGACTATTCCCAGCTCGGCACCGTGTCGCGCGTTCGCAAGCTGGAGCCGAGCGCCGCGATCCCACCAGAGGCTGGTCAACGGCGCTACCGGAAAGCCCTCCTCCGCCAGTCGCCGCGCCGGCTCAAGCACCCGCTCCAACGATAGCGCTCCGAATCGTTTCACCGTGTCTTCCCAGGCCGCCGCGGCGCCGGGCACGGTGACGGTGTGAGCGTGGAACGGCGGAATGCCGTCGGTGAACCCGTCGGCACGCACCCGCGCCAGGTCGAGGGCCGCCGGACTCCGCCCCGAGCCGTTCAGGGCGTGTACGGTTCCGGTTCCCGCCTCGAAGTAGAGGCAGAATGCGTCGCCTCCGAGGCCGGTCGAGCACGGCTGAGTGACTTGAAGAGCCGCAGCGGCCGCGACGGCGGCGTCGGCGGCCGTGCCGCCGGCGCGGAGTATCTCGACGCCGGCTTGTGTGGCGAGCGGTTGACTGGTCGCCACCGCTCCTCCGAGCGATGCGACCGGTGAGCGGCGGGAGATGTAGGCACTATTGGAGTGGTAATTCATTACGCTGGACCTCGAGCGATTCGGTGTCACGACGGCGAACCCGACGCTGCGCGTCGAGCGAGCAGGCCGCGAAGGACTCCGCCGGTGAATATCTGGAATGGATGATAAAAGAGAAGGGGCAGCAGCGCAAAACCAAGCACGTCCGGCCTCGAGCCGAAATACACGGTAAGCAGCGGAACGCCCATCGCCATCGTCTTCTGCGGCGCACAGAAGAGCATCGAGACGCGATCGGCACGCGGCAGTCCGAGTGACCGTCCGACAACAACCGACATCGCTACGAACACGAGGTGGCTGACCGCAAGAAACAGGAAGGGGATCGGCAGCTCGGCGACACGTCGAAGGAAATCCGGATCCGAAGCGGTGCTCGAGATGGTCAGGAAAACGATCGTAAGGATGAGCGCGCTGCTGACCGAGGAAACTCTCTTTTTCACGCGATCGGCAAGCTCGCGCGCCCTCCGGCGCAGCAACTGACCGACGGCCACCGGAAGGACCATGATCAACGCCAGATCGCGCAGTACGCCGACGATCTCGTTCGGCGGCAGACCCGCCGTTCCCGCCGAAAGAAAAATACTGAGCAGCAGCGGCGAGACCAATATACCGATCGTGTTCGCGAGCGCGGAGTTGAACATTGTTCCGACCGTATTACCGCCGCTGGTCTGCGTGAGAATCGTCGAAGAGGAGATCGTCGTCGGCAGGACCGCAAGCGCGTAGAAGCCGACCGGCAGATTGCCGCCGAGATAGCCGGCAAAGAGCGGCGTGAAGAGCGCGAAATAGAGCGGAATGAAACCGAAGATAAGGAGCTGCACGGCTACATGCAGCCGCACGTTGTTCAATCCGCGCTGAATCAGTTCCGACGGCAGGGTGAAACCGGTCATGAGAAAGAAGACGAGCACGATCGCCGACTGCGTCACACCGCCGGGATTCAGCGTGTCACCGGCGCCCGGAAGGGAGAACCCCGCAAGGAGCACTCCCACGAGCCCATAGAGAAACCAATTGCGCCTGACGTGTTGAAGCATCTTCGCCCCTTATACAACGGATCTTCGCCCGAATGCGACCACCGGGAGGACATCACCGACGAAATGCATTACTGTTGTAGCTACAATGAATATTGCAATCGCGATGGCGATCGGTTTCGCCGGCACCTCGGTTATTCATATGTCCAAAGGGATGATGAAGCTCGGCATATCGCGTATGCGGGCGGCGCGAGGTAATGACGAGGGGGCCCGGCGTGTATCCATCCTGTACCTCGCCGGCATGATTGCGAATTTCACCACACCGCTCTGGGTAATGCTGGCGAATCTCTTCGCGCCGACGGTGTTCTACACCTCGATGTACGGAACCGGTCTTGTCGCACTCCTTCTCTTCTCGCGCTGCGTTATGAAGGAAGAGCTGAACGGCCGTCACTATGTCGGCGCTGCGGTTATTATCGTGGGCACCGGCCTGCTCGGAGCCGGAGAGATTGTCGGAACGCCGGCGGCACTGAATTGGGGTCAACTCGGGGCGCTGCTTGTCGTCGTCGTTTTTTGGGTAACGGGAACGCTGGTGGCTGCTCTGGTCACGAGAAGAGGGCGCATCACGCTTCAGGAGGTCGTATTCGGAGTGGCGGCCGGCGGCCTGGCGGCGCTCGACGCCCTGTTGAAGGGGATCGCGCAGCGCGGCGCCGGCGGTGCGACCTTTATACCGGCCACCACCGAGGGCATCGTCTTACTCCTCGGGAGTTTCGTAATCGCCGCCGGCGCGTTCGGTATGATCCAGTGGTCGTATCTGCGTCATTGCCGCGCAAGTGTCATGGGAACGATATACGATATCGCGTACGTAGGATTGCCCGTCGCTCTCTTCG
>SLIN01000052.1 GCA_007135605.1 Spirochaetales bacterium | reverse complement strand
TGGATGTCCTGGTGAACAACGCGGGAGCCGCCTGGTGGAAACCGGTTGTCGAGACGCCGGCGAAGCGATTCGATCTGGTGATGGATGTGAACTTCCGCGCGGCGCATGTGGCCGCGCGAGCAGTGGCGCAAGCCCGATATCCTCGGCGACGCTGCGGTGGCGCTCGCAGCGCGTGACCCACACGCGAGCACCGGCCGGGCGTGGCTTGATGAAGAGGTGTTGCGCGAGCTTTGCAACGTCACCGATTTCGACGGCTACGCCTGCGTGGCCGGGAACGAGCCGATGAAGATTCCGTGGTGACAGACCACCGCCCCACTCGATGGCGCTCGGGCGAGACCGCCGAGCGAATCGATCTGTTCGACGTTTTACGGTGCTCTAACGTCGATCTGGTGGTATGATCGGAATCTATGACCGACGGATATCTGCTCGGGATCGATATCGGAACGTACTCGTCCAAAGGCGTCCTGGTCACAACCGAGGGACAAATTGTTGATTCCCACACCGTTCCCCACGGGATGGACATCCCGAGTCCGGGACACTTCGAGCACGATGCGGAGAAGGTCTGGTGGCACGACTTTGTGGAGATTGTCCGGGTATTGCTCGGGCGGTCAGGTATCGAAGCGCGGCAGATTCTCGGAATCGGGACAAGCGGGATCGGGGTATGCGTGCTTGCGGTCGATTCCCGCGGAACTCCGTTGCGGCCGGCGATTCTCTACGGAATAGACGCGCGCGCTGCCGGACAGAGCGAGTACTTCGAGAAGACTCTGAAGGATAATTCGATCTACGCTGCCAATCGGAAGATGTTCGGCCCGGCTTCTCCGGCGGCGAAGATCCGATGGATTCGCGACAACGAGCCGGATGTCTACCGCCGGACCCGCTGGTTTCTTCCGTGTCAGTCGTTCCTGGTTTACAGGCTTACCGGGCGGGCGACCGTCGACATCTACTCCGCCGGTGGCTTCAGCGCCCTGAGAGATGAGGCGATCGCCGAGCATGTGACTCCGGTCGAGCGGCTGCCGGAGACCGCCGGTAGTTGTGAGCGGGTGGGAGGCGTGACGGCGGAGGCGGCCCGGGAGACCGGTCTCGTCGAAGGGACGCCGGTCATCGCCGGTACCACCGACGCCGCATCGGAGGCGTTGAGCGCGGGTATTTCCGAACCGGGCAATATGATGCTCATGCTCGGAAGCACCATCTTCTTTGTGCTCAGAACGGCGCGACCAATTGACAGCGATCGTTTCGGATCGTCCACTTTTCTCGAAGAGGGCAAGCACGTCTTTCTCGGCGGCACGTCGAACGGAGCGAGTCTTGTTACGTGGTTCCGCGATCGTTTCGGAGAGAAGGAGCTCGAGATCGAACGCGCCGGCGGAGAGGCGGCGTACGCCGCTCTCGCCCGCTTGGTGCGCGAAAGCCGGCCCGGGGCAAGAGGGCTCGTTGTGCTTCCGTACTTTGCCGGCGAGCGTACGCCGATCGGCGACCCGCACGCGAAGGGCTTGTTCTTCGGTTTGAGCCTCGAACACACGCGCGCGGACATCTACCGCGCAATTCTCGAAGGAGTGAGCTTCTCGTTTCGCCATAACCTCGAAGCGATGGCCGAAGAGGGTGTCGAGCCCGGTCGGATTATCGCGGTCGGGGGCGGGACGAAGAACCGTGAGTGGCTGCAGATCATCGCCGATGTGTGCGGGGCCGAGCTCGCGATACCGGAGCAGCAGATTGGGGCGAGCTACGGCGACGCCTTCATGGCCGGGGTCGGAATCGGGCTTTATCGGAGCGTAGACGAGATCGGACGGTGGGTGCGGATTGCGGAGATCGTTCGGCCCGACAGATCCGGGGGCGACAGGTACGACTTCAACTATGCGCTCTATCGCACACTCTACGAGCAAAACAGGGAGAGCATGCATGTGCTGTCGGAGTATCTGCTCGGATAGGCGATAGCGCGACACGCTCCACGCCGGCTCGGTGACAGCGGGCCGGCCCGGAAACGCCCGCTTTACTTCGGTACCGTGCCCTCCGGCAGCGGCGTCCGGTAGGTCTCTCCGCTGCGCGCAGCGTCGAAATCGGCTCTCGACTTTTCCAGGAGCTCGGGCTTGGTGAGCAGGTCGAGTCCCGCCAGAGCCATTGCCTTCGCGGCGAACAGCATCCCTTTCGCCCCGATACTCGATCCGGAGGAGGCGACCGTTTGCCAGCTGTGCCCCGGCGTTCCGAGCGGCCAGCACGTGGTCTTCAACTGTCCGGTCGGGGTGATCCAGCTGACATCGCCGACTTCGGTCGAACCGCCCATGAGAGGCGGGGTGCTCGAGTGCGGGAGTATGCGCTCCCACAGCGGGTCATCGATTTCCTTCGCATCGATCTCGGAGCTCGAGGAGTCTCGTGCCCAGTCGAGGTCGCGCTGGACTGCGCCCTCAGGGAAGGACTGCTGCAGCCTGCGGGCGAACGTCCGCTCATCATCGGTGAAGCGAATACCGCCGCTGCGCTTCATCGCGTCGAGCAGCAGATCGGAAAGCGTGTCGTTCGGCAGGACATCGTAGCAGCCGGTCAGAAAATCGATATCGTGCGTCGTACCTGTCATCAACGCCGCCCCTTCCGCTATGTCGAGCATTCGGGAGTAGATCTCTTCGACCTGCCGGCGATGGGGCGCGCGGACGTAATACCAGACCTGGGCATACTCGGGAACGACATTCGGGGCCATTCCGCCGTTCGTCACCACGCTGTGAATTCGCGAATCCGGAGGGACATGCTCCCGGAGATAGTTCACCCCGACATCCATGAGCATGACCGCATCGAGCGCGCTGCGGCCGAGCCACGGAACACCGCCGGCATGGGCCGGAACTCCGTGGAAATTTACCTTGAATGAGTTTAGCGCCAGCGATGATCCGTTCCAGACGATGTTCTTGCTTCCTGGATGCCAGCTGATCGCCGCGTCGAGATCGTTGAACACCTCGTCGCGCGCCATAAAGGTCTTGCCGGTAAGCGTCTCCTCGGCGGGGCATCCGTAGAACCGGATTGTCCCCGGGATGCCGCCGGATTCCATCGCGTTCCTGAGGGCGAGGGTCGCACCCAGACATGCGGTTCCGAACAGGTTGTGGCCGCAGCCGTGTCCCGGTCCTCCGGTCTCAACCGGTCGCCGCACCGGGGAAACCTCCTGCGAGAGGCCGGGTAATGCGTCGTATTCACCGAGAAAACCGATTACGGGACTGCCCGTTCCCCACTCGGCGACAAACGCTGTATCCATTCCGCCGGCGCCCCACGACAGAGAGAACCCGGCATCTTCGATTCGGTCTGCGAGCAGCTTCGACGCGAACGTCTCCTGCAGCGCAATCTGCGGATGCTCCCATATTTCCTTCGCAAAGCGCGAAAGCTCGTCGAGCTTTTCGTCTAACTCTTCGAGTATATGCTGCTCAGAACGCATCTGTTTCTCCTCCAATCCGGCGACGGTATCGTATCGACGGCTCCGCAGCCCTTCACTGCGACTTCGCAGTGGAAAGCCGATGCATGAGGTGTCGCGTGCTCGGATAGAGCTCGCGAAAGATTTCGTAGTTACGAACGTAGATGTTGCGGGACTCCGAGTTCGGCTGGATTTGGTGCTTCATGGAAACCCACTCCGAAACCTCCGACAGATCGGAGAAGAGCCGTGTTCCTACAGCGGCCATAAAGGCGTCGCCGTAACTGGCGCCGATCTGCTGCTCCGGCACATCCAACGCGATGTTCGCGATGTCACTGACCATCTGCAGCCACGGGAGATTCTTCGTTCCTCCGCCGACCGCGAGTATTCGATGCGGGTCCATGCCTTCTTCTCTCATCTCTTCGATATTGTGGCGGATTCCGTAGGCAACCGACTCGAGAAGTGCCCGATAGATGTCCGCACGCGTATGCCGCAGAGTAAGACCGAAGATCGCTCCTTTCGCGTCCGGGTCGTGCAGCGGTGTCCGCTCGCCGGCGA
>SLIN01000341.1 GCA_007135605.1 Spirochaetales bacterium | reverse complement strand
GTGGTGATGCAGTTAACGCTCGCGATCACCGGAATATCCACCGCACGCTTCGCCTCACTGACCAGTTTGAGGTACGCCTGCGGCGCGTGCGTCTTGCCGAGGTCGAGCATGTACGCCTGCGCCTCGTCCTGATAGACCGTTCCACCGGCACTACCGAGCTCCGCGTTCATCTGCTCCTCGAACAGCGACTTAAGCACCACCGCGCCCGCGCCGGCATTCGCAACTTCCTTCACACCGCTCACCGAATTGGTAATGTCCGAACTGGAGGCCACCACCGGGTTGCGAAGATTTAGTCCGAGATACGTCGTATTGAGATCTGCCATGATCGCCAATTGTGAACCGGTTCGCCGCGTGCGACAAGCCGGCAGAGGAGCCTATTGGTGCTTTTTTCGGCGGGCGGCGCCTGCGGGCTTTCCGTGTCGCCCGTTCACGCGCTCGCGCGCGTCACCCGATTCGCTCCTCTGCATAGGGGCGAGCGCGTGTGCAGCCCGGATTACCCCACGGGGTAGCGCGTGCGAAGCCCCGGAAAGCGCTCGAAATCGTGGTCGGCGGTATGTACCACCGCCTTGTACGCGATCGCAAGCGCGGCGATCCGCGCATCGGTGACGAGCGTGCCTCCTCCGGCCCCGGAGGCGATCAGCAGTCGTCGCACCTCGGAGACATGACTCGCTCCAGGCTCGAGCACCTGCGTCACCGAGCGCTCAATCCACGAGTCAATGTGCCCGCACGCCTCGGCGACCGACATTGGGCGCTCGTACACGCGCGCGCTCGTCGCGATGCGCAGAAAGCCGAATACGACCGAATACGCGAGCCCCACCGATTCGCCGCCCGAGAGGCACGCCTCCCACCATGTCGCCGCACCCGCATGCCACGGCGAATCGCTGTCGTAGGCGTAGAGCAGGAGGTTGATATCGGGGACGATCACTTCGAAGGCCCCCGCCGGTCGTCCGACGGCGAGTCAGTGTCGTTCGACAGTCGTCGCTCGCTCGACCGAACCGGGCTGCCGAAAGACTCCGACCGTTCGGCGGAGGACAGAAACCCCTCGGTTTCCAGTTCGTCGGAAAGCCGGTTGAATCCGCGCGCATCGACCCCCGCTTTCAACCCCATCGGCCGCGCATCGACCTTGAACGGATGTTCGTCGCTCTCCGGTCGCCCTCCGAGTCCGCGCCGTACCGCATCGTTCAATGTTTCCTTGAAGCCCTTTCTCCCGCGCTGCATGGCATCGCGAATGAGCTGCTCCACATCCGGGTCGAGTGTTACCGTCGTACGCACGGTCAGCATCATGACAGCAAAGCCATATGCTGTCAAGATGATTCGGTGATGCTGGAATCGATGTCGAACGAGCCGGCGGCCCACACCTCGGTGACGACACGTGAGCCGCGCACCTGCACCAACGCGTTTGGGCGATGAAAGACTTCGCCGTTCCAATTGCCCGCCGGACCGCCGATCCGGCCGGCGATTGAACCTCCTGCCGAACCCCACTCGCGGATCGTGGGTTCGCCGGCCCACCACCCCTTACCGCGCGAAGCCGGGAGAATCGAACGAGTCCTCCGGGTCGTTCCAGCTCTTTCGGGCGGCGGCGAAGACCTCATCGCGGTGCGGGGCCTCGCCGTCGGCGAGCGTCGTGGCGAAGCTACATCCCTCGACGCTTGCGGGAACCGGCACCTCCACCAGATCGCACACGGTGGGAAAGAGATCGGGCGAGCTGACCATCGTCTCGCGCACCTCGCCCGCCGGCACGCCCGGTCCGCTTACCAGGAGAGGTACCTTTATGCTGTGCTCGTAGAGGTTCTGCTTACCCATCAACCCGTGGTTTCCCAGTGCCAGGCCGTGGTCGGCGGCGTGGATGATGATGGTGTCCTCCAGCGCGTCGGCGCCTTTGAGCGCGTCGATTATGCAGCCGAGCCAGTAGTCGAAGTGGGTGATCATCGCATAACTACCGAAGCCGCTTTCGCTCGCTCGCCGCAAGCGCCCGCTTTCGGATGCGAATCGACTTCGGGGTAATCTCGATGAGCTCATCATCCTTTACGAAGTTAATCGCCGTCTCGAGGCTCATTACGTGAGGCGGGGTAAGAATAACGTTATCATCGCGGCCCGCCGCCCGCATATTGGTGAGCTTCTTGGTCTTGGTCGGGTTCACATCGAGGTCGCTGTCGCGATTGTGCTCGCCCACAACCATGCCCTCGTAGACAAGCTCGCCGGGGGCAATGAACATTGCCCCGCGCGGCTCGAGGTTAAACAGCGCGTAGGGCACGGCCGTACCCTGCCGGTCGCTGACAAGCGACCCGGTGAAGCGGCTCGGGAAATCGCCGCGATACCGCTCATACCCCTCCAGATACGCATTCATTATGCCGGTTCCCCGTGTATCGGTAAGAAGCTCGTCGCGAAAACCGATAAGCGCCCGCGACGGTACGCTGAACTCGAGCCTCGCCCGTCCGTTCCCGTGATTCGCGAGACCCTCCATGCGGCCCCGCCGCACCGATAGCTTCTCGGTAATAACCCCGGTGAACTCCTCGCCGCAGTCTATGAATACCCGCTCTATGGGTTCGGTGAGCGCGCCGCCGTCCGCTTTCCCGTAGATAACCTCGGGCCGGCCCACGCACATCTCATAGCCTTCCCGGCGCATGGTCTCTATGAGAATCGCCATCTGGAACTCGCCGCGCCCGCTTACGAGAAAGCCTTCCTTGTCGCCGCTCTCCTCCACGCGCAGCGAAACGTTGCGAAGGGTCTCGCGCTTCAACCGCTCGCCGAGTTTCGTCGCCTGAACGTGCTCGCCCTCCCGTCCGGCGAACGGCCCGGTATTGCGCAGAAAGAGCATGGAGACCGTCGGCTCGTCGACGGTAATCCGTCGCATCGCCCGGGGCGAGTCTTTCGTGCAGATCGTATCGCCGATGTGCACCTCGTCGAGCCCGGAAAGTACCACGACATCGCCGGGCTCGGCCGACGTCGCCTCGGAAATCGAGAGCCCGTCGTATACCTGCAGTCTGTTGACCTTCAGCGGTTTTGATTGGCCGGAAGCATCAATACGGATGAGCGCATCGTTCGCGCGAACCGTCTGGTTCCACGTCTTCCCGATCGCCAGCCGTCCGAGGAAGTCCGAATAGCCGAGATCGCTCACGAGCATCTGAAACGGCTTCTCGGAGTGCACGACAGGTGGGGGGATAACCTCCAGAATCATATCCAGGAGGACATCCAGATTATCGCCCGGCGCATCGAGATCGCGACAGGCGACCGCATCGGTGGCGATCGCGTAGAGCAGGGGAAAATCAAGCTGCTCGTCGCTCGCGTCGAGATCGATAAAAAGCTCGCTGACCTCCTCGACCACCTCCGCCGGCCGGGCGTCCTTTCGGTCGATCTTGTTAATAACAACGATAACCGGCAAGCCCGCTTCGAGGGTCTTGTTCAACACGAACCGCGTCTGCGGAAGCGGGCCTTCGGCTGCATCGACGAGCAAGAGCGCTCCGTCGACCATGCTCAGCGCCCGCTCGACCTCGCCGCCGAAATCCGCGTGTCCCGGTGTGTCGATAATGTTGATCTTCGTTCCCTGCCGGCGGATCGCACAGTTTTTCGCCGCGATGGTAATGCCGCGCTCGCGCTCGAGGTCCATGCGGTCCATAAGCCGCTCTTCGACGTTCTGCCCCTCGCGAAACAGCCCGCTTCGGCGGAACATTGCATCGACGAGGGTGGTCTTGCCGTGATCGACGTGCGCGATAATAGCGACATTTCTGATATTGGGATTCGTTGTGTGTGGAATAAAACTTCTCCGGTGTGCGACCGGTGCTCACTACCTCACGATTCGCCGGCAACGTCAAGAGGCGATTACCGCTTCTCAGGGCGTTCCCCCACCGGCTGCCTCGCTCGAACGCGCTCTTAGGCGATAACGCAGGAGGCCCGATTCGCCCCGGTCGCGACCAAGCGCCCCGAGCCGGCGGGGTCGGGCTCTTC
>SLIN01000134.1 GCA_007135605.1 Spirochaetales bacterium | reverse complement strand
GGTGGAGAAGCCGAGACCGCGTACGTCATCGATGTGCACCGCGTGCACGAACCCGCTCCCTACATTCGATACACCGGCGGCGGCCAGATTCCCCGCCAGCTCGCCGACCAATGTCCGGCTGCCGACGACGTCATTCACCGCACCACCGGCAACACCGGCGAGACGGTTTACGCCGCCGATCGCAGCCGCCTGTGTGGTGCCGAGCACCGCCTCCCCGAGCGATGCATCACCGCCGGCCACATCGGCCGCGCCCCACAGAGCGGCGTTTCCTGCGCTGAGCGCGAGGCTCGCTCCACCGGTCACGAACGCTCCCGCTATGCCGACACCCACGTCGGCAACCGAGCGAATCGTCGGTGCGTACTCGCCGTCCCACAACGGCGTGTTGTGCAGTCCGGCGTTCAGCTCCTCATACCCTTCGGCCTGCATCGCCTGGTAGTAGCTGAATTCTCCCATCAACCGATCCATCTGACCGGCGCCGGGAAAGAGCACGCTCCGCCGCCAGCCACGCTCGAAATCGATGTCCGGTCGCAGCTGCGGTGCGTATCCGACATGCTCGCCGAACCGGCCCGGTTGCAGCACCGCATCGACATGCCGCCGAACGATCATCGAGTCGTCGCCGATGTCGAACAGCGAGGCAAACCAACCCCGCTCGATGTCGATTTCAACGCTCTCACCTGCTTCCGCGACCGTTTCGGCGCCTTCGCTCTCCTCGCCGAATACCTCCTCGAGCTCGTCGTGCAGCTCGTTCACCGCCGCATCGAGCTGTGCCTCTATCCCGCGCGCGGTCATGCGACTCAGTGTCGAGGTACTCAGGTCGGTATCGAGCCCGAAATCGTAGTCGTCGAAGTGACGGTAGCGGCCGACGCTGTGTCGTTCGCGCACCGCGCCGGAGAATACCGTGTCGCCGACGATCGTATTCCGCCGGAAACGTCCGCCCCGGATGCTCCAGCCGGCGTCCCGGAAGGTCCGGTCGGTGTTCCGCTCGACCGTCTCGTTCGCCCGATCGATCTGTCGCTCCATGTTCGAAGCGATCTCCACGAAATGCTGCCGTGCGCGCTCGGCGCCGACCAGGCTCACCGCCTGCTCGATCTCCGCACTTCCGGAGCTTCGCGCCTCGCGAATGCGGTGTAGAATCTCCCCATCGGCGAACCGGTCGGCTCCGAGACTGGTGAGGATATTCGGTTGGCCTCGCGAAATCGACGCGTTGATCGCCGTTGCTCGTGAGAGCAGGCGATCGAAGTCGAATCCGCCGAGCGCTTCGGCAACCAGCTCGTCGGCATCGACGCTTCCGGTATCCAGCGCTCCGATATGTACGCTTTCGCCCTCGGCGATGGCCTCATCGGCACGCGCGCCGATCGATTCGAGCACCGTCGCGCTCCCCACTTCGGCGGCGGCCGATGCGGCATGCTCGACCCAGTCGGCGCGCTTCTCGTTCAGCGACAGATACTGCATCTCCCATCGCTCGAGTCCCTCCTCGTAGCCGCGCTGCATTCTGTCGATCCAGGCTTCGCGACGATCGTTCATGCGCCGAACGCTCTGCGACCACTGTCGCGCGCCCCGTGAACGGATCGCCTGCATTGTCGCCTCCCACTCTGAGCGCCGCGTCGCGAGATCGAGGCGATGAAGATCGAGATGGTTGCGCCTTGCGGCCATGTACGCTTCGTATCGGCCACCGACCAGTCGAGAGAGATCGGCGGCAAGCGACTCGACGTGCATACGGTCGAATCCGGCGAGCCGCGGATACGCGATTGTGTCGTAGCGTTCGTAGGCGTCGCTGTGCAGCGACAACATCGACCGCTGATGCTCGCGCGATACGAAGAGCGCTGAACCGAACGCCTCCTCCGCCAGTTCGCGGAGCTCGTCACGGTCGGCGACACTCTGATCGCCGTCGAGTAACTCGGCCGACCGGGCCCGGTACTCGTCACGAGCCTGCGCGTGCTCCTCCCGGAGCTCGTGCGCGGAGATCTCCACCTCCCTGCGGGCGGCATCGACCTTGCGCGAGACCTCGACTCCGGCGGATGCAATAAACAGGTCGGTGGTCTCCCGCTCGGCATCGCTGAGGCTGCCGGCGGACCGGCCGAAGAGAGAGTGAACCGCGCCGCCGACGTCGGCGAAGCGCTCGTCACCGAGATACTCGGCGAGATCGACTCCCATGACATCGGCGGCAAGATCGAGGCTCGCGGCCAGGCCACTGAGATCCATTCCGCCGTCGCGTTCGTCGTCGACGCCGCGGAGCGTAGCCAGCCGTTCGCGCTGGTAACTCAGCTCGGCGTACGATCGTTCGTATGAGCGCGAAGTGTCACGCAGCGTTCGCCGCCCCCTACCGGCATCGCGTCGTTCGCTGCGGCTGTCGCGCGATGCGTCGCGCCGCACCTCGCCGATGCTGCGGGAGTTGGCCGCATGTCCGGCGGCAGTCGCATAGAAGCCGGCTGCGGCTCCGAGCGCGATGTACGCGGGGGGCCACGGAAGCATCGCGAGGCCGGTCGCCGTCAACTGCACACCGATCGCGGTATTTCTCACCGCCTTGTTATGCTGGTCGCGACCGAGTTTGCTCAGCTCACCGATGATGAACTCGAACATCGAAGCGCCCGCCGTTCGTTCGAGGATGCCGTACGTTGCCTCACCGGTCGTCCCGCCGACGCGATTCAGGCCGACGTAGTACTCGAACAGTCGTCGCGATTCCTCGTCGCCGCTCACCCTGGCATGTGCGGCCGCGCTCTCGCTGCGGAGATAGTCGTTGTAATCTATCTCACCGCGCAGCAGGTTCCCTTCGAGGAAGTCGGCGATGCCGCTGTCGACCTTGTCGCTCGGTCGTTCCACCCGCGCGCCGAGCAGGTCCCGCAGATCTTCGAGCCGGCCTCGATGATCGCGAAGATCGACACCGGAGGCTACCCCCAGGCGGTTACGGAGCGTTTCACCGGATACCGGAAGGAGATCCGGGTTTCCCCCGGCATCCACACGGTCCCAGTAGGCGAGCAACCCGCGAACCGCCTCGTAGAGCTCGAGGTCGCGATGGTACAACGCCAGGCCCCAATCGGCGAGCACCGATTCTCCGCGGTCATCTATCAGCTGCATGGTGTCGAGCATCCACCGGTGCCGGTGACGAGCGAACATCTCCTTCTCCGGGTTGTCCGGCGCTCGAGGCTCTTCGTGCTCGGCCTCGAAGTACCCGGTCAGCTGCTCGGTCCCTCCGGCATCCCACGCGAGGGAGAAACCGGGTAGTTCCTCGCCGTCATAGATGAACTCGACGAACTCGCTCCACGCCGGGTCGGGGCCGTTGCGGACCGGTTCGAGGACATTACCGAGGATATCGTTCACCTCCTCGAACTGGCCGGCGACAATCTCCTCCTGTCTCGCGAGGGCATCGGCGAAGAGCGCTTCGAGCGCTCGTATGGCCAGCCGATCCTCGTAGAGGTTGCGATATTCGAGGAATGCATCCTGATAGGCGTGCAGCTCCGGATGCCCGGAGATGTCGATGTCGGCCGGAGCCGCACGCTCTTCGTCGTGCAGGCTTTCCAGCGCCTTGCGGGCGACGCGCGCGTTGTTATATCGCCGCCCGGCGATCTCCACCCTGTCGGCGGGATCGACGGCGACACCCGGATTCTCGCCGGCGTCTCCGATCGTCCCGTTACCGGTGGAGCCGAGGTATCCGCTGGAGGCGAACTCGAGTACGGCTTCCGAACGTCGCAACTCCAGGCGTGCCGCCTGAACCGCGGCGTCGCGTTCGGCAACCACGCCGGTGTGATCTGCGTAGCTCTCGTTCGAGGCCTCGAACGCTTCTATCGCATCGGAAATCGCGTCGTCGAGCTCGGCTATCTCCGACTCCGCGGCGCCGATCTCCGCCTCGATCGGCGCGAGCGCGGCGACGAGCTGATCTTCGCCGCGAGCGCGTGCGGCACGAATCCCTCCCCCGATGAGCGAGATCTCGTCCCGGATCTGTTCCGCCCGCGACCG
>SLIN01000362.1 GCA_007135605.1 Spirochaetales bacterium | reverse complement strand
TACGTTCCTCCGGACGATGTCGACGACTGGTAGGAGTGCGCGATATGAGTGATTTCGGTGATATTCTGGAGCAGTGGGAACGCCGGATGCAGCAGAAGCGTGCGTCGGAGGCCGACAGCGGCGCGCTCGATGCGGAGCGGCTGGCGGCGATTATCGACCAGTATCCCCCGGACCCTTCCGCCATTCAGGAAGAGGATGAGTCGCAGGACGGCGGCGATCAGGCGATTTCACCGGCCGAACTTCCGCCGGAGGATTCTCTCGATCTTCACGGCTTGCTCGCTGAAGAGGCCCGCAGGCAGGTGCGGAGATTTCTGACCGAATCGCAGGCACGCGGGCTGCGAAAGGTACTGATCATCCACGGCAAGGGAAATCATACGAAGGAGCCGCCGATTCTGAAACGGGTTGTCCACGAGGAGTTGGAAGCGAGTCCAATCGCCGGGCGGACCGGAACTCCTACGCGTGAGCTCGGAGGAAGCGGTGCGACCTGGGCGTTGATTCGATCGAAAAATTGACGAATGACAGGGCCGCGGCTGCTGGGTCGGGCCGGAGTGTACTCCGGGTCCGACCGGCAAGCTCACCGTCAGCGTTCGCGGTAAATAATCCGCCCCCGGGTCAGGTCGTACGGGGAAAGTGCTACTTTTACCTTGTCGCCCGGAACAATGCGAATGTAGTGCTTGCGCATCTTTCCGGACAGGTGCGTAAGGATAACGTGCCCGTTCTTGAGTTCGACGCGGAACATTGTATTCGGCAAGGATTCCTTGACGATTCCTTCGACTTCGATTGCCTCTTCTTTTGCCACAGGACCTCCTTTGGGAGTTGTTTGCTCAGAAGCTATGTTAACCTCGCGCTCAGTGTCAAGTTTCGCCTTTCTGGCCTCTCGCCTTTCGAGCGGAATCGGTAACCTCGCGGGCTGTCGCGGTGTTCTTGACGAACAGAGGAGTTACATGCCATGAAAACGACTTCGACTAATATGGGTGTAAAGGATCGAGACAAGATGGATGAAGAGTTCGTACAGCGGATGAAGCAGAAGCTTCTGCAGATGAAGAAAGAAATCCTCGAGAATCTTGCCGCGGAGAGCGAGGAGTTTAACGAGATTGTCTCGAGCGACGAATCGAAGGATATCGTCGATATCGCCAGCACCGATCTGGACAAACGAGTACTCGGTGAGCTTGGTGACCAGGAAGTTCGTCGACTCAGGCTGATCGAGAGTGCGCTCTCACGCATTGATAACGGTGTCTACGGGCTTTGCCTGAAAACCGGAAAACCGATACCGAAGGAGCGGCTCGAAGCAATCCCTTACGCTCTTTATACCGTCGAATACCAGAACGAGGTCGAGCGCAGAAACCGATAACGTGGTTCCCGGACCTAAATTATATGGCGACACGTACCGATCATATATACATGAGTGTCGCCGTCGTACCCGCGGCGCTGAAACCATCCGCCTATATCGGTGCACGGTTCAGCCCCGGAAAGGTTACACTACCGCTAACCAACTCCGTACCATATGCGAACTTTGAGCATGTTCGTGGCGTGCCGGCAGTCGGTGACCAGGAAGGCTACAGTGTAAACCGCCTGCATATACTCAACGCGATTCTCGAACGGCACGCACGACTCTCGGGTACGCGTTCGGACGGGGGATATGCTGACAGGGAGCAGGCTGAAGTGAACCGGGACTCGCCCGGCGGAGAAACTCATTCCGGACCGAGCGATGCCGATATCGCTCGCGCTGCCGAGGCGTTGCATCGGGCGGCTCGGCGATCGGTCTACGGAGTCAGTTACGGCACCGGCCTCTTTGAAACGGGCGTCGGCGTCAGTATGAGCGGATAGTGATCCGAACTCCGAATGTACTCAAACCATGGTGTGATCGGTCGAGAAGCGGTTGTTTGCAAGCTCGCGTTCGATCGTTGAGTACGGCCCGTGCCCGGGAAAGAGGCGTGTCTGGGGCGGAAGCGCGAACAGAATCGAGCGGATACTTTGTTCGAGCGCTGTCGAATCCGATCGGTCGAAATCGGTTCTTCCGGCGGCTTTGAAGAAAAGCGTATCTCCACTGAAAACAATCTCGCGCGTTTCGCTGTAAAAGCAGACACTTCCAGGGGTATGTCCCGGCGTATGGAGGACGCGAAAATCGGTCTCGCCCACCGGAGCCCCGTCCTGAAGGGACGGTTCGATCGTTGGTACACCTTCGATCATCGACCTGAACGCTTTCACACCGTCGTCTCCGAACGGTTCGAAAATCTCCCGTGCAGGCGACGAATCGTCAGTCTCGAGCAGATAGCTGTCATCGGGATGAAGCAGTACCGGGATAGTCGCTTCGTCCAGCCCGTATCGAGCGATGATTTCCGCGCTTGCCGACAGGTGGTCGAGATGACCGTGTGTAAGTACGATCAGCCGTGGCGATACATTGAGTACCTCGAGGCGCGAGATAATGTTGTGAGCTTCCGCTCCCGGATCGATGAGAATGCACTCCTTCTTCGCTATCGTCACTATGTATGTGTTAGTGTGAAATGGACCGACGATGACACGTTCAATCATAATTTGTCGGTAGCATAGCTGTTCGACGTTTCGGAGGCAAGGAAACGACGTGAGTCCGGTCCAGTTGAGTGTCCTCGTAGCTTTCGTGTTCTTTGTCGTTATTCCCGCCATAGGTGTGGTCGCAACCCGGGCCCATTGGAGGTCGTTTCGCCGCGCCGTCGTGAATGCGGCGCTGACCCCGCACGCAGGCTCTCGAACGGTGCATTCGGCGTATGAACGCGACGGGGAGATCGGCGAGTACCGCTTCTTTGGCGTGATTGAAGCGTTGCAGGCCGACGATCGACTCTGGATCCGGAACGGTAGCAGCTCTGTGGAGATCGAGATGGCAAATGCTACCGTGTGCCTGCTTCCGGAGGACTCTCCTCCTCAGTATCGACATGCCGGCGACGATACAGCGCTCGGATTTGAGTCGTTGATTCCTACACAGAGTATGCCCGAGATAGTTCCGTGGAGCCGGATGAGCAGCCTGACGGAGGGCACAAGTGTATTCGTGAGCGGGCGCCTGGTGTCCGAGCACGGAGTGCCCGTCTTCCGTGGAGTCGGTCGTCGCGGGCCGCTTGTTATTATGTATGACGGCCCGCCTACACAGCTTCTGGCGCGAGCGATCTGGTTCGGCCGGCATCGAAATGAGTACTGGAATGCGCTCACGCCACCGTCGCTTGTGGCGGGGATGCTTATTCTCCTGATCGTGGCGGTGCGGGCGTTTTCGGTGGCAGCAGGATATGCGGCCGGAATTCTCACGCTCGGTCTGGCGGTGATTCCGATACTGCCGCTCATGCCGCCGGGGGTAATCGGTTACTTCGTGTATCGAAGATTGTGGTTGAAGGGACGGGCCCATCGCGCCTGGCGCGATCTGCTGCGACTCTCCTTACTCTATCCCCGTAACGGAAGCGATCGCGCCGCCCGTCTGCCGGACGGAGAGTCGTACCTCGGTGTGGAAATCGAGCCGTCGGTTGTAGAGCGTTATCTCTCACGCGGTGCGGTGCTCCGAACTGCGACCGGCAGGATGGATGCACACCGCTGGATGGTATTCGGCAGTCCGAAAGACGGAGATATCGGCCGGCCATCGGATCCGATGGCCGAGTTCGTGATTCTGCCGGCTGATCCGGCCGAGCGTTCGCGGCGCAGCGCCGTGCTCGCCTACGTCTGGGAGCTCGTCGCGCTCAGCGCGCTCGGTGCCTCCATGCTCGTAAACTTCGCCGTACTGATCCGTCTTCTTCCACTCGTGCTTTAGCCGCTCAATCCTTTCGCTTCGCGAAATTGACCGTGAGTTTTCGACCTCGATACTCGGTGCCGTTCAATTCGCGGATGAGATCGGGTGCCTTTTCGGTCGTGATTTCGGCGAAGCTGTAATTGTCGAGAATCTTGATTTCGCCGACGTCTTCGGCGCTCACACCGTCGACGCTCGAGAAGAGCTGAATGAGAT
>SLIN01000083.1 GCA_007135605.1 Spirochaetales bacterium | reverse complement strand
TCATTCGGGGCTGGTCAGTCGATGAGCAGGCGCGGTAATTTATGCGCATGAGACCGCATCGAAAGGCCTTGGCAGCGTGTGTCGTTTGCGCGCTCATCACCGCATGCGCGACCACTACCCGTCTCACACCCGATGAGCAGTGGGAATATACCGTTACCGAATCGCAGCGGCTCGGTCGAGCGCCGCTGAAAACCGGAGCGTTACGCTTTCGCGAAAGACAGATCCCATCGTATTTCTCCACGGTCGTCATCGGTTCGCGGCGTTTCGAGTACGTAATTCGATCCGACGCCGAACCGTTCGCCGGATATCGTCTCGACGAAGAGTGGAACGGCGATCCGCCGGAGCCCGAGGGAGAGAGCGTCGGGCGCACCGTGCGAAACCGCGGGTGGTATTTCGCCGGCTACGGGGAGGTGCGACCGGGCACACCCGACGGCTGGATCTGGATACAGCGGGAGAACCTCGAAGCGTGGGTCGATCCGACGGCCATCGAAACGTTCGCGGAAACGCACCATCTTGCGGCAATACACCGTCCGCCGACGCCGCCGCGAACCGGCGTACGCGTGAGCGTGAGTGTCCGTCAAACGTTCGGTACACGCCGCTGATGGCACGCACTCCGGTTATCGTGGTGCACGGAGGGGCGGGAGTTCTCCGCCGCGGACACGATCGGCTCCGACGGCAGCAGCAAGCCGGCTTGGTGCGGGCGCTCGAGGCCGGAGTCGCCGCCTTCGAATACGCAGACGGCACCGCCACCGCCGCCGAGGCAGCGGTGATTGCGGCGGTGGAAGTTCTCGAGGACGAGCCGACATTCAATGCCGGTCGCGGTGCGGTCTATACCTCCTCCGGCCACATAGAACATGACGCTGCGATTATGCGAGGTGACTCGGCGTTCGGAGGCGTGGGTGCAATCCACGGCATACGTAATCCTATACGGGCCGCGAAAGCGGTGATGGACGAGGGAACACATCTCCTGTTATGCGGCACGGCGGCAACCGCCTTCGCGCTCGCGGCCGGCTGCGTTGAGGCGGAGCAATCGTGGTTCCATACCGAGCTGCGGTACCGTCAACTCATCGATTCGATACACTCAACTCCCCGGCTCGATCACAGCGAGTCCGACATGCCCACCGGAACGGTAGGCGCCGTCGCGCTCGACGCCGGCGGCCATCTTGCCGCCGCGACGTCCACCGGAGGCATGACCGGCAAGCACGACGGCCGAGTCGGCGATACACCGGTGCCCGGTGCAGGCACCTATGCGCGCGACGGTCTGTGTGCGGTCAGCTGTACCGGGCGCGGCGAGGAGTTCCTCCGTGCGGTTGCCGCCTACGATGTGGCCGCGCGCATGGGCTATTCCGGACTCTCCCTGCAAGAAGCGACCAACGCTACAATCGATGCGCTTCCACCGGAGACCGGAGGTCTCATAGCCGTCGACGCAGATGGGAATGTGACGTTGCCCTACAGTACCGCCGGTATGCTGCGCGGATTTGCGCGACCGGGCGAGGCCCCGTGTGTCGGCGTGTTCGAGGTGCTGGAATAGCCGATACCGGCATCGCCTATACTTGACGTGAGGCGTCAGGCGCGTATGCTCATGAGTAGTTGATGCGAGAGTCGAACGATCGGGTACGAGACGCTGTAACGGCGGCAAAACTGTACTACTACCACGGTCTGACAACCGAAGCGATCGCCTCGGAGCTGAGTGTTTCACGCCCGAAGGTATCACGCTTGTTGAGCTTCGCACGCGAGCGCGGTCTGGTTGAGATTACGATCCACGATCGTGACGAGAATCTCGCGCCACTGTCGAGCGAAATCGAGCGACGCTTCGAGATAACGCGCGTACATCCGGTCCCTGCACCTGAGGTGCTCGGCGAAGTTGGATGGCTCGAACGGGTGGCTCAGTACGCGGCCAATTACTTGAATCGGGTTCTTCAACCCGGACAGATCTTCGGCTGTGCATGGGGTACGACGGTGAGCACGATCAGCGCTCATTTAGTGCCCCGATCGATCCCGGGGTTAAAAATCGTTCAGCTCAACGGTTCGGGCAATACCCACACGTACGACAATCGCTACGCCGCTCATATTCTGCATGCATTCGGAGAGAACTACGGAGCACGGGTCTATCTATTTCCCGTGCCGACTTTTTTCGATTTCGCCGAGACAAAGCAGGCGATGTGGCGGGAGCGCAGCATCAGCGGCATCCTCTCGCTCCAGCAGGACGCCGATGTGCTGCTGTACAGCATCGGGTCGGTGAACGCCGGGGTACCGAGCCAGATTTACAGTGGCGAATATCTCGAACCGCAAGATGTCAAGAACCTCGAGGCACACGGTGTAGTCGGCGACCTGGCAACAGTGTTCTACCGCGAAGACGGCTCCTATCGCGATATCGAGATAAACGCGCGGGCAAGCGGACCGCCGCTTGAGCTTTACCGCAGTGTGCCGCAAGCGATCTGCGTAGTTTCCGGCAAGGCGAAGGTTCCCGGTCTTCACGCCGCGCTCAAGGCACGCTATCTCAGCGAGCTCATCGTGGATGAGCCGACCGCTCGCGCTCTGCTCGCATTCGACGACCGCATGGGCGGCGACGCCGGAGACGTGCGGGTATCACCGATATCCTCGTGACGTTTGCTTGACTCCCATCGGCGAGTGGTATCACGATTCAGCTCCGGGATGTCCTTCATCCCGCTATCGGCGGCAGCGGAGGTACATAGTATGGTGGACAAGTATGTGATGGCGTTCGATTCGGGGACCACGAGCAACCGGGCGATCCTCTTCGATCGATGGGGCGACGTCGTCGGCGTTGCGCAGCAGGAGTTCCAGCAGATCTATCCGAGGCCGGGCTGGGTCGAGCATAACGCAATGGATATCTGGGGAACCCAGAGCGGTGTGGCAAGGCAGGTGCTCGAACGAACCGGCGTTCGCCCCGACCAGGTCGCAGCAATCGGCATCACCAACCAACGCGAAACGGTTGTTGTCTGGGACCGGGAGACCGGCCGGCCGGTCTGCAACGCGATCGTCTGGCAGGACAGGCGTACCGCCGGAATCTGCGATCAGCTCGTCGCCGAGGGGTGGCAGGATTATATCCGCGATACCACCGGGCTCGTCATCGATGCGTACTTCTCCGGTGCGAAAGTGAAATGGATACTCGACAACATCGAGGGCTTACGAGAGCGTGCGAAGCGCGGGGAGATCCTCTTCGGGACGGTTGACAGCTGGCTGATCTGGAACCTGACCCGAGGCAAGGTCCACGTCACCGATTACTCGAATGCTTCACGAACGTTGCTGTTTAACATCAACACGCTCGATTGGGATGACAAGATTCTCGAACACTTCGGGATACCGCGCGAAATGCTTCCGGAAGTCAAACCGAGCAGCACCGTGTACGGGACGACAGACGAGCGCACGTTCGGTGGAGCGAACATACCGGTCGCTGCCGCGATCGGCGACCAGCAGGGAGCGCTCTTCGGACAGGCGTGTTTCGAGCGGGGTATGGCGAAGAACACGTATGGGACCGGAAGCTTCGTGCTCATGAACACCGGCGAGAGCCGTATCAAGTCGAAGACCGGGCTGCTGACCACCGTATCGTGGGGTATCGGTGATAAGCCGGTGGAGTACGCGCTCGAGGGCTCGATTTTCATAACCGGTGGCGCGATTCAGTGGCTTCGAGACGAGTTACACATCATCAATGAAGCGCGTGACACCGAATACTTCGCAACCAAGGTCGACGACAGCGACGGCGTGTACATGGTTCCGGCATTCGTCGGTTTGGGTGCTCCGCACTGGGACAGCTACGCGCGTGGGGCGATCGTGGGACTGACTCGCGGATCGAACCTCAACCATATCGTGCGGGCGACGCTCGAGTCGATTGCCTATCAGACCTGTGATGTCGTCTCCTGCATGGAGCGCGATTCCGGCATACAGACGACCGAACTGCGCGTCGACGGCGGGGCGAGCGCGAACAACTTCCTCATGCAGTTTCAGGCCGATATCCTCAACATATCGGCGGTGCGCCCGAAGATTATCGAAGCGACGGCACGCGGCTCGGCATTCCTGGCCGGTCTTGCCGTAGGATTCTGGAAGGGCCAGTCGGAGCTGTCGGACACATTCGAGATCGACCGCCGCTTCACCCCGAAAATGGACAAGGCGACGCGCGAACGACTCTACAAGGGATGGATACGGGCGATCGAGAAATCGAAAGGCTGGATCGAACCGGAGGACGAGTCCTGAAGGCACCGACAGATGGTATCAGCACTTGCTTCACTTCAGCAGTTCTCGCGGGTTCTGCAGCTTAATCCGCTTTTCGCACTAAGCATTATCCTGCTCGGCGGCTTCTTTCTCGGGAAGCTCGCCGAGCGTGTTTATCTCCCCGAAATCACCGGGTTCATCGTAGCCGGCCTGATCGCGGGGCCATACGCAGTCGGGCTCATTCCGTACGAGTCGAAGCAGGAGCTACAGCTGCTCACCGAGCTCGCGCTATCCATCATCGCCTTCACGGTCGGCTCGAATCTGCTTCGAAGCACTCTCGCACGGGTAGGCCGATCGGTAGCGGCAATGGCGACCGGTCATATCGTGCTCTCGTTTCTCTTCGTAACCGTCGGGCTGTCGCTCGTCGGAATGCCGCCCTCGATCGCGATGATTATGGGCGTGCTCGCAGGCGGCTCCTCACCGGGTACGGTGGTGGCCACGATCCAACACGAACGGGCGTCCGGTACGTTTGTCGAGCAGCTCTACGGCGTCGTAGCGGTCGCGACCGCAGCTACGATTACGATTTTCGGCATAGTGTTCTCGTTCACACCGCTCATCCTCGGAGCGGAGGGGTCTGCAAACACCGGGATCACCGACGTGTTCATCGGCGCAGTCACGGATGTGGCTGTCAGCATAGGAATCGGGATCGTCGGTGGCTTCTTGCTTCACCGGATTACGAGACGGGTACAGAGTCAGCCGCGAGCGGTCATCCTCACACTCGGTGTCCTCGCGACCTCAACGGCGGTGGCACTCGCGTACGGGTTATCGACGCTGCTGCTTAACATGACCGTCGGCACGGTGTTCATAAATCTCTCTCCGTCTCCGCGTCGTGTCATGCACTCGGTCGGTTCCTGGGCCCCTCCGTTGTATGCGGTCTTCTTCGTACTCGCCGGCGCCAAGCTCAACCCGATGATTCTCACACAATCAACTATTCTCCTGCTGGGACTGACCTACGTTCTCTCGCGAATAGTCGGCTCGTACATAGGAACATCGATCGGGGCGCGCGTCGGAGGCGCCGACCCGAGCACTGCCACCTATCTCCCGCTCTGCCTCGTACCTCAGGCGGGTGTTGCCCTCGGGCTGGTTCTCGTTCTCGAGGACGCACCGATTCTCACCGGACTTCCCGTGGAAATCGCCGGGCTTCTCTCACAGACGATCAGTATCATGCTACTCGCCATTCTCGTGAAGGAGATCGTAGGACCGCCGATCTCCGCTTTCGCCGTGCGTCGGGCAGCGGTGATTAGACGTGAACCGTAGCCGTGTGTGATACGTTTGCGTATATGAAGCTGCGCATACGTCCACTACTGCTATCGGGAATCTTCATTGCGCTTACCGCCTACGGCATTATGCTCGTTTCATCGGATCGGTTGCCGGTGATCGGTTCGGTCCGCGCCGAATCAGGTGTTACACCGGCCAGGGTTGCCGAGCTCGCATCGCTCGATCCGCCGGATCGACTGCGGGGGGCTGTGGCCGCGTACTACGGCGGACATTTTGATACGGCTATGGACGTTCTCGAACGGCTCGTCACCGACTATCCGGAACGCCACCAGGATGACGAGGTCGTTCGGCGTGCGATGCTGTCGCTGCTCGCCCTCTATCGCGAGAGCGGACAGTACGAGACGGCTCTGAATCTCCTGAACCGAGGAGAGTACGTCGACGATGCCGCTCGTTTGAACAAGTGGGCCGTGGAGGTCTCGTATCTCGCCGGTCGACCGGAAGAAACGCTCGAGCACTTCTCCGCTGTCGCCGGCAACGAGCGGCATACCATCGAACCACGGCTTCGGTTGTTTGCCGCGCGGGCTCACTTTGCCTTGGGAGAACACGACGCGGCGCTCGAGCTTCTCGGCAGCATTCTCGATACGACACACCACATGCCGGAGGCGTATCGGCTGCTCGGCGAGCTCCACGCCGCTGAAGATCGTCATCGTGATGCCGTCTCGGCATTTCGCTCAGCCCGCAGTCAGGAGCCCAATCTCACGGCAACACTACTCCCGGAAGCGCGCAGCCGACTCGAGCTCGGACAGCCCGAACAGGCGCGCTCGCTGCTCGTACAGGCTGAGCGCGCACGCCCCCACGACAACAACGTGCGTGAGCTGCTCGCGCAGGTCGAAGATGAGTATCCGGCGATCGTAGAGACCGAGCGGGAGGAGGCCGAGAGGCGGCGCGAGCTCACCGCCGCCCCGCTCGTCGACTACCATCCGGAGGACCGTGAAGAAATCGAACGGATCCGAGTCGGCCTTGCCGAATCGCTCGGCGAGCTCCATCTCAAGAGCTCCTCCGATTGGGAAATCGAGCTGCTCGACAGTCGACGGCGCTCCGCCCGGGCGGACGGCGAACCGATCGCACGCGGGCGGGCGGAGCAGCTGTTGAGAATAGACTGGAATGGTGAGTCGATAGCGCTTTCGGTCGATGGTGAGCCCGTCTTGACTCACCGGCTCGCAGATGGATGGATCCGAATGCGGAATCTCGACGAGGACGGAACGTTTATTCTGTTCGATATGGAGCACTCACGCGGACAGTTTTCAGCCGGAAGCGAGGATCGCGCCTATCGCGGAGCGTTGCGATTCGGTCCATCGACCGCAGAAGGGTTTACGGTTGTGAACGAGCTCGATTTGGAGTCGTACCTGTATTCCGTCGTCCCCTCCGAGATGCCCGCCTCATGGCCACACGCCGCCCTCGAGGCGCAGGCGATCGCTGCGCGCAGTTACACAATCGCTAACCTCGGAAGATTCAGCTCGCGCGGATTCGATCTGCTCGGATCGGTCCGCTCGGCCTTCTATCGCGGTTACAGCGGGGAGTCGCCGAGGACAACACGCGCCGTTGACGTCACGCGCGGACTGGTGCTCACGGTGAACGGCACGACTGTACCGGCATATTATTCAGCGAATAATGCCGGGCACAGCGATCGCGCCGCCGATGTCTGGGGTGGAACGGTTGCCGGTATGAGCTCGGTCGCCGATCCGCAGCTCGACTGGGACGGACGACCGCGACGACCCGACGAGCTGCTCGAATGGCTGACCGACTACCCGGACAGCTATAGCGCCACCTTCCCGTTTGCCTCTCGCAATGCGTATCGTTGGGAGCTCTGGGTGGAGGCCGAGGAGCTCGTTACGCGCCTCGGCGACGGAATCGGCGAAATCTACTCTCTGCGCACATCCGGAAGAACTCCTGCCGGTCGCGTAACAGCGGTGACCATTGAAGGCAGCGACGGAACGCGTACGGTGAGCGGCGATGCTATTCGGCAACGAATCGGTGGGATCCGCAGCAATCTCTTCGTCGTCGAACCGGTGTTCACGCCGGCCGGTTCGGACAACCGGGAAGAAGCGGGCGACGGAGAAGAAGCGGACGACGGTGTCGACTCCGCCGGATCGCTGTCCGAAGAACAGACTCTTCCCCGGGCGTTCGTTTTCCGCGGAGGCGGCTGGGGTCACGGTGTGGGCATGGATCAAACGGGGGCGGCAGGGATGGCATCGGTTGGCGCGCGCGTCGAGGCGATACTCAATCACTATTTCCCGGATGCGGAGATTACCGCGGCATACTGAGGACTCAAAGAAGACGACGTCGCCCTTGCCCCGCCACCGCTTCGCCGGATAGTCTCTTGATGAGATGGCACTGGAGATAGCCCTCGTCGTAATCGGCGCGGCGGCACTGATTGTCGGCCTTATCGGCTGCATCCTACCAATTCTTCCCGGACCGATAATCGGCTGGGTATCGCTTCTTATGATATTTTTCGCCGGCGGGGCGGAGCTGCTCTCCGTTCCGTTACTCGCGGGAATGGCGGCGCTTGCGCTCGCCGGAACCGTGACCGATCAGATTCTCCCGGCAGCCGCATCGAAACACGCCGGTGCCGGACGCGCAGGGGTCATCGGCAGTATAGCGGGGATGATTCTCGGCATGATCTTCTTCCCGCCGCTCGGTCTGATAATCGGAGCGTTCCTCGGCGCATTACTCGGCGAGCTTGTCTTTCACAGGGAGAATGAGCATCCGTTCCGCAGCGCGTTTGCGGTTCTGCGTGGGACACTCCTCGCGACCATCGTGAAACTGGCGGTCACCGGTGTGTTCGCGGTGCTATTCGTACAACGCGCTATTTCGCTATTCGGGTAGTTATTTGTTCACAGCGATCGAACGTGCCGGAGCCGTAACACGTCCTCTCGAATGTGTGGCAGTCTACGTACATATTCCGTTCTGCCGGACACGGTGCCACTACTGCGCGTTCTATCTGGAGACCGGTTTCTCTCCTCGCGTGCTGCGGGAAACGCTGTCCGCGATCATCGCCGAGGCGGGTGAATGGATGCGACGACTCGGATACCCCCGCATTCGCACCGTGTATATCGGAGGCGGCACTCCGAGCGTCATTCCGCCCGACCAGTTGGAAGTGTTTCTCACGCAGCTGTTCAAGACACTGGGCCTCGCGATGCACGAGGAAGCACCGGAGATGCCCGGCACCGTCCCCGACGATACCCGAACGCCGGCCCCGGAAGAGGTTACCATTGAGGCAAATCCGGAATCGGTGACCGATATGTTTCTCGACGCACTGCAAAGAACGGGAGTAGACAGGATCAGCCTCGGCGTTCAGTCGCTGTGCGATCGCGACCTCGCACTACTCGGGCGTCGCAGCGACGCTTCGACAGCCCGGGAGGCGATCCGGTGCCTCGAGCGTTCGTGGCACGGGCGGTGGAGCGCCGACCTGATCGTCGGCACTCCCGGTCAAGATACGGACGATCTGTCGACGCAGATCGATGAGCTGTCCGATCGAGGTGTCGAGCACTTGTCACTCTACGGATTGACCGTCGAACCGCATACGGCACTCGAACAGGCGGTTCGCAGGAGATCTCTCCGCATGCCCGATCGCGAGACTCACGAGACGCTGTGGATCGCAGCCAGACAGAGTGCGGTTCGCCGCGGGTTTCGGCAGTACGAGGTCTCCAACTTCGCCCTTCCCGGCGCGGAGTCGCAACATAACCGCGTGTACTGGCGCCTTGATCCCTACCTCGGGCTCGGACCGGGAGCAGTCTCAACTCTCCCGTGCACCGTGTCCGGCCGACCGCGCGCGTTGCGGCTTACCGCGGGCAGTGTGTTTTCCTACCAGTCAATACACAGAGGAACACTCACCCATGAGATCGAGCTGCTCGACAACGTGAGCTTCCTCTTCGAGCACTTCATGAACGGCTTGCGAACCGCGGAGGGGGTCTCGATGGAGCGTATCGCGAAACGGTTCGGTATCGATTCGGCGCTTCTATGCACGCATCTGCGTCGGTATTGGCGCGGCTATTCACAGCGAGACCGGCGCGCCGATCCGAGTCGCACACTGCGGCTTCGTGACGGCGCGCGCGAGATCGTCGACTCCTACCTCGCCGAGTTGCTGGGTACACTTGAGAAGTGGGGAGCGGCGCAGCGGCTCGAATTGTCCTGGCCGGCACCTTCGCACCGGGACGAGTCTTGTCGTTTCGCGGGCGTCGGGGCGGTGGAGCGCACACGGTGAATCTCAGACCGTCACAGCTATTGGAGCACGGCTATCACGAGCTCGCCGCCTACTCCTTCGATGAGCTTATCGAGATGATCGGTACCGAGGTCCGTCGAAGAACCGCTCCGGTACTCGCCTTCTGGGTGCTGCTCGCGCTCACGCTCGGTGCCGCGATCGTGGCGAGCGTGACGGCGATCCGCGCGAACGGTTGGCATACGCTGTTCGCTCCGCTGATTGCAATCCTGGGACTGATCGCCGTTATACCGGTACACGAGCTGCTGCACGCCGCCGCGTTCCGAGTCGTCGGCGCTCGCCGCATCCGATTCGGCGCGAAACCGAAATATCTGATCTTCTACGCGATCGCACGCGATTTCGTCGCCGATTACCGCGAGATGCGTTTTATCCTCTATCTTCCGGCGGTCGTGATCTCGGCTGCGCTTGCAGGAATCGGAGTGAGTGCGGGCCCGCTGATCCGTGTCTCGGCGTGGTGGCTGCTGTTCTTTCACGTAAGTGCGTGTGCCGGCGACTTCGGACTCGCAAGTTTCATGAGACGTCACGTGCATCTCGGCATTGTGACCGGGGACGACGCGGACGATCTCGTAACTCGCTTTTACGTTCGAACGCCGAAGTATGAGCCGGGTTCTACAGCATATTCTTGAGCGAATGTCTCTCTGCGAAACCGAGTTGATCGCTTGCACGTGAGTCCGGTCGACGGATACACTCGCCTCCGGCATTAATCCATGGACTTGTCAAAATACGCTCGACCGCTGGTTGTACTCGCAGTGGCGTTCGCGTCGTTCTCAGCCATTTTGATACGAATTTCTGACGCACCGCCGATAGCAATAGCATTCTATCGAATGCTCTTTACCAGCATAATGCTGGTACCGGCGCTCGCGTGGGTTCGTGTATGGCCGCGTGAGAGCGCCCGCTCCACCGACAACTCCGTAAACGGCGACGCCGCACGCAAATCGTCGGAGATGCGTCCCGATCTACGATCGCTCGGGCTGCTGGCAGCGAGCGGCGCGTTTCTGGCGTTGCACTTCGCGACATGGAACGCGAGTCTCTCTTACACCACCGTCGCGAGCTCGGTGGTACTGGTCACTCTCCATCCGATCTTCGTCGCGGTGGGGAGTATCGTTTTTCTCAAGGAACGAGTGCCGGCCGCGGCGTTTCTCTTTATCGTGTGCGCGATATTCGGCAGTGCCTTGCTCAGCTACGGAGATTTCGCGCTCGGCAGCGAAGCTCTGCTCGGCAATGCGCTCGCTGTTGCCGGCGCTATTACCGTGGCCGGATATATGCTGCTCGGACGCTTCCTGCGACGCCGGATCGACGCGACCGTGTATAACATGACGGTATACTCGGTCGCGGCAGCCATACTGCTGCCGATGGCAATCGTCGCCGGTAATCCGGTTTCCGGCTATCCGTTTTCCGAGTTCGTAATCTTCGCTGCGCTCGCCTTCTTCTGTACGATTCTGGGACACAGCATTTTCAACTGGGCGCTGAAGTACGTTCCCGCGAGCTCGGTCAGCACGTCCATTCTGCTCGAGCCGATTTTCGCGACACTCATGGCCGCCGCACTCTTCGACGAAATTCCGGGAGTACTGGCGATTGTCGGCGGAACGATCGTTGTGGTATCGCTCTACCTCGTGATTCGTTTAGACAGCAGGAATCGACGACGGGTGCGAACCGAGGCACCGCTGGGCGCCGTGCCTACGCCGGATCGCCGAGGTTCTGCATCCTGACAAGGCGCTTATAGAGGCCGTCGGAGCCGGCGATCAGTTCGGCGTGGGTGCCGCGCTCGACGATCCGTCCAGCCTCGATCACCACGATACGGTCCGCCGCTTGAACGGTCGCCAACCGATGCGCGATCACGATGCTGGTACGCTCTTTCATGAGCCGACCGAGCGCGGCTTGTACGTAGCGTTCGCTTTCGGCATCGAGAGAGCTCGTTGCCTCATCGAGCAGCAGCACTTCCGGATCGCGCAGTATCGCACGAGCAACCGCCACACGCTGTCGCTGACCACCGGAGAGCTGAATACCGCGCTCTCCCACCACCGTCTGTAGCCCATCCGGGAAACGTTCGGCGAACTCGAGCACATGCGCAGCCCGGGCCGCCTCATGCACCTCTTCGCCCGCCGCCGCCGGGCGTCCGTACCGTATATTCTCCTCGATAGTCCCACCGAAAAGCATTACGTCCTGCGGTACGACAGCGAACTTCTCCCGATAGGTTTGTAGATCGAGCGACTCGATATCGATTCCGTCACGGACGATCCGTCCGGAGCTCGGCTTGTAGAAACGCAGAAGCAGCCTGATCAACGTGGATTTGCCCGAGCCGCTCGGACCAACAAGCGCGAGCTGTTCACCGGCACGGATTGGGAGATCTATCCGCTCGAGCACGGTTATATCGGGTCTGCTCGGGTAAGCGAACGATACCTCATCAAAGACCAGCGAATCACTGAGAATCGGTATCGGCGGACGATCGATTTCGGAGGTAGTTCCCGGACCACCCGGCTCGGGATCAAGCTGCAGGAGTTCCACCACCCGTTCGGTCGCACCCAACACTCGCTGTAAACGGGTAATCAGCCCGCCGAGGCCGGCAACCGATCCGCCGATAAATCCGGTGTAGATTACGAAGCTGACCAGATCTCCGACTGCAAGGACCCCCGACTCAACCAGTCCGGCACCGAACCAGATTACCACTACGAGCGTGCCCATAATGAAGAACCCGATCGCCGATCCGAGTCCGGCCTTAAACCGGATCGTATCGAGTGCCTTTCTGAGTACCGAGCCAAGCGCACCGTCGAAGCGACCGATCTCGTACGGCTCGGCGGCGAAGCTCTTCACAGTGGATATGCCGGACAGACTCTCTTCCGCGATCGTCGTGCTTTCGGCGAGCAGATCCTGAAGCTCTCGCGATCTTCTCCGGATCGTTCGGCCGAGCCGAAGGGTTACGAGTGCGACCGCAGGCACGATCGCCAGCATGAACAGCGAAAGCTGCGGAGTCAGAACGAACACGATCGCGAGTCCGAAGGCCAGCACGACGAGCTGGCGCACGAGTTGGGCGAGCATATCCGAAAGCGCGTGTTCGAGTTGGCCGACATCGTTTGAAAGACGACTCAGCAGCTCACCGGTTCGGTGAACGTCGAAGTAGGCCACCGGAAGCATGAGCAGGCGGGAATATAGCTCTCCGCGTATCGCGCGAGCGACACGGGTCGATACCGTTCCGAACGCATACGTCTGCGCAAAGTTCAGCAACGCCCTGACGCCGAGAATCGCAAGGAGTGCGAGGCTGATGTTTCCGACTCCTTCTACGATCCACTGGCCCTCGCCGGTCAACTCATCGACCAGCCTCCCCATGAGCAGCGGAAAGGCAAGAAAGACAAGATTCGCCGTAAAGAGCATGCCGAGCCCGAAAGCAAACAGCGTGAGGTGTGGTCTGAGAAAACCGAGCAGGAAGAGCGGCGTCCGACGTCGACGCTTCTTCTCTTCTCTGGTCAGCGGATTCTCCGGTTCCCGCTCCGTCGACGGTCGGGGTCCCGGTTTTCCGCCGGACATCCGACCGATGCCGATCATGAGTTCCCACCGTGAGTCACGACCGTTCGTCCCCGATGTTTGCCGTCGAGCAGAAGATCGACCACGGCATTAATCCCGTCGAGCTCGACCTCCGAGCTCATCGCCGCGAGCGCCTCCGGTCGCCACGGTCCGGCGAGACGGCTCCAAACCTCGCTCCGATCGGCACGGGATGCGTAGGCCGAATCGATGCCCACAAGGCGCACTCCGCGCAAGATAAACGGCATGACACTCGCGTTGAAGCGAGACCCGCCGACCAGTCCGCACGCGGTCGCCACCCCCGCCCTCTGGAGCCCGGCAAGCGCACCTGAGAGAACGCTGCCGCCGACAGTGTCGATCGCCGCCGCCCACTGCCCCTTCGCCAGCGCTTTTTCGGAGTCTCCGACCAGAACATCCGTCGCCACCACTTCGTCGGCTCCGATCGACCTGAGACGTTCGCCGCTCTCCTCCGGCGACCGCGTAGCTGCGTGGACGGTGAATCCGGCGGCATGCAGCACGCCGATTGCGACGCTCCCAACCCCACCGCACGAACCGGTAACGAGTACCGGTCGTGAACCGGGCTCTACGCCGCTACGCTCGATTTCGAGGAGCGACAGGCCGGCGGTGAATCCGGCGGTACCGAATCGCATCGCATCGAGCGGTGACAAACGTTCGGGCAGCGGTATCGCCCAGTCGGCCGGCACGCGAATCATACTTCCGAACCCGCCGGGAGTATTCACTCCGAAATCGAAGCCGGTGACAATTACCCGATCGCCGGGCGAAAATCGGTGGGTAGCGGGGCCGGCAGAAGCGTGACCTCCAGCCGGCCGGGCGGTGGACGCGAGGCCGGCACCAGTCGCCTGGGCGGTAGACCTGTGGCCGACGGCCGCCTGGTCGTCAGCCTGGCGCCCGTCGTCCGTCTTGTGGGAGGCCGGCTGCTCGTGGTGCGGTTGCTCGTTGACCGCAATAACCCGTCCGACCGCATCAATGCCGGGGATGTGGGGATATCGTCGAGTGACACCCGGTCGCCCGCGGGCGCTGAGTGCATCCTTGTAGTTCACTGATGAGTGAGTGACCGCGATGGTCAACTCACCGTCTGGCAACGAGTTCTCATCGAGGGTTTCGATGCGCCCGACCGGTTTACCGTCCTCGATATACACCCGATAGGCGGTGAACGGCATAGTATACCCCCTGGCAAGCAAGCTAGCCCTTGTACGCCGTCCGGTCAAGCAGTGTTTGCCTCGTGGTGTTTGCCTCGTGGTGTTTGCTCCGTGGCGGGAGTGTCACAAATCGTGTTGGTACCCACCATCGGTCACCAGCCGATAACTGCGAATAGTTCTTATTTGATTTTCAACCAAACCGCGTGTACCCTGAGACGTAAGACGGTCGGCCGACCGACTGCGC
>SLIN01000123.1 GCA_007135605.1 Spirochaetales bacterium | reverse complement strand
TACTCATGCGCGCGAATCGCAAGGCGGCGCAAGCCGCCTGTTGAAGGCTTTTTTCGCCCGCTGGGTGTGCGCGCATCGAAAGTACATGCTGAAATAGGCCGGGCGACGTGCCCGGCCTGCGGTAGCGCGTAATGTGGCTTGGCGCTAGAAGAGTCGGGTGAAAGTCACCATCAACTGAAGATTCGACAGACTGATGTAGTCGCTCGGGTCGAGCTCTACCGGGCCGTAGCTGACGAACTGCTGGGTATAGCGAACCCCGACGGCACCGACACCTCGTACATCTTCCATATCCGTTTCGACGTCGACGCCGACGGTGTAGCTGAATCCGGTCTGGTATTCGGCGTCGATCGTTTCCCAATCCTCATCGACCAGATCCTCGTCCTCCGGATCGTCGTCAAGGTCCCAAGTCCTGCGTTGGACTGGAGAGATCAGAAAATCGGGGCCGGCGCCGCCGGTGGGTACGATGCGATAATTCTCGGTGATTGGAACTCGGATGTGGGCGGTAACCGGCAGACTGAAAGTGTGGTAGCGCGCTTGATCGCGCCATGTGACCTCTTGCGTCTCATCGACCACCAGCTCCTCCGTTTCCCAACTGTAGTTGCCGCCCATCAGAACGTACTGCGGGGCCACCTGTATTCCGACGAAGTCGGCGAAATGGAGTCGCGCATGAGCGCCGGCTGCCACGCCTGTTTGTGCCTGACGCGACGGTACGGTCCCGAGCTCGGCGTCCAGAGCACTCTCTCGCGGCGGGGACTCGAGAAAACTGAAGTTCAATGCCATTTGGAGTCCGGCGCCGAAATCGACGGCCGAAACGCCGAGCGTGGAAAGAACGAAAACAGCTACAGTAAGAGCGAACGTTCTCTTGATGCTAACGAGCATTGGATCCTCCTTCGAGAACATATATTTTCAAGATGCCGGGCAGCGTAACAGAGAAATATTCTGACCGCAAACCAAATCTGCGGAGAAAGAGTACTATGACGCATTTGCTGCGAGTCGAGTGCGTGCGATTGCGTGAAACCGAATGGCGCCGCGTGTGATACGAGTTCGCCAAATCGTGCGCGCGCCGGAGTGGCGAAACTGGTATGATCGACGCCATGTTCACATCCCGCGACATCGCCGGAATTGTTATCGGTTTCGGTTTCCTGTTCGCCGTGCTGGCGATCGCCACGGTTCTCTCGCGTCGTACCCGCTTGGACGCCTTTGTGATACGCAAGCTCGTTCACATTTCTGTAGCTCACTGGTGGCTTATTGCGCTGCATTTCCATGACAGCGTGCCCCCCGCTCTCGTCGGTCCGGTCGTTTTTGTCATACTGAACTATATCGATTATCGACGAACGTTGTATCCGGGTTTCACCGAGTCCCGCCCGGACGGCGGAATCGGCACTGTCATCTTTCCGGTCTCCCTCATCGTTATTGTCGCCTTGACGTTCGGCGGGTTATTCCCACTTGCAGCCGGCACAGCCGGCATATTTGTGATGGGATATGGCGACGGCATAGCGGCGCTCGTCGGACGACGATTCGGCCGTCGGCGGCTGGGTCAGAGAACCGGAAAGACCGTCGCCGGATCCGCCGCGATGCTCGTGGTGAGCTCGTTCGTTCTCCTGGCGATTTTTGCTGTGCAGATCGGTTTTCGCGAGTCGGGTTTGACCGCGTTGTTCATACTTCTCATTGCAGCTGCAGCGACAGGTATCGAGATGTTCACGCCGTACGATCTCGATAATCTCACCGTGCCGATTGCCGTAACCGTATTTGCAGGATTGTTGCTAATCTGAGCCGTCGAGGCCCCTTTGTGTTCATGATCTGTCCTGGTCGGGTCTGTGTACCTACCCGCCGACACATATTCTTGAGGTTCGGTGGTTGCCCGGCTGTGACGCCTCTAGTACACTCCGTCTGAAAATCGGTCGGTCGGATGGGAGTCGTGGGGACAACTCAGCATCCGTTTCGCGCGACCCGATAATCCGACCAAATACTCGTTGGGAGGTATGACGTATGGCTGATGGTTCTCGGAGAGAGAGTTGGGCGAGCCGTCTCGGGTTCATATTGGCGGCGGCCGGCTCCGCGGTCGGGTTGGGAAATATCTGGCGGTTTCCGTATGTGGTCGGAACAAACGGTGGTGCGATTTTCGTGATCATCTATCTGATCATCGTGGTCCTGGTAGGATATCCGATGATGGTTACCGAGTCGGTAATCGGTCGTAGCAGCAAGCGAAATCCAGTCGGTGCTTTCAAAGCGCTTGCGCCCAATAGTCTATGGTGGATAGTGGGTGCGTTGGGGGTGCTGACCGGTTTCGTGATCCTTTCTTACTATTCCGTGGTAGGTGGATGGTCTCTCGCGTATGTCTTTCGTTCCATCGGCGGAGATTTCGGTTCGGATGCCGGCGAAATGACGAACTTGTTCCTCGGTCATGTGAGCGATGCCTGGGTGCCTGTCATCTGGCACTTGGTTTTTATGGGACTGACGGTTGCAATCATTGCGGGCGGTGTTGTGAAGGGTATTCAGCGCTGGGTCACCGTTCTGTGGCCGGTGATGGGACTCTTAATTCTTGTGCTCGTAATTCGCTCGGTAACATTGGAAGGTGCCGGCGCAGGGCTGGCGTTCTTCCTGGCGCCTGAAGCACCGTCACAGGGCTGGGGACGCCTGTTAATCGATGCGATTGCTCAGTCCTTCTTCACTCTTAGCCTCGGTATGGGAGTATTCATTACCTACGGCAGTTATCTAAGCGACCGCGACAACATTCCGAGTAGTGCCGTGGCCGTAGTTGGACTCGATACCGGTATTGCGATTCTCGGCGGGCTCATGATCTTTCCCGCTGTGTTTGCACTGGGCTTCGAAGCGGATGCGGGGGTCGGATTGACTTTCATGACCCTTCCTGCGGTCTTCGCCACTATGCCGCTCGGGGGGTTGTTCGGAACCATTTTCTTCATTCTCTTGAGCGTTGCTGCTCTCACTTCAGCGATTTCGTTGCTGGAGGTGGTTACCGCATGGCTTATCGACGAGAAAGGATGGTCACGTGGGAAGTCCGCAGCAGTTCTCGGTGCCGTCATTTTCCTGGTCGGAATACCCTCGAGTCTTGGTTTCGGCCCGTGGGAAGGCGTATCCATCGGTGCTATTGGAGATACCCTCCTCGACAACTACGACTGGGTTGCGAACAGCGTCCTGTTACCTCTCGGTGGATTGCTGACCGCGATCTTCGCCGGTTGGATATGGACAGCGAAATCGGCCCAGGACGAGGCTAACAAGGCAGGTCAAGGTCTCCGACTGGGCGGTTGGTACGGTCCGGTCCTCAAGTTCGTACTGCCTCTTGCAATTGCTTTTGTCATGATTTGGGGGATCATCGAGCACTTCGTCTCGTAATACAACGTGACCCGTTCTATATGCTCACGAATACCCGTCGCTCTCGCTTAGTGCGGTGAGCGGCGGGTCTCTCATGCGCTCTCCGGTGTCGGTCGGCCGAACTGTTTGAGGAAAATGCGAGCAGTCGCTCTGCCGGAATGTACAGCGAAGCGGAGATTAAGCTTATGACGTTGACGACTTCGACTTATCTTCTACTGACGGGGGCCGCTCTCGCGCTCGTGTATGCCCGCATCAAGACGCGATGGATTTCGAAACAACCGGTAGATTCACCCGAACTGAAGAGAATCGGCGGATACATTTCCGATGGTGCGATGGCGTTCATGCGACGCGAGTTTAGTGTCCTGTTGCCGTTCGTACTCATTGTTGCCGCATTCTTGTGGATCGGGAACCCCGGAACTTTGCGGTTACAGAGCATTGCGTTTCTCTTTGGTGCCGCCGCCTCGGGAACCGCCGGTTATACCGGTATGCGGGTTGCCGTCGGCACGAACACACGGACAACATACGCAGCCCAAGGGGGGGTGAATACGGCGCTCAAGGTGTCCTTCTCCGGCGGCAGTGTTATGGGCCTGACGGTTGTCGGTCTCGCCATGCTCGGTATCGGGGTACTTCTGCTCGTGCTCACGAGCGCTCTCGGTACCGGCGCGGATATTCTGGGTGCGACCGTTTTGCCGATCGTATCCGGTTTCAGCCTCGGTGCCTCGAGCGTTGCGCTATTCGCCCGTGTCGGAGGTGGAATATTCACGAAGGCGGCCGACGTGGGTGCGGATCTCGTCGGCAAGGTTGAGGCAGGAATACCGGAAGACGATCACCGTAATCCGGCGACTATAGCAGACAACGTAGGTGACAACGTCGGAGATGTCGCCGGTATGGGTGCCGACCTATTTGAGAGCTACGTCGGCTCGCTGCTCGGGGTGATGATCCTCGGGGTCGGATTCGAGGGTACCGAGTCGATTCGTTTACAGCTCGCTGCCTTACCGATGGTGTTCGCCGCCATAGGCGTGGTTGCCAGCATTATCGGTATCGCGAGCGTACGCGTAAAGGAAGGGAGGAGTCCGCAGTCAGGATTAAATCGCGGAACGATTATCGCGACGCTCATCGCTGCGACGGTAACCGTGATTACCTCTGTAGTAATACTCGGTGACGGCAATGGTTCGGTTACCGGAATCGCTGTTGCAAGTGCTGCCGTGATCGGGATGGTCGCCGGTGCGGCGATCGGGCTGTTAACCGAGTACTTCACCGGAACGGACACTGGACCGACACGACGTATCGTACGAAGCTGTCAGACAGGACCGGCAACCACAATCATAACCGGCGTCGGCGTCGGCATGCTTTCCGCATTTCCTCCGATCATCATCATCGGTGCGGCAATATTCTCCGGCAATGCGCTCGTGGGGCTCTATGGAATCGGAATCGCAGCGCTCGGCATGCTGATGACGCTCGGTATCCAACTCGCCGTCGACGCGTATGGGCCGATAGCCGATAACGCCGGCGGGCTCGCCGAAATGGCGAGTTTCCCGCCGGAGGTGCGCAAGATCACCGACGAGCTGGACGCAGTCGGAAATACGACCGCCGCAATCGGGAAGGGATTCGCTATAGGGTCGGCGGCTCTCACCGCGATAATTCTGTTCACTGCGGTTCGACAGCAGCTCGGTGTTGCCGAGATCGACCTGCTTGATGTGGGTGTAATCGGCGGCATACTCCTCGGTGCCGCCGTTCCCTACCTGTTTAGTTCCATGGCTATGGACGCTATTGGCGATGCTGCCTACACGATGATAGAGGAGGTACGCAGGCAGTTTCGCGAGCGTCCCGGAATTCTCGACGAAACCGAGGAACCGGATTATCGTCGATGTGTGGATATCAGTACCGCGAGCGCGCTGAAAAAGATGATGCTTCCCGGTATTGTTGCCGCCGTTACTCCGGTGCTCGTAGGATTTGTCGGCGGTGTTAACATGCTAATGGGGCTGCTCATCGGCGTTACGGCAAGCGGGGTTGTGCTTGCCATCTTCATGTCGAATGCGGGCGGTGCCTGGGACAATGCGAAGAAGATGATCGAAGGCGGCGACGGTGGCGGTAAGTATTCAGACGCCCATCGCGCGGCAGTCGTCGGCGACACTGTCGGCGATCCGTTCAAGGATACCGCCGGACCGTCGCTCAACATCCTTATTAAACTCATGGCGATCGTATCGCTGGTCATCGCACCGATGCTTCGAAGTTTCTGGGGGATCTGAATGGAACTCACGAATCGACTCTACGCCATCTTCCATCCGAACGATGCGCTGGTTGCCTCTCAGTTGACACCCGAGCAGTTTGCCAAACATTACACCTCCGGCTCGTCACAGCACTACCCCGGGAAGGTGATTTTTGCCGAGATAGATAATTCGTTTCGTAACCCGTATTTCCGTATTGAGGAGGTATTTGCCAACCTAAGACCCCACGAAGACGGCCGCCCGAAAGCGACGAAATTCATCGCGACCTACCGGGTGCTCGAGCATATCGATATCTCCGCGATCCGCATGCTGTACCTTGCTACTCAGGAAGGTCACTGCTTCGGGCTCGAACCCGGAGAGTACGAGAATCCGTACGAGGAGGGGTTCGTGCGGATCTATGCGGAAATCGCGCCGATGGGAATGCTCGTGCTCTCGGATTACGATTTTCGCGATTTCGGGGCGTATATTACCAACCCGGAGAACTACAAGAGCGCTCCAAAGCAACTCTACACCCAGCTCGACGTAAACATCGTCGAGTTTCTCGAAGAGTTCGAGCACAATCCGTTCATGGAATCTCCGGTGAAAAACATACATCCCTCGTCCCTGCGCGATGCATTTAACGAGGTGCGGCGATATCCGGATAAGCACACGAAAGGTCTCTGTGTCGACAGCTCGCTCGACGAGATCTCGTATAAGCTTATCCGTCACGGGTTCATGTTCGCTTCGCAGAGCGAGAGCCGGTTCTTCCCGATGCCGCCACTCACCGAGATCGAGAAGCGCCACTTCAAGTTCTGGCGATCGATGTAGACCGGTATGTTCCGGCGCCCTCCGGGCTTGCGCGGGGATGGCCGGGCATTTAGTATGCCGAGGTACGGAGGAAGCATGGCCGATCAGCTGCAGCTCGTCACGTTTCAGCTCGGCGCCGAGCAGTACGGTATAGATATTATGGAAGTAGAGGGCATCGTGAAAGTCGAAGACGTACGGCCGGTGCCGAATGCTCCGGTATACGTCGAAGGCATTTTCAATCTTCGCGGTGATATTATACCGGTGATTAATCTGCACCGGCGATTCCACATCCAGAAGGCACAGTTGGAAGAAGGCGATGAGTTGTTGAGCGGATTCGTCATTATCCGGCTCGATGACATGTTGCTCGCGGTCATGATCGACAAGGTGGAACGTGTCGTAACCGTGGATCGGAGTGCGATCCAGAGACCGCCGGAGATGATTTCGGGTATCGGAGCGGAGTATATCGAAGGCGTTGTTCACCGTGATGATCACTACCTCATCATTCTCAATACCCGGAGGCTTTTCAACGTGCGAGAGCTTGAAGCCATCGGTCGCATGAACGTGTAGTCGAGAATGGCAATATCAGTCACCAGGCCTTCCATCCGCCGAAAAGACATGAATTCGGTACTCACCTGCATGGTCAGCGATCAGCTCGGTCCCGGCGTACGCCTCGATGAGTTCACCTCCGAGCTCGCTCGGCGCTTGGACGGCGCATCGGCGATCGCGGTTCGTGAGTACGAGCGTGCCATCACATTGGCATTCGATTCACTCGGTCTCGGTTCCGGAGACAAGCTGCTGATTTCCCCGTTGGCGCCTGCGGTGTACGCGGACGTCCTTCGTGCGAGGAAAATCGAGCCGGTATTCTGCGAGGTGGATCAATCGACCGGAATGCTGGATATCGACATGGCAGAGCGAATAGTCGGCGATGCATCTCCCAAGGCGGTACTGCTCGACTGTCCGCTCGGAGCTGCCGATTCGCTCGTTCGATTCAAGCAGCTGGACATTCCGATCGTGGAAGATGCCTCCCACGGATTGGGGGCGGGGGAGGATTCGCCCACCATCGGTACGATCGGGCGCTACACGATTCTCAGCCTGGAACCGGAGGCCGTTTTTACGACCGGCGGTGGGGCGGCGCTCGTTGCGCGTGGACGGGCCGAACGTTCGGCCCTGAAAAAGGCGGTCGAATCGTTGAGGCCGACTGCGCTGCTGCCGGACATGAACGCGGCGCTCGGCCTCGCGCAGATGCGGTCGCTCGAAAGCTACATTGCCCGTCGGCGTGAAGTGGCCGACCTCTTCCGTCGCTCGGCGATGCGAGGCCGGCATCGGAGTCTCGCCGGATCGGAGTCGAGCGTGCCTTTTGCATTTCCGGTACTGCTCGATGGGGCGGCAAAGGATGTTATCGGCTATGCGCGAAAGAAGGATGTAGAAGTCGTATGGGCGTTCGCGGAGTCTGTCATGGCGATTGCCGATTCATGGGGTGCCTGCACCGCCGAAGCGTTTCCCAACGCTTCGGCGCTACTGCTGCGCTGCGTTCTCTTTCCGCTGTATCCGACCTTGACGAAAGGCGATGTCGAGCGAATCTCGCGTGTGCTGTCGACACTTCCGTAGCGCGGTTGATGTTGTCGCTATCGAGTTCGGGAGTAGTTGATGCCTCAACGTGCTAACCTTGCCGTGGCCGCTTTTCTCACATTTATCGCTGCGCTGGCGATGATTCGTACGGCCGCTCACGGCGTCGGTTACCCCAGCGAAACCGTCCCGGCACTGGCCAACTCCAACAAAGAGGACGAGAAATCCATTCCCACATTCGACCACTCGCGGCCGATGGATCCGACCGAGATCGATTCGCGGACGGTCGGTGCGCTTGCCACCGGCTGGCTCTACGAGGCGTATGCCGGTCGAATCTCGGAGAGAGCGGTACGGAATGGAGAGTGGTCGCTCAGAATCGGCGAGCAGTGGTTCGTGTGGTCCGATGGTCGATTGCTTCCCGAAGAGGAACGGGTTGGAACCGAGGAGTATTCGTCGATTCGGTTCTACGATTACCGCCTCGGGGAGCACGAGGTCCCCGACTACGATGAAGAGTTCGTTGAGATGATGCGCATGCGCTACGCCGGTGACGGTCCCGGCGATGACGTCTGGATCGAGCGAGGACGGCATCAGGCGTTTTACGAGGCGTTGTACGACGTAACGTCACTGCAGGAAGCAGATCGCGCTATGGAGCGAACGACCTTTCTCGGTTATGGAACGCGAGTACACCCGATGCTGATCGAACCGCTGCGAAGGGTTGAAGCCGACATCTACGAGGCGGCCTCTGACGATGAGAGCGTCGCTGCGTTCGTACGGAATATTCGACAAGTCAGCGGCTTCTTCTGGCGCGACATATTCGGCTCCGCCTCCCGGAGCTTCCACTCGTATGGAGCTGCGGTCGATCTGTTGCCGAGAAACTGGCGCGGCGGTTTCGGATACTGGAGATGGGCGCAACAGTCCGGGATTGTGGAGTGGTGGTCGCTCCCGTTGCGTCTGCGATTCACCGTTCCGCAGCCGATAGTCGATGCATTCGAACGGCACGATTTCGTGTGGGGCGGGAAATGGGTCGGTTTTGATCCGATCCATTTCGAGTATCGCCCCGAGGTAATCCGGTATGCTGAGTACCGGGAATCCGCGGAAGGGTCCGGATTGCGCTTGTATTGACCCGTTTACATGGAGATACGCGGAAGCTATAGTGGTCCATCGTATAATGGCTACTGGTACTGTCGGCGCTCCGGCCAACACACATTCGCTGCGGCGGGTACTCCTTGTCGCAAATCTCGACAAGAAAGTCGCCGGCCCGCTGTGCGATGAGATACGATCGTTCCTGGAAGAATCCGGTGTATCCGTCACCGTGTTTGCCTTTCAGGGGCAAGCATCGAAACTCCCTGTTGAAGAGTTCGACCTTGCCATCTGCCTCGGGGGCGACGGGACGGTCCTCTTCTGTGCCCGTTTACTCGCTCCCGCCGGCGTTCCGATTCTACCGATCAACCTCGGTCGATTCGGGTTTATTACCGAGGTTTCCCCCGATCAGTGGAAAACGGCGCTCCGGTCGTGGTGCGACGGGGCGTTGTCGACCAGCAATCGGATGCTGTTGTCGGTAACGGTCGAACGCTCGGAACAGCGAATAGGTGAGTTTACCGCTCTGAACGACATGGTTATCTCCTCGGGTGGTACCTCGAAATCCGTCAGAATCATCCACCTGACGGTGCGGAACAGCACCGATATCGTAGCGCGCTATCGGGCCGACGGACTCATTATCTCCACACCGACCGGATCCACCGGCTATTCGGTTGCGGCCGGAGGGCCGATTCTACACCCTGAGCTCGACGCAATGCTCATGAATCCGATATGTCCGTTCACATTGAGCAATCGTCCGCTCGTTTTCCCCGGTAGTGAGGAGTTGAGGATACTTGTGAACGAATATGAGCGGGAAGATCTCATTCTCACTGTCGACGGTCAGACCGTTTTCCACATCCGTCCCGATGACCTTGTTACCGTACGCCGTTGCGATTGGAGCGCGGCGATCGTACGCTCGGGCGAGCGGTCGTTCTACGAGGTGCTTCGACGTAAGCTCGGATGGGCGGGTGGCGAAGAAAACGGAGAATCGGAACACGGAACACCGGTTACTTCCGCCGAAACAGAGAATCCAGGTGTTTCCCCGGGAAGGTCGGGCGGTGCTTGAAGAGCTGACGATTCAGAATTACGCACTGATCGATCGACTTACCATTCGCTTTTCTCGCGGAATGAATGTGCTCAGCGGCGAGACCGGAGCAGGGAAGTCGATTCTCGTTGGTGCGCTCGGATTACTGAGGGGAGTGAAAGCGGATACGAGCTCGATCCGTACCGGAACTGAAGAAGCGGTAGTGAGCGGAGTATTCGATATCTCTTCGAATCAACCTGCACGCGAGTGGCTGGAAGGTCGTGGCATTGCGGATGAAGACGGTAGCGTCGTCGTTCGTCGTACGGTGAAGACCCAGGGCCGGAGTCCGATCTACCTCCAGAGCTCACCGGTTACCCGATCGGATCTCGAGGAGTTCGGTACGATGCTCTTCGATATTCACGGTCAGCATGCTCATCAGTCGCTTATGGTCGAAGAGAACCACAGACGGTTTCTCGATCAGTTTGCCGGAATCGAGGATGAGGTTACCGGGTTCGCACGGCATTTCTCGGAAATAGCGGCACTCCGCCGGCGGTACGAGAAACTTCTCACGAGCGAACGGGAACGGCTGCGTCAGGCCGATTTACTCCGCTTTTCGGTAGATGAGATTCGCGCCGCACATCTGACCCCCGGGGAAGAGGAGGAGTTGGAGAAGGAGCGGACGATACTCTCTCAACACGAGAAGCTCTACGGGCTGATTGAGGAGCTTTACGCTTCGCTGAGTGAAAACCAGCGAGGTGCGCTTACCGAGCTCCGTCATGCACGAACGCTCGTCGACCAGGTAACCGCGATCGACGAGGAGCTTTCGGGGCTGTCGACGCGCCTTGCCGATGCGTTCTATGAGGTGGAAGACATAACAGAGACAATCGGCGACTATCGGCAGAGGATGAGTTTCTCTCCGGAACGACTCGAGGAGGTGGAGGAGAGACTCGCCCTTATCCGGAAGCTGGAGAAGAAGTACGGAAACACACTTTCTGAAGTGCTGCAGTATTGCGACGAGGCCGAACAAGAACTCGCGGACCTCGAGAACTACGAACACGACAAGGAAACGCTCGCGGCGCAGATCGAAACGGGGCAATCCGAGATTCTCGCCGAAGCCCGCACTATCTCTGAGAAACGAAAAAAGGCGGCAGCGCACTTGGAGAAGACAATCGTCGCAAGCGTACAGAAACTCGGTATGCCGAAAACCCGGTTTTCCGTCTCCGTCGAGCGACGATCAAACAGTGACGGACAGCCGGCCTGCGGACCACACGGTATCGACCAGATTCGATTTCGATTAGCCGCGAATCCCGGGGAGCCGCTGAAACCGTTGAGGTCGATCGCCTCCGGAGGTGAGATTTCTAGGGTCATGCTTGCGCTCAAGAGCGCATTCGCCGAAAGCGATCATGTGCCGACGTTGATTTTCGACGAAATCGACGCCGGAATCGGAGGCGAAGTGGCGGTGCAGGTCGGTGAGTACCTCTATTCGCTCAGCCGATTCAAGCAGATACTCTGCATCACCCATCTTGCAACGATTGCCGTTCGTGCCGATAATCACATACGCGTGGAAAAGAGTGTCCGTGGCGACCGTACAAGCACCGAGGTTTCTCCGGTACGTGACGACGATCGCGTGGAGGAGATCGCGCGTATGCTATCGGGCGACGCCGCCGTTAGTGTATCGCGTCGACATGCCGAGGAGATGCTGCGGAAATCGGAAGAGGGTAATGGGCAAGATCTCGGCTGAGGCGAAACAGCAATACTTCGATCGTGTGAAAGAGTACAAGGCGGAAGTCGAGCAGATGATTGCCTGGGAGAAGAACGTGCTCCAGGCGGTGAACAAGCAGGCTGAAGGCGCCGCGTACAAACGGTTGAATCTCGCCGAGGAGCGACTTAACCTCGCCTCCCGATACTTACTGTTGAACCGCATCTCCCTGGCCCTTCTGGGAGTGAAGAACGAGGCGTTTCTCAACGATTCGAGAAAGAGTTGTTATCAGAGCATTATCTATCTCGAAGAGGTTACCAGCGATCTCATCGATGCGCCGTTCAGTGAGTATGAGGATCGGCTGGAACAAATCGAACGGTACGGCGTCGACAAGCGTTATGCCCTGATACGTAAGCTCGGTTTTACGATCGACAGCGTGGAGGAGAGCTTCGGCGAGAACTCGAAGTGGAAATGGAGCTTTGTCGAGCTCGAGGGGCGTTTTGCAACGGTGACGAAGAACATGCTCAATCTTAAGACTCTCGTCGCCGGGCTCGACCCGCGCGCCAATTACTATGAAGAGCGTTACGGCCATCTGAATCTGGCGAAACAGCTGCTGCAACGGGCCGCCGATCGATACCGGGAGCGATACGAGCTTTCGACGCTCCGGCTCGACGACTTCAAACTGGCGATCGAGTACCTACAGGCGCTTCGCCGAATACAAATGCTGGTCGGTGAGAGCGACCAGGCGGAAACGGTAAAGAAACGCATTGAAGTCTGGAAGCAGAAAATGGACGCCGACGACCGGCGGGAATCGTCGTCGAAAACCAAGTCAAAAACACCGTCAACGCAGACGAAATCATCCTGACCGCGAAAGCGTAACGAATGGGCATCGGAAAGCGTCTCGTACTGTTCACAATTCTCTTCGCGATCATCTCATTCATACTGCTCGCCATTATTCCCCGGAGACTTGTGCCCGAATATGGCATTTCCGTAGTGAAGGGCCTGGATTTCTCGGATCCCGGCAAACTCACAGCCGGTGCGTCGCGGCAAACCGTTGGCTCCGGGGATGTCGCCGCGGGACACCACCGCGGTGAATATGCGCACGGGCGTGTTCCGCTGCCACTTACCGCAGTCGCTGCGCGGCAGGGGGATTTCGTAGGTGTCGTCACCAGTGACGATGCATTCGTTCTCCGGACCGGCTCCTACAATGAGATCGGCAAGACGATGGCAGCGGGCGAGGACCGGGAAACCGGTGTGCTGACCGTGCTCGACCGGTCGGGCGAAACGGTCGAGTATCCTGATGCGAGTCGTGTTGTGCTTTTCGATTCCGAAATTCTCCTGTTGCGCGACGATGGACGACAGATCGCCGACGTCTCCCGCGGCGTGGATGCCGCTCCGCGATGGACTTCCGTGCCTGCACCGATTACGGCCGCCGTCGCGATCGATAACCGGGTCATTGTGGGCGATGCTATCGGCACTGTGAGCGCTTACAGCGATGGAGAGAGGCACTGGAGCTTCGAGATGCCGGGTTCCGGCCATCCCACCGTGATTGCGCTCGGAGCCGGGCCGGACCCTGAACGGCTGTACGCTGTCGGCGGCGTCGAGCCGACTTCGATCGCCCGTTTCGATATAGGGTCCGGAGACCCCGCTCTCAAGGTTCTCAATGCGCTCGATGAAGATCTTCGCTCCCCGATCCACTTGCTTGTCAGTCGCGACGGTCCGATCATCGGCAGCGGACAGAGCATCCACGTGTATGGAACCGATCTTGATGCGCGTGCGCGTGTCGAGGTCAATGGAAGCGTCGAAACGCTCGGGTTTGCCGAAGAGAAGAACCTCATTTACGTGATCGTAACGGTAGGCGATCGGCATCGACTGGAGTTCCGGTACGCCGACACGCTGGAGCGGATGTACACGATTGATTTTGCCGACGTATTACACTCGACGCAGTCCAGTGGCTCCTACTACGCCTTTGGAACCGAGGATAGAGTGCTACTTTACACGGAGTTTCGCCCATGACGCTGCGCCGGTTTGCACGGACAGGGTGCGCTACCGCGCTTATGGCGCTTTCGCTGATCGCATGGCGGTGGCCGGTTGATCCCGGAGCAATTGAGCGCGGCTTCGCTGAGCGATACGACGGCGAGAATATCGAGCGCGGATTGCTGTTCGATGCCTCCGGTGCTGAAGTAGGCGCTGTCGCCGACGGAGTCGTCGCATATCGTGATTCAGGTGAGAGCGGTCGCCCCGGTATTTCGCGGCGAGGCGGGATGATCGTTCTCGACCACGATAACGGCTTTCGTTCCATCTATTCGGGCTTGCGGGGTCCTGGGCCGACCGTTGGTGAGCGCGTGTTGCGCGGCCGAGCGCTCGGGGTCGGAGGAGAGGGCGGAGTCAGGCTGGAGATATACGACCGGCGGAACGGCTGGTATGCGAACCCGTCTTTGCTTCTTCCGTATCCGGAGGTTGAGCCGCTGACCGGCGTCGGGGGAATCTCGGTAGTCTCCGCCGACGAACGTACAATCATCCCGCTGTATAACCGGGCTTCGCACCCGGCCGGAGTTGCCGGGATACGAGTCAAACCCCGTCCGGATGCCGCGGAGCCTGCGGAACGGGTGATCTCCGTGAGCCTCACGCGAGGCGGAGAGACGATTCACGCTGTCGAGATGTCGATGATTGTGGTTGAGACGGACGGGCCGCGACTAATCTGGGGCGGTGGCTCCCGTCCGGGTGGCGAGCTGTATGACGAGGAAGGCTGGTTGCGACTCGGTGAGGTTGAAATCCCTCCCGGCTCCAGTATCAGCTTCACTGTGCGAGCTCGAAACACCCGGGGCCTGGAGCGAACACGAATCTTCACGATCGACGGAGTGGAGGTCGAGTGAGGGGGGGGCAATCTTGAAGACGTTCTCGATGGTACCGAAGGTGGACGAGCGAAAGGAGACGGTCAGTTGCGTGCTCTGTGGCTCGGACGACTCGCGAGTTTACTGGGAGTGCGACGGATACGCGTTCGTACGATGCAGTAGGTGCGGGCACATGTATCAGAATCCGAAACCGGTTTTCGACGACCTGAAAGAGAGATATCAGGACGAGTACTTCCATTATGAACTGGAAAACGACCAACCGTTCTTCGAACTCATGCGCAAGGGGCTCGAGGACATTCGCTTCGATCGTATCGAGGCGTCGATATCGGATCCACGACGAGCGCTCGATATCGGATGCGCGACAGGGATGCTCGTGCGCTACCTCTCCGAACGCGGGTGGCACGCTGAGGGGGTGGAGATCTGTGCTCCCGCCGCCCGTTTCGGTCGCGAGAAGCGGGGCGTGACGATTCACGTCGGCACGCTCGATTCACAGCAGTTCCCCGACCGTTCATTCGATCTCGTACATTTCTCGCACGTAATAGAGCATGTCCCGGATCCACGTGCCTTTCTCGAGGAAGTTGTGAGGGTTACGAAGCCCGGCGGCTATATCGTTGTAGTAACACCAAATACCGCGTCGCTTCAGGCTCGCCTGTTCGGTCGTAACTGGCGCAGCGCAATCGCCGATCACCTGAATCTCTTCTCCCGGCGAACACTCCGTCACCTCATGGAAGAAACCGGACTTTCGGTTACCGCGACAAAAACATGGGGCGGAATCGCGGCCGGTGTCGTCCCGGCTATCGTAAAGCGTCCGACGGATCGGCTGGCGAAGCTGCTCGGCTTCGGAGATGTAGTCCTTCAACTCGGCCGTGTGCGAGAGTGAGGCCTCGTTACGTCCGCCGTAAGGCCCTGAGAGGATACCCGCGCCTACGACAGCGGCAGGAGAGTACGACAGCGACAGGAGTTGACACCGTCAGATGCGATTTTCTACGATGTGAGACACATGCGGGGGACAAGAGCTTCTCGGGGGCGCAGCACATGAAGTTGGAACGATTGCGGTCGCTGTCGAGCGATCGATTATTGCGGCTGGCGGAAGAGTATGACATCGACATCGAATCCTCCGATGGGGTCGCGCGCGAAGAGTTGATCGAGGCACTCGCCGAGGCTATAGAAGAGTCGCGGCGCGAGCACGACGCCTCGAACAACCACACGATGCGGGTGGAAGAGCGGAAGTACGATATAGCCGCATCGGATCTCGCGATCGATAACCGCAATGGCCCCGAATACGGCGAAGCTGAGCTACCCGTACGGTACAATGAAACGCGCATGGTACTGTTGCTCCGTGACCCTGCCTGGGCGTATGCGTACTGGGATGTGCGCGACGCCGAGGTGGATGAGGTGGTGAGCGCTTCCGATTTTCGTGGGTTGAACCTGCGACTTGTGGAGATGGATAGCCCCGACATGGGAGATCACAGTGTGGTGGACGCTGTAGATATCCCTGTGCAGCCGGCGGACAGTCGGTGGTATATCAACCTCCCCCAGCAAGAAACGAATTACTATACCGAGCTTGTTGCCGATTTCGAAGATAATCGCACCGTACTCGCCCGCAGTAATCCGATTTCCGTTCCTCGTGGATGGCTTTCGGAGGACGGTGTCAACCGGGAGGAAGCGGTCGAGCAGGCGGAGGCATTGGTTGCTTTGTCCGGTGTCGAGCGATTGGGCGTTTCAAGCTTCGGGCGACGGATTCCACAACGCATCATCTCATTAATTGATCATTACGCCGGTGAATAACGTACAACGGCACCGATGTATCGCTGTCTGAGGTAGAGTATGAAGCACGGTTACCTGATGATGGTTCTCCACGCGCACCTCCCGTTCGTGCGACATCCGGAGTATCCCCGGTTCCTCGAGGAGATATGGCTTTTCGAGGCCATTAGCGAGACCTATCTGCCGCTCCTGCGGATGCTTGACCGACTTGCCGCCGACGACGTTCCGATCAACCTGTGCATGAGTGTCTCGCCGACGCTCGCATCCATGCTCATGGACGAGGTTTTGCAACGGCGATACCTGGAACATGTTGACCGACTTATTGCCCTCGGTGAACAGGAAATCGGACGATCGGCCGCCTCGCCGGAGATTGCGCGCCTCGCACGCATGTACCGCGATTTTTTCCGGCAGGCGCGGCACGATTTCACCGAAACATACGGTCGTGATCTCATCGGCCAGTTTGCCCGGCACGAGCGCGAGGGCAGGATCGAGCTCATCTCGACATTCGCCACTCATCCCTACATGCCGCTGTATCAGCACTGTAATGAGAACGCGGCAGCACAGCTGAAGGTGGGGTTGGAGACCCATCGGTCGCTCTTCGGCCGCGCACCGAGCGGATTCTGGTTGCCGGAATGTGGATACTATCCCGAGCTCGAGAACGTGCTTGCCGACGCCGGCATACGCTTTTTTTTCACCGCCTCGCACGGCTTGCTCTTTGCGGATACCCGGCCGCGCTACGGTGTGTACTCTCCCGTACTTTGTCCGAACGGAGTATATGCATTCGGGCGCGAGGTAGCGAGCACGAATGCCGTCTGGTCGAACACGGACGGGTATCCCGGTGACCCCGATTATCGAGACTTCTATCGCGATATCGGACACGACCTGCCGCAGGATTACCTCGACCAGAGCTTGCAGTTCGATGACATTCGGACGAATACCGGGTTCAAGTACCATGCAATAACCGGCCAAACGGATGATAAGCGCATATACTCGCCGGAGGCTGCCACCCGCAAGATCGAGTCACACAGCGATAATTTCCTTTTCCAGCAGACACGGCAATGTCGGCGCGTGGGTGGGCACATGGACCGCCTCCCGGTGATTGTCAGCCCGTTCGACGCGGAGCTGTTCGGGCATTGGTGGTTCGAAGGAGTACAGTGGCTCGAGGTACTCTTCCGGCGTATGGCCACCGCAACGAGGAAGGGTGAGGACCGCGTAGAGCCGATTACTCCAAGTGAATACCTTTCCCAGTACCCGGAGGCACAAACGCTCCAGCCGGTTTTTTCGAGCTGGGGAAACAAGGGGTACTCCGAGGTCTGGCTCGACGGGTCGAACGACTGGATTTATCGACATACGCATAAAGCGATCGAGCGAATGATTGATCTGGTCGATCGTTATCCGGCGGAAACCGGACTGAAGCGCCGGGCGCTGAATCAGGCCGCACGTGAAGTGCTTCTCAGTCAGGCATCGGACTGGCCGTTCATAATGCGATCCGGAACCACCGTCACGTACGCGGTGCGTCGTGTGAAGGAACACATCAGCAACTTCACGCATATCTACGACAGCTTGAGCAAAGGCGTGATTTCCACAGAATGGCTGACACGGGTCGAGCGGCGTAACAATATCTTCCCCGACATCGACTACAGGATTTTCAAGCGTCGCTCGCATTCGACAACCGGCAGCCGCGACCTCAGTCACGCTCGCGGCTGATTCGACCCTCCGAATCTCCATTACACCCAAACTACTTAACAAGTATGTACATCTATCGGCTCGGTAGACCGAATTCGCCGGAATTATTCTGTCTACCACGATTGACAACTGCGTCAGGTGGCGTAATATGTCCCTCAGCGTGGGAGAAAGTGGGAAGCCGTAGGAGAAAGTGGTGAGTTGGGGATGCTGACGGGGGAATTCCGAAACGCCCTCGATGAGAAAGGGCGATTGCTAATACCGTCCCGTATCCGAAACGAGATCGTCGGAAGCGATCTCGTGCTCACTCGCGGAATGGACCGCTGCCTGTGGCTCTTTCCCCCGGATCAGTGGCGCGCGCTCAGCGAGAGTCTGATGCGCGCGGCGAGTCCGTTTACGAAAGAGGCGAGGATGATGCAACGGCGTATCATCGCGCCGGCACAGGAGGTGGAAATAGATAAGGCGGGACGAATCAATATTCCACGAAGCTTGATGCAGTCTGCCGGTCTGAGCCGTGACTGCGTTCTGCTGGGTATAAATCGATACCTGGAGATCTGGGATGCTGATGCGTACGACGCGTATCTGGAGGAAACCGAGCCGGACTTCCAGCAGGCGGCTGAGAAACTGGGAGGGTCCGTTTCCTTCTTCGACGAGAATCAATGAGTCTTGACCGGACACATCGGCCGGTTCTGGCTAACGAAGTGCGCGAGTGGTTGCGCCTGGAGCGATCCTCGGGGCTTCTCGTAGATTCTACCCTCGGAGAAGGCGGACATTCAGCGCTGCTTCTGTCCGACAATCCTTCCTTGCGCGTTATCGGGGTCGATGTAGACCCCGTTATACTCGAACGGGCGCGGGTCCTTCTCGGCGATTACGCCGGGAGAGTCGATTTCGTCCATCGATGGTTTGACGACTTCTGGGCGAATTACATCGGGCCCGCGCCCGACCGCATCCTGTTTGACCTCGGCATCAGTACATTCCATTTCGAAGGGTCGGGCCGTGGTTTCTCCTTCTCCGGCGAAGAGCCGCTTGACATGCGGCTGTCGGGAGAAGGAAGGAGCGCCGCGCAGCTGCTCCAAACGGAGAACGAAAGCCAGCTCGCCGACATGATTTTCGAGCTCGGCGGGGAGCGTTACAGCCGGCGGATCGCGCGCGCGATCTGTGATGCACGCAACGCGTCGCCGATCGAAACAAGCGGCGAGCTTGCCGGGATCGTGCGACGGGCGGTACCCGCAGCGGCGAGACGCGGACGGCTCCATCCGGCGACGAGAACGTTTCAAGCGCTGCGGATCGCCGTGAACTCGGAGCTCGATCGCATATCGCGAGCTCTGACGAATGCGTTGCTGCGGCTTTCACCCGACGGCGGACGGCTCGCGGTTATTTCGTTCCACAGCCTCGAGGACAGAATAGTAAAATGGACCTTTCGTCGCGCCGCCGGCATGCACGTTCCGCACGACGAAGAGGCCGAGGGCTCCACGTCTCGGTGGAACGCGCCGAAATTCGAAACAGGGGCCCTGTCCCGGGAGAGTGTGCAATACCGAGTTCTTACGAAGAAGCCGGTTGTCCCGGATGAGTCTGAAAAGCGCGAGAACGCACCGTCTCGCAGCGCGAAATTCCGCGTAATCGAGAAGAACAGGAAGTCGAACGGAGAATGAAGCGAAACGACATTATACTCGGACTGCTGATTGCTGCAATTCCTGCGCTGCTCTTTCTCAACACGTGGCAGGCATATCGTTTCGACCGACTTGAGCGGACGATCGAGCGTGCTTCCGCGCGGCAGATCGAGCTCTTTGAGCGAAATAAGCGTCACCTCGCCGGAATCGCCGCCCTTCGCTCGCCGAGTCGGGTAGAGCCTCTCGCCAGAAATGAACTCGGGCTCGAACAAACGTTCGGTGGTCCGCGTGTCGAGCTGATACCGAACGCCCGGAGGGAGGATTGATCTTGACCGATTCGCGATTCACGCAGGCGGTCTCCCGCTTCGGCGCGACCCTCGTGGACGAGCTCGGTCCGGCTGACGTCACGGCGTTCACTTCAGCGTCGATCGACTCACGTGTTGTTGCCACCGGCGACCTCTTCATCGCGTTACCGGGACGAAAGGCGGACGGGCACCACTATCTCTGGTCCGCCTTGGAAAACGGTGCTCGCGGACTGTTGATTTCCTCAACGCGTTTCAGCGAGCCGGAGATCGCCGCCGCAGCAACGCGAGCCGCTGAGGTGGCCCGAGTGCTCGTAGTCGATGACGTACTCTCCGCGTTTCAGTCGCTCGCCGCCGATTACCTGGATAAACGTACGTCGGCGGTTCGCATCGGCATCACCGGCAGCAACGGAAAGACATCGACGAAGGAGATGCTCGCGTCGATTCTCGAACGATCTGCTGCAACCTTCCGCTCTCACGGTAATCTCAACTCCGAAATCGGCGTTCCTCTTTCGGCGTTTGCTGTATCGCCCGACGATCGATATGCGGTTTTCGAGTTGGCAATGGACCATCCTGGAGAGATCAAGCGGCTTGCCGCGATTGTGCGGCCGGCGCATGCGCTCATCACAAATATCGCGGATGCCCATACAGAGTTCGTCGGTGGCCGCGAAGGGGTGGCTCGGGAGAAACGCGAAATCTTCTCGCAACTCGATTCCACCGGGCACGCCCATATCCCCGCCGACGATGCGTATCGCGATCTGCTCGCCGAGCCGTTGCTTCCGCCCGGGACGCGAGGTACCGTACACTATTTCGGAACAAATGCCGGCGAGCACTTCGAGGCGTACACTCCGCGGGGCGTGGAAGGAGGAACCCTGCGCTATCGTGGACGAGAGATCCGGATCTGCTTGCCGGGCGCCTTCGTCGTCCAGAATGCACTCGCTGCGATCAGCGTAGCCGAAGCACTCGGAGTCGGTCTCGACGATATTGTTGCCGGTCTGGAAGCGGTCCGTCCGCTGTTCGGGCGCGGGCGTCTGTACCGTGGACGGGTCACCGTTTTCAGCGATTGCTACAACGCGAATCCTCAGTCAATGAACGCTGCGATCGAGACTGCGCTCGCTTCGCTTGCAGGCGATCAACGGCTCGTGCTCATCCTCGGCTCGATGAAGGAGTTGGCCCGAACCGATGAGGAGCACCATGCCCTCGGAGTTCGTCTCGCTACGCTCGCCGAGCAACTATCGCATCACCCGGCGGCGATCCTCGTCGGAGCGGAGATGCGGAGTGCGGTTGCGGCCGCCCGCGGCGAAGGGTTTCGCGGCGAGTTGTCGTGGTACCCGGACGTCCAGTCCGCCGCGGCGGCTGTGACTGCACTCGTTCGATCGGGTGATTTCGTTCTGGTGAAAGGCAGCCGTTCGCTCGAGCTCGAACGGTTGCTACCGCTGCTCGATGTACACGGGGAGGGCGAGGGTCATGTCTCATAGCTTCTCCGCGGAACGGGTGGAAGTCGATCGCGGTTACGATCGAATCCTGCTTACCGCCATGATGCTACTCCTCGGTGTCGGGCTCGCGGTACTCTTCTCGAGCTCCTTCTTTCGTTCCGAGCTACTTTTTGCCGATCCGTTCCGTTTTTTGACCGGCCAGCTGCTGTGGGTTGTCGTCGGCTGTGTTGTCGCAGCACTCGTCTCGACGATCTCGCTCGAGCGCGTCCAGAGGTTTATCCCGCACGCGCTCGGTATCTCGCTCGTCCTTATGATACTCACGTTCGTACCGGGTATCGGCACGTCGATTCATGGTGCCCGGCGCTGGATTTTTCTGTTCGGGAGAAGCTTCCAGCCGAGCGAGCTCGTAAAGGTCGTGCTCGTTTTCTATCTCGCGTACCTGCTCGCTCGCAAGCACGAGATCATGGACGATCCGGTGAACGCGCTTCTGCCGCCGTTTCTCGTCCTGGCGCTCTTCTCGACGCTCATCTATCTGCAGAACGACTTCTCGACCTCAGTGTTCGTCATGTTGCTCGGTCTGGTGATGTTTTTCGTTGCGGGAGCACCGATCCGGTACTTTCTCGGACTGCTCATGACCGTCGGGCCGCTGGGCCTCATATTGCTGCTCAGCAGGGAACACCGGGTTAACAGGTTACTCGCCTACATAGAGCCGGCGTTCGATCCGGCCGGATCGGGGTATCAGATTCTGGCCGCTGAACGGGCGCTCATAGCCGGCGGGCTTTGGGGGCAGGGAATCGGTATGGGTACGCAGAAGTTCGGCCGGCTTCCGGAGGTTCACTCCGACTTCATCTTTGCCGTTGTGGCCGAGGAGCTCGGGTTTGTCGGTGTTCTCGCCGTGATCGGACTTTTCGCGGTATTCGCCTGGCGCGGGTTTGTGATTGCGGCAAACGCGGGCGACCGATTCAGAAGCTATCTGGCGTTTGGGCTCACCACGCTCATCCTCGGTCAGGCGCTGTTGAATATCGCCGTCGTAGGCGGTGCGGTCCCTGCTACCGGGCTTCCGCTTCCGTTTTTCAGCTCGGGTGGGTCTGCGATGCTTATGACCCTGATCGCTTGTGGGCTTCTGATGAACGTGTCACGTCACAATCCGGACGGAGCGGGCGAGTATGGATAACAAGTCGATGTGGCACGGAGCGCGCACCTTTCGTTCGGCCGGATCGGTCGGCTCGTCCCGGTTTCACGGCGGCTCGGGCGTGGCGAAACAAAGCTTTGGTAGCGGGCGACGAAACGGCGAGGAGGATGCCACCGGTTCGCTTCGCATGCGCATCGTGCGCCGGGTGATAGTCGGCTCCCTTCTCACGCTGATAGCCGTCGTTTCCGGTGAGCTTGTGTTTCAGATGCTGCTTGCACCCAACCTCGCAATCACGACGGTACGCGTTACCGGCGATGATATTATCGACCATCGGGAGCTTTCCCGCATTGCGGGGCTCGATTCGCGGCTGCTGTACTTCCACGTTGATACCGATGCGATTGCCTCACGGCTGGAGACCGTTCCGGAGGTTCGACGCGTTGATGTCACGCGTCACTTCCCGGACACGCTGCGAATTTCGGTAGAGGGGCGAACGGCGCTCGCGGTCACGTCATTACGGGTCAACGGCGAATCGGTTCCCGCGGTCATCGACGAGGAAGGAGTGGTCTTTCGAACCGGATTGAGAGCAAGTGAGCGTGACATGCCGGTAATCTCCGGCATTCAACTCGAGGAGTTCGCACCCGGAGATACGTTGCCGGATGAGCTTACCGTACTGTTCGAGGACCTTCGACGTCTTCGTTTCGACGAGCCATCGCTCTACGCGATGATCAGCGAGCTTCGGGTTGTTCGTCGCGGGGGTCGATACGAGACCGTGCTCTATCCGGTGCATGTACAGGTACCGATTCGCATGCCGGTGCGGGCCGAAGCCGAGCGGTACCGGGCGGCGCTTCAGGGAATCGAGGCTCTCCGCGGTCGCGGTGACCTCGATGCGGTACAAGAGATGGATTTGCGCGGCGACGACGTGGTATATACCATGCTCGCGGAGGGGTGAGGCATCGTGGCATCCGACCAGACGATCGTGGGACTGGACATTGGTACGAGCAAGGTCTGTGCAACGATCGCCGAGATCAATGACTCCGGTGACCTCGAAGTGCTCGGTGTCGGTCGAAGCGCTTCCTCGGGGCTGCGGCGCGGGGTAGTGATTAACATAGAAGCGACGCTTCAGAGTGTGGCGAGTGCGGTTGAGGCGGCCGAGCAGATGGCCGGACGCGAGGTGCACGGTGTTATTACCGGAATTGCGGGCGGCCACATCGAAGGAATGAACTCTCGCGGCGTTGTAGCGGTAACGGGTCGGGGTCGTGAGATCACTCAGGTGGATGTCGATCGCGTCATCGATGCCGCGCGAGCGGTGGTCATTCCCATGGATCGGGAAATCCTGCACGTAATTCCACAGGAGTACGTCGTCGACGATCAAGGCGGAATACGGAACCCCATCGATATGATCGGAGTTCGGCTCGAAGCTGAGGTGCACATTATCACCGGCAGCGTTACGAGCGCTCAGAACCTGGTTAAGTGCGTGAACCGCGCCGGGTTCAAGGTCGACCAGATCGTGCTCGACGGACTCGCTTCGGCGAATTCGGTGCTGACCGCCGACGAAAAGGAGATGGGAGTGCTCCTACTCGATCTCGGTGGCGGCACGACGGACATCCTCGTGTACCGCGAGGGGGCTCCCTACTATACGAGCGTTATCGGACTCGGTGGATCGCAGGTTACCAGCGATATATCCATTATGCTGAAAACCCCCATGGAGAGCGCCGAGCGGATCAAGTGCGAGGCCGGCTGCTGCTATGTCGATCTCGTCGACAGTGACGAGCCGGTCGTTATCCCGGGAGTCGGTGGACGGCCGCCGCTTTCGATCCAGAGACGCGGGCTCGCCGAAATCATTCAGCCTCGTGTTGAAGAGATATACCGCATGGTACGCGAGAAACTGGAGAAGAAAGGCTATCTCGGCAGTATCGGCGGAGGGGTCGTGCTCACCGGCGGTGGCGCTCTCCTGCCCGGGGCGGTCGACCTGGCGCAGGAGGTATTCGGCACAGCGGCACGTGTCGGCCGACCGACCTCCGTCACCGGTCTGGTGGAGGAGTTTCGGCAGCCGGATATGGCGACCGCGGTCGGGCTCGTGGAGTTTGCTGCCGAAGAGATAGACCGATCGCTGTTCGAGAAATCGGTGCCCGATCGCGACGGCGCTCTGCAGGCGCTGCGACGATGGGTACGGAACTTTTTCGAGTAGATGGTATGAGATGAGGTAAACGCGGCAGGCGGCGCACCGTTCCGCCGACTGACGCGAGAGATGAAGAGACTCGGCCTTTGGGAGGGGCATATGAAGTTCGAGATACTTGAAGATGGGTCGGGATTCGATCCCGGAGTCGGAAGCCCGACGATTATAAAGGTCATAGGAGTCGGAGGCGGCGGCTCGAATGCCGTGAACCGGATGATCGCTACCGGCTTGCGCAACGTCGAATTCGTCGCCGTGAACACCGACCTGCAGGCGCTGCAGCGCGCGCATGCGGAAATCCGAATGCCGCTCGGCAGCAAACTGACCGGCGGCCTCGGCGCCGGCGGCGACCCGGAAATCGGAGAGAAGGCCGCGCAGGAGGACCGCGAGGAGATCAAGGAGCTCATCCAGGGAGCGGATATGGTTTTCGTAACCGCCGGAATGGGCGGCGGTACGGGGACCGGAGCGGCGCCGATTATCGCTCAAATCGCGCGCGAGCTGAATATCCTCACCGTTGCAGTGGTAACCCGCCCGTTCAATCTCGAGGGGCGCTACAAGGCGAAACTTGCCGATGAAGGGATCGTCAAGCTCCGCGACCACTGCGATACGCTTATCACGATACCGAACCAGCATCTCCTGAAGATCGTCGACCGCAGAACGCCGTTCACGCAGGCGCTGCAGATCGCCGACGACGTACTCCGACAGGGTGTGCAGGGTATCAGCGATCTCATAACGATGCCCGGCGACATCAACATCGACTTTGCCGACGTCCGTACGATCATGAAAGGGCGCGGCGACGCGCTCATGGGTATCGGTAACGGCGAAGGAGAAAACCGCGCGGTCGATGCGGCGACCAACGCTATCAACAATCCGCTCCTCGAAGACGCCCATATCGAAGGCTCGAAAGGGTTGCTGGTGAACGTTACCGGCGGGCCGGACTTCTCGTTGACCGAGTACGAAGAGGTGCTGAACATCATCACCGCCAATGCCGATGAGGATGCGTTGGTGATCGCCGGCACGACCATCGACGAGAGTCTCGACGACGTGGTGAAGGTCACCGTGATCGCAACCGGCTTCGTGGCGGGAGAGGATCGCCCGCCTGCTCCGACCCCCGAAGCGAAAGAGAAGGGCGAGTACATCAGTCTCGAGGATTGGGTCAATATGACGAGCGGGCGGAAGTCGCATCAGCACACCGGCGAGCTGTTCGACAGCGAAGGCGATGTCGAACAGAACGGCGAGCTCGGCGTACCCGCGGTACTCCGCTATCGCAGGGCCGCCGGCGGCAGCGGTCAGGGTGCGTGATGCGAAACCGCGACATCCTCGATCGCTTTCAGGACTACCTCGCCGTCGAGCTGCGTTTGAGCGTCGGAACGGTCGAAACCTATATGAGGGAGTGTCGCATGCTCGCCGATTACGCTCGCGAATCGGGGCAGACGGTAGAAGTGCTCGAAATCGAAGCGCTCATCGGATTTCTGTTGCGACGGCGCGGAAGTGGGATCGACGGGCGTACGGTGGCGAAAATCGTCTCGGCGATCCGGGCACTCTATCATTTTCTCGTGATCGACGACGTACGCCGCGACAATCCGGCCCTCGACCTGGAGGCGCCACGGTCGGGGCACCGGATTCCCGGCGTGCTCCGCGTCGAACAGATTGACGCTCTGCTCGATCAGATCGACGTGTCGACGCCTCGAGGGCTCCGGGATCGCTGCCTTTTCGAGTTGATCTACTCATGCGGTCTGCGCATTTCCGAGGCGGTGGAGCTCACCGTAGACAGTGTCTTCCCCGACGAAGGGCTGATCCGGGTGCGAGGGAAGGGGGATCGGGAGCGATTTGTCCCTATAGGCGAAGAAGCCCGTACCGCCCTCGATCACTATCTGACGGCCGGGCGCCCGCAGTTGTCGAACGGACGGATGCGGACGAAAATGCTCTTTCTCAACAATCGGGGGCACGGTTTGAGCCGTAAAGGGATGTGGAAGCGCTTCCGGCAGCTCGCAGCCCAGGCGGGAATCGAGGCGAAAGTGCATACGCTGCGGCACAGTTTCGCTACGCATTTGCTCGAAGGAGGAGCGGATCTTCGCAGCGTACAGGAGTTACTCGGGCATTCGGATATTTCGACGACGCAGATCTATACGCATATCGACCGGGATGCGCTCGCCGGAAAGCACGCCGCGTACCACCCACGCGGTGGGAAAGGTGGTCGAGATGCAGAAGAGATCGAGAGCGAAGCAGCCTCGTCGGAATGATTGCTCGTATTCTGCGATCGTAGCGCCGGTCGATGAGGCTTCCGATTCGGTGTATGATGGTCATATGGCGAAACAATTCGGTGTTGTCGGTATAACGACGGTTTTCGTGGAGGGAACCGAGTAGTGAAGCGGTCAGTACGAACACACACGCCGAACCTCCGTGCCGCCCGGGCGGTATTGCTGCCGGCTGTGCTCTTCGCGTTCGTCGCATGCCAAGGCGAAGGCGAGGATCCCATGCTTTCACGACTGCGACGCACCGAACCCGATCCGGAGACCGGCTCGACGAGCGAACGCATCGAGGAATTGGAGGGCGATGTTGAGCGATACCGCGACGAGGTGGAGCAACGCTTCCGCGCTACGAGAAACCTCGTGTCGGCACTCCGTATGCTGGGAATGCGCTACCTCGAGGCCGGCATGGACGGTCAGGCGCTCGATCAGTTTCGGAAGGCGATCGACCTGCAGCCGGACAACCCAACCCTTTACTACTATGCGGGTGTCGCCGCCGGGCGGTATGCCGCTGCGGCGCTCGGGGCGGAAATCAGGGAGGAGAGACTTGAGACGGCCGAACGTGCATATTTACGCGCGCTCGAGCTGCGACCGAATTACACCAGCGCGTCGTACGGTCTTGCGATTCTCTACGCCTACGAGCTCGAGCGCTTCGAAGAGGCGCGCGATCACATTGATGCGGTGCTCGACGCATGGCCGGCCGACGATCGTGCGTTCGCGGTGAGTGCCTATGTGTACGCCGGTCTCGACCGTATAGATGAGGCAATACGTGAATACGATCGGGTGATCGAGCACACGACGAGTGAGTCGTTCCGCCGGGAAGCCCGGGAGCTGCAGCGGCGGCTCAGGGAGGAGCGATGACCGACGAGACGCTGCTCCTCGCACTCGCCGTGCACCGGGCGTTCAGTTTGCGTTCGGGTGAAAAGGAGCGCCTGTTTCACGCCGCACGCAGCACCGACGTTCTGGAGCGCATGTCGATTGACGACGTTTCGTTCGCAGTCGGTCGACCGTTGCGTCTCTCCGCGTGGAGTCCGGGGGTCGCCGTCCGTGACGCCGAGCGTGACGCGTTGCTCTGTGAGCGCCTCGGCATCTCGGTCGTACCGCAGTGGTCGACCGACTATCCTGCGATGCTGAGGGAAGGCTGGGATCCGCCCTTCGTCGTATTCATCCGCGGATCGCTGGAGAGCGGCGATATCCCGTCCGTCGCAACTGTCGGTACCCGACGGCCGGACAATCCGGGACTTACCGCGGCGTTCGAGTTCGCCTGCGATTGTACCGAGTCCGGGATTCCGGTGGTGAGCGGTCTCGCCGGTGGAATCGATGCCGCCGCTCATCGTGGGGCGATCGCCGGAGGCGGGCAAACCGTGGGAGTACTCGGCTGCGGAATCGATACCGTCTATCCGGCCGGCAATCGAACTCTTGCCGAACGGATTCTCTCGGCCGCGGGCGCTCTCATGAGCGAGTATCCGCCCGGGACTCCCCCGTTGCGCCATCACTTTCCGATCCGGAACAGGATCATCGCGGCGCTGGCACGGTGGGTCGTCATTGTCCAGGCTCCCGAGCGCTCTGGGGCGCTGATCACCGCCGAGTACGCGCTTGACAGCGGTCGCGAGTTGCTCGTTCACACCGCCGGTTGCGCGGCGGGCGCCGTGAATGCCGGTTCGCGGGCGCTCGACGAAGCCGGAGCGAGTACAGTGAGCGCCGCCGGGGAGCTGCTCGGTGCCGACCGGCGCATCTATTCCGGATCGACCCGCTCGCGAACCGGCGCCGACAACGCGAGCGTCGGTGATGTCGCATCGCTGCTCGCGCGACGTCTGAACCGCGAGCTCGATCTGTTCGAACCGGAGCCGACATATGGATAAGCGGCACGACACGACAACCGTGACGGTCGACGCGGGAGCAATTGAGGAGTTTACCGACTACCTGCTCAATGCGCGCTCGGTATCTGTAGAAACCGCACGTGCGTACGCAGCCGATCTGGAGGCGTTCGGTACCTGGTGTTCGGAGAACGCGCTTGACGAAGAGGCGCTCGACCACGAGCTTATACGGGCGTGGGTCGCCGCTCGAACCCGTCGTGGCGACGCGGCGAGCTCGGTGGCGCGAGGACTGAGTGCGCTTCGGCAATTCCTGCGCTGGCAGAAACGCCTCGGACGTCGCGCCGACGATCCCGGTGAGTCGGTGCGTTCGCCGAAGCTCAGGCGAAATCTGCCCGGCGTGCTTTTCCCGGATGAGATGCGGCGAATGCTCGATATCCGGGGCGAAGGATTCAAGCCGCTGCGTGACCGGGCGATTCTCGAGACCCTCTACTCGACCGGCTGTCGGGTTGGTGAGCTCAGCGGTATTCTCCTGTCCGACTTCGAGCCGAAGCGGGGGAGGATCGTCGTGCACGGGAAGGGCAATCGGGATCGAGTCGTATTTGTGGGACCGTATGCCAAACGTGCTATCGCGGCGTATCTGCCGAGCCGCGAGGCGCTCCTTGCACGGACCGGAAAACGAAGTACCCGCGCACTGTTTGTCAACGCGCGGGGCGGGGCATTGAGCTCACGCGGTGTGTTCGGCATAGTGGAGGCGCGTGCGGGCGAGGCGGGTATCGCCGACAAGGTGACTCCCCATACGTTTCGCCATAGCTTCGCGACGCACGTTCTCGACGGTGGAGCGGACATTCGGGTGGTACAGGAGCTTCTCGGGCATTCGAGCCCGTCGACGACTCAGCTCTACACGCACGTCGGAATGTCGGCGCTGAAGAAGGTGTACGAACGCGCGCATCCGCACGCGGCCCGCGGCACGGGCCGGGGGGCCGACGGCGGGCCGAAAACAGACGAAAGGAAGCGTATTCAATGAAAGTACGAAGTACCACGGTTCTCGCCGTGGCGAAAGATGGAAAGGTCGCCATGGCCGCGGACGGTCAGGTCACGATGGGCGAAACGGTAATGAAGGGCAACGCGCGGAAGGTACGCACGATCTACGACGGCAATATCCTTGTCGGGTTTGCCGGCGCGACCGCCGACGCGTTTACGCTGTTCGAACGTTTCGAGGCCAAGGTGAAGGAGTACGCGGGCGACTTGACCCGTTCCTCGGTCGAGCTCGCGAAAGAGTGGCGCACCGACCGCGCGCTGCGGCGTCTGGAGGCACTACTCCTCGTCGCGGATCACAAGAAGATGTTTGTAATCTCCGGGACCGGAGACGTGATCGAACCGGACCGTGGTGTGCTGGCGATCGGGTCGGGTGGGAGCTACGCATCCGCGGCCGGCAGGGCGTATCTCGACGCGAGTGACCTCTCGGCCCGCGAGATCGCCGAACGGAGTCTGCAGATCGCCGGCGATATCTGCATCTATACAAACACGAACGTCGTAGTCGAGGAACTGGAGTAGACCATGCGCGAAATGAAGGATATGACACCGAAGGAGATCGTCGGTGAGCTCGATCGTTACATCATCGGCCAGGAGCGTGCGAAGAAGGCGGTAGCCATCGCATTGCGCAACAGGATGCGACGTCGCAAGTTGCCGGAACAGCTGCAGGACGAGATCGCACCGAAGAACATTATCATGATCGGCCCGACGGGGGTCGGAAAGACCGAGATCGCTCGCCGGCTATCGAAATTGACCGGCGCCCCGTTCATAAAGGTCGAGGCGACGAAGTACACGGAGGTCGGGTACGTCGGACGCGATGTGGAGAGCATGGTTCGTGATCTTATGAGCTATGCGGTAAATATGGTGAAGAGCGAGCTTCAGGAAGATGTCAAGGAGAGTGCCGAGCAGCGAACCGAAGAACAGCTGCTCGACCTCCTGCTCCCCGGTGTGAAGAAGTCGCAGACGTCACCCGGATCCGAACAGGCCGGTTTCAAGGCCGAACCTCGAGACGTGTCCGAGCCGGAGAGCGGGCAACAGAGTGCGACGCGGGAGAAGTTCCGCGAGCGGCTGCGAAAGGGCGATCTCGAGGAGAAAGAGGTCGAAGTCCAGACGACATCGAGCAACTTCCCGGCGATCGAGATATTTCAGGGGTCCAATTTCGAGGAGATGGACCTGAACCTCGGCAATCTCGGTAACCTCTTCGGCGGTAAGAAGAAGAAAAAGCGAACAACCGTAAAGAACGCCCGCGAGATCATCCTTCAGGAGGAGATGGATAAGCTCGTCGACCACGATCGTGTGAGCGATATCGCGCGTCAGCGGGTGGAGAACCTCGGAATTATATTTATTGACGAAATAGACAAGGTCGCTTCCAAGGAGAGTAAAAGCGGTGTCGATGTGAGTCGCGAAGGGGTGCAGCGCGACATACTGCCGATTGTCGAAGGGAGCCAGGTCAATACCAAGCACGGCATGATCGACACGAGTCATATTCTCTTTATCGCCGCCGGTGCGTTCCACACGTCCAAACCGAGCGACCTGATTCCGGAGCTTCAGGGGCGCTTCCCGCTCCGCGTAGAGCTCGAGGCGCTCGGCGCCAAGGATTTCGTCCGAATCCTGACGCAACCGCAGAACGCCCTGATTCTGCAGTACGTGGAGCTGTTGAAGACCGAGGGCGTCGACCTCGAGTTCAACGATGAAGCGATCGAAGAGCTCAGTCGAATCGCGGAAGATGTTAACAGCAGGACCGAGAATATCGGCGCACGACGCCTGCACACGATCATGGAGCTGTTGCTGGAGGATATCAGCTTCGATGCACCGGAGAAGAAAGGCACGAAAGTGGAGATTACCTCCGACTATGTACGCGAGCGACTCGCCTCGGTGGTCGAGGACCATGATTTAAGCCGCTATATCCTTTAGCCGATTATAGGCAGTAGGGACGTGGAGGAAGACGTAACGATGTTTGCAAACAGTAGCTGGGGCAGAAACCTCGACATACTCCAGCGATCGATGAACGTCAGCATGATCCGGCAGAATGTCGGAGCGAACAATATCGCGAACGCCGATACGCCGGGCTTCAAACGAAGCTACGTCAACTTCGAGAGCGGTCTCGCCCGCGCGCTTGAAAGCGAGCGGCGGCCGAGAGCGTTCGTGGAGTCGCTCACGCACGAGCGGCATATCCCGTTCGAACGTCCCACCGATTACCGTTCGGTCGAGCCGAGACGCGTAGTCGATTGGGAGACGACCGCGAAAAACAACGGAAACAACGTCGATATCGAAGTGGAAAGCATGAATATGCTGAACAATATGTTGAGCTATCAGCTCATGTCGCAGAGCGTGAGCGAGCAGTTCAATCGCATGAATATCGTCCTGGCGTAGGAGTTGATCGCGCATGGGTCTTTTTTCGAGCATTAACATCGCAGCCACCGGCCTCACCGCCCAGCGAACTCGCCAGGATGTGATTGCCGACAATATCGCGAATGCGAATACGACACGAACCACCGAGGGTGGGCCGTTTCGCCGCAGCCGTACGGTGTTCCGGCCGCGCGGTGAGGAGCAGCAGCCGGTGTGGCGGAGTGCCTTTCTGCCGAAGGCGCTCGAAACGCCGCCCGGAAATGGTGTGCGTATAGTCGATATCGAGAAGGATATGGATGCCGAGCCGAGACTGGTCTACGATCCGACGCATCCGGACGCGATTCAGGACGGACCGCGCGCCGGCTACGTCGAGATGCCGAATGTGAACATCGTCGACGAGATGGTGGACCTTATATCGGCCGCCCGAAGCTACGAGGCGAACACGAGGGTTGTCGAGGGTGCGCGCACCATGTTCCAGACCGCGATGGAGATCGGACGAGCTTAGTCAGGAGTTTGTCGGACATGATGGCAGAATTGAGTATTCAGTTCCGAAGGGAGGGGAGTGAGAGATGATCAATTCGAACTGGGCACTGGGACCCGCGGATGTCAGTGGTGACCTGTTCGCGCTCGCGCGAACGAACCCGGACCACATGGGGGCTCCGGGTGATCCGCCGGTCGCCGATACGCCTCGCACCGACTTCGGTTCGATGCTCATCGACGGCCTGAACGAGGTGAGCAGCCTCGAACGGACGCACGAGCACCTGAGTGTTCAGGCGATCGTCGATCCGGATAGCGTTAATCCGCACGATGTTACGATCGCCGCGAGTCAGGCAAGTCTTGCGCTGAATCTGACCCGGAACGTTGTCGATCGTGTGGTGCAGGCCTACCAGGAGATAACCAACTTGCGGTAGGTTCGACAACAGGAGAATGCGTCGGCGCCGGCCGGATTCCGGCGCGCTGCCGACGCAGCCGGTGCAATAATCGCTGGAAGCCGGCACGCTCGGGCGAGCGTCACGCGGGAATCGACAGGGCAACCGTTCGGCCCATACGTTTCCCGACGTCTCGTCGCCGGGCCCTATGGGAGGGGACATGAACGAGTGGTTCAGAAAGATTCGCGAACAGCTTGGTGAGCTGTGGACCCGCTGGAGTACTACGCAGAAGACGGTCTTCATCGGTGTCGGTGTCGCAGCGGTTGCCGGCGTTCTCGCCATTATTGCCTTCAGCGCCGCACCGACTCAGGTCGAGCTGCTCGGCAGGCCGATCGTCGACGAAGAATATCTCGACGACATCACCTATCGCCTCGACCGGGAGAACGTGGGCTACACGGTGACCGGCGACAACCGGATACTGGTCGACGATGAGCAGACCGCCCGCCGGATGCGAAGCCTTCTTACGCGTGAGAGCCTGATCCCGCCGCAAACCGATCCGTGGGACATTTTCGACGTCGAGCGTTGGACGCAGACCGATTTCGAGCGAAATGTGAATCTGCAGCGGGCGATCACGCGCTCGGTAGAGCAGCACATCGTGGCGCTCGACGAAGTCGATTCCGCGAGCGTGAACCTGGTGCTGCCCGACGACGCACTGTTCGCCGAAGATCAGCGCGATGTCACCGCGAGTATCATCATCCAGCCACGTCCGGGCAGTGACATCCGGGACGATCGCCGAAAGATCGAAGGTATCGAACGGCTGGTGATGTTCGCGGTCGAAGGGCTGGAGCGCGAGAACATCACGATAAACGATCCGTCGGGCGTGGTGCTCAACGATTTCGACCGACTCAGCGAGTTCGACGAGGTCGAGGTTCGACGGCGGGAGCTCGCGGTGAAGCGTGAGCTCGAAGAGCGTTATATCGGATCGATCCGAAACGCCCTGCAGGGGATCTGGGGTGCCGACCGAGTTCGTGTCGCGAACATCGACATCGACCTCGACCACGGTAAGTTCACCCGGGAGACCGAAGAGTTCTCGCCGATCGAGATCCGACCGAATAACCCGCGAACGCCGTTCGACGACAGCGAATTCGTGCTGAACATCCCCCGCAGTGAGCGCGATTTCAGTGAAGAGTTCGAGGGCACCGGATTCAACCCGGAAGGACCACCCGGTGTCGAAGGCCAGACGCCGCCGGAGTATCTCGATCGAGCCGGTGTTGTCGGCCGCTATGACCGTGCCGAAACGCAGCGCAATTACGAGCTGAATCGCAGCGTAACCAGTGAGACCGGCGCTCCGAGCGTGCAACGAATTTCGGTCGGTGTGGCTATCGACGGACGCTGGGAGTGGCAGTACGATGAGGATGGGAATGTAGAGATCGCTCCGGACGGAAGTATCGTCCGGGAGTATAATCCGGTAGATGACGACGAGCTCGATCGGGCCCGTAGCCTCATCGAGGCCGCCGTCGGCTTCGATCGGGATCGCGGCGATTCGGTGCAGGTGCAGCACATCCAGTTCAATCGTGCCGCCGAGCACCAGGAAGAGGACGATGTGTTCCGAAGACAACGGAACATCCAGCGCATCGTGCTCTACAGCCTTGCCGGTATTGCCGGGCTTCTCGCGCTCTTTATCGTGATTCGCGTTATCCAGCGCGAGGTTGAGCGGCGTCGTCGCCAGCGCGAAGAGGAGCTTGCGCGTCAGCACCAGGCAATGCGCGAGGCGGCGCTGCGAAGTGCCGAGGAAGAGGGCGCCGACGTCGAGATGAGTGTCGAAGAGCGTGCGAGAATGGAGATGCAGGAGAACGCCATAAACATGGCACGCGAGCATCCGGAGGATGTCGCGCAGCTCATTCGCACGTGGTTGATGGAGGAGTAGGATGGCGAAGCAGCAGGCCGCACAGAGCACCGGACGCAAGTCCTCGGGCGGGCAGCGCGGGAGCAAGGATCTGACCGGACGGCAGAAAGCGGCGGTCTTTCTCGTGACCGTCGGAAGCGAAATCTCCTCCGAGATCTTCAAGCATTTGCGTGAGGACGAGATCGAGACGTTGACCTTCGAGATCGCCCGCCTCGAGAGCGTCGACGGAGAGATGCGGGACAAGGTACTCGAAGAGTTCCAGGAGTTGATGATGGCGCAGGACTTCATCAGCTCCGGCGGCATCGATTACGCCCGCGAGTTGCTCGAGAAGAGCCTCGGCAGCCAGAAGGCTGTAGACATCATCAACAGACTCACTTCCAGCCTGCAGGTGCGCCCGTTCGACTTCATCCGGCGCACCGACCCGACGCATCTTCTGAACTTCATTCAGCAGGAGCATCCGCAGACGATCGCGCTTATTCTGGCGTATCTCGAGCCGCAGAAGGCGAGCATTATTCTCGGCAGCCTGCCGCATGAGACACAGAGCGATGTCGCCAAGCGCATCGCGACGATGGACCGCACGAGTCCCGAGGTCCTGCGCGAGGTCGAGCGCGTGCTCGAAAAGAAGCTTTCGACCCTCTCGAGCGAAGACTACACGGCCGCCGGCGGTGTCGAGAGCATCGTGGAGATTCTGAACCTCGTCGACCGGTCGACGGAGAAAGGGATCATCGAGCAACTCGAGGAAGAGGATCCGGAGCTCGCCGAAGAGATCAAGAAACGCATGTTCGTCTTCGAGGATATCGTCATGCTCGACGATCGCGCGATTCAGAAAGTTATGCGCGAAGTCGACACCAGCGAGCTCGCAAAGGCGCTCAAGAGTGTCGATACGGAGGTTCAGGACAAGATATTCCGGAACATGTCCAAACGGGCGAGCACGCTGCTCAAGGAAGACATGGAGTACATGGGCCCGATTCGCATGAAGGACGTGGAGGAGAGCCAGCAGAAGATCGTTTCCATTATCCGGAAGCTCGAAGAGCAGGGTGATATCGTCGTCGCCCGCGCCGGAGAAGACGAGCTGGTGGTATAGACCGGTCGGGGGCGCGCACGCAGCAGGCGTGTGCGCTGCCGCCGCTTCGGGGGTAGCCGCTCATGGCGAAAAACGTGTTTCGCGCGAACGAAGTGCAGTATCTCGGCAGCAAAGTATTCGTCACCGGTCCCGAGCGCGAGATGCCGGCGGTGGCTCTGCCCGAGGAGGCGCAGCCGGCCGAGGAGTATCACGGGCCGACCGCCGATGACCTGCGGCGTGAAGCCGAAGAGTTCCGTCAGCGGTGGGAGGAAGAGAAGGCCAGGATGATAAGCGATGCGAGGGCGGAGGCCGATCGCATTGTGAAAGAAGCCGAAAACCTCGCCTTCGAAGAAGTCCGCAAGAAGAGCGAACAGGCGCAGTCTCTGAAGTCGACCGCCGAGAACGAGGCGACGCGCATCACCGAAGAAGCACGGGAGGAGGCCGAACGGATCGTGGCCGAAGCGCGCCGCGAGGCGTCCGGGATCGAGCAGGAAGCACGCGACCAGGGCTACAACCGCGGTCGACAGGAGGGCTTCGACCAGGGCGAGGCCGAGCTGGAACGGTTGACCGAGCGGCTTCACATCATCATCAACAAAACGATCGAGCGCCGCGAAGAGATTATCGAGGAGACCGAGGGACAACTCGTACGGCTCGTGCTCGAGATCGCTCGGAAAGTGGTCAAGGTTATCAGCGAGAACCAGAAGAATATCGTGGTGAATAACGTCGTACAGGCGCTGCGCAAGCTGAAGAGCAAGGCCGACGTGAATATTCGTGTCAATATCGACGATCTGAAGCTCGTCAGCGACCACGCGAGCGAGTTCGTGAAGCGTATCGAGCGGGTGAATAACGTGACCGTTATGGAGGACTCGACCGTCGATCCGGGAGGCTGCATCATAGAAACCGATTTCGGACAGATCGATGCACGAATCTCCGCGCAACTGCGCGAGATCGAGGATCGCATACTCGAGCTCGTACCGATTTCGAGTCGACGGAAGAATCCGGCGAGCAGAGGCGAGACGGAAGACCCGTTCGAGCTCACGGAGTGAGGCGCTATGGCAATTGCACTCTTTGACAAGTACGAGAGCGTTCTCGATCGCATCGATACGATCAAATACTCGGGAACGATCGAACGAGTGCAGGGAGGACTGCTGGAGAGCCGGGGGCCGCAGGCGGTTGTCGGCGAGCTGTGCCGCATCGAGCGCGGCAAGAACGACGATTTCGTCCCGGCCGAGGTGGTAGGTCTCAACGGGAATCGGGTTCAGCTCATGGCGTACCGGGATATCGAGGGGGTGGAAGTCGGCTGTTCGGTGACCGCTACCGGTGATGTGCTGCGGGTTCCGGTGAGCGAACGACTGCTCGGCCGGGTCATCGACGGGCTCGGACGTCCGATCGACGGCAAGAATGAGATTCACGGCGATGAGCTCTATCCGATTCACGCCGAGCCTCCCGATGTTCTGCGACGCCGGCGCATCGAAACGCAGATCGAAACCGGCATTCGGGCTGTCGACGGGCTTGTGCCGGTCGGCGAAGGTCAGCGGATGGGCATTTTCTCCGGAAGCGGCCTGGGGAAGAGCACGATGCTCGGGATGATCGCACGCAATACGAGCGCGGATGTCAACATCATTGCGCTGATCGGCGAGCGTGGTCGTGAGGTCCGCGAATTTCTCGAATATGACCTTGGTGCCGAAGGGTTGAAACGGAGTGTGGTAGTCGTCTCCACCTCCGACACCCCGCCATTGTCGCGCTACCGGGCAGCGAGTGTGGCGACCACGATCGGTGAGTACTTCCGCAACCAGGGTGCGAACGTCATGCTCCTCTTCGATTCGGTGACTCGCTACGCGCGGGCGGTCCGCGAGATATCGCTCGCGCGTGGCGAGTTTCCGGCGAATCGCGGCTTCACACCGAGTGTGTTCAGCGGGTTGCCGAAACTGCTCGAGCGCTGCGGCACGAGCGAACACGGAACGATGACCGGTTTCTACGCCATTCTCGTCGAAGGCGACGATATGGATGAGCCGATCGCAGATACGGTGCGCGGAATACTCGACGGACATCTCGTGCTCAGCCGGCGGCTCGCGCAGCGAGCGCACTATCCGGCGGTCGATGTGCTCGGCTCGATCTCGCGCCTGGCGAATCGAGTAACCGATCCGCGGGTACACGAGGCGGTGGTGAAGATCCGGCGCTGGATCGCCGTCTATCAGGAGAACGAGGACGTGATTAACGTCGGCGCGTATTCGGAAGGAAGCAATCCCGAGCTCGACGAAGCGATCGCGCGGATCGATGCGATCTACGACTTCCTGCGCCAGGATATTGCCGAACGGACCGACCTCGACGAGACGAGGCGGGGATTGTGTGAGCTCGCAGGGATTCCGTGGGACGGCGGTGAGGCCGAGGTCGACGGCGATGGGGACGGCGAAGCCGGCGCCGAAGTCGACGCCGATGGGGACGGCGAAGCCGATAGGTACGGCGGCGCCGAAGTCGACGGGGGCCGCGAATGAGGCGATTTCGCTACTCGCTCGACCACCTCCTTTCGTTGCGGCGTCACTCCGAGCGCGAGGCTGAAATGGCAATGGCCGAGGTCATCGCACGCCGAAATGCCGCCGAGCGGCGCCGGCGCGAGCTCGTAAGTGAGCGTGAGCGACCGATCGGGCGACAGCCTGACGGGGCGCTCGACCTTTCATTCGAATTGGTGCGCAGCCGTTACCTCGACCGGATCGAATTTGCGCTGAAGAGCACCCGGGACGAGCTGAATCGAATGGACCGCGATCTCGAGAACGCGCGAGATGAGTATAACGAACGTCGCCGTGCGCGCGAGGTTCTGGAGCGGCTGAAAGAGGTGCGGGAGGTGGAGCATTACCGCGGAGAGCGCCGTCGGGCGGATGCGGAGCTGAACGACATCATCGGCTCTCGAGCCGCCCGCGAACGGGCGGAAGGAGCGTTGTGATG
>SLIN01000373.1 GCA_007135605.1 Spirochaetales bacterium | reverse complement strand
TCCGAAGGGGTGCAGGTCGTGCATCTCTCCGGGCTCATCGCCGCCCTCTCCCCGGAGACCGGTCAGTTCTGTCTCGAGGTCGCGCGTGCGGCGAAGAAGCACGGCACGCGGGTTTCCTTCGATCTCAACCATCGCGCCTCCTTCTGGGAGAACCGCGAGAGCGAGTTGCGCTCGATTTTCGCCGAGATCGCTTCGGCCTCCGATGTTCTGATCGGTAACGAGGAGGACTTCCAGCTCTGTCTCGGAATCGAGGGGCCGGAAGCCGGCGGAAGCGGCATCAGCGCGAAAATCGACAGCTTCAAGGGGATGATCGACCGCGTGCGCGCCGAATATCCCGACGTAAGCGTCTTTGCGAATACGCTGCGCGAGGTGATAAACGCCAACCGCCACATGTGGGGCGCGCTCATGTGGGCGAGCGGAGAGTGGCATGTCGTTGAGCCGCGCGAGATCGAGGTGCTCGACCGGATCGGCGGCGGCGACGGGTTCGTCGGCGGGCTCCTCTATGCGATCCTTACCGGCAAACCGGCCGAACAGTGGGTGCAGTTCGGATGGGCGACCGGAGCGCTCGCGGTGACGATGCTCACCGATTACGCGCAACCCGCCGATGAAGCGCAGGTATGGAACATCTGGAAAGGAAACGCCCGGGTACAGCGGTAGCGCTCGCCGCGGCGCTGCTCAACCGCCGGTGCTCTTGCCGAGCTTCGGTCTGCTCATGGTCGTGCCCTTCGAGTAGCGAGCGCCGGTGAGTTATTGCCCCGGCGTCTCGTCGTCATCGACCGCCTCGAGCGACTCCGGCTCTTCGGTTCCCGGCGGGCCCTGCGGAGCGATGCCGCGCGAATGCCCGACAGCCGGCCCGCGTTGTCCGGCATCGGAAGCCGCTTCGCCGCCGCTTCCCGCCGCACTCGTGCCTTCCTCGCCGCCGTCGCCCGCTGCCCCGGCGACCCGGCCGCGGCGTGCCGCCGCGCCGGCCGGCACACCCGGCAGCAGGGTAACCGCACTCGCCCACAGGATAACGCTCGCGACCGCGTAGACGGCGAGAATCAGCGCGGTCGGCATCGGTACCCCGACGGCATTATCGAAGGCGGCCGCACCGCCGGCGTTCACCGCGGCGAAGAGCACGAGCGATACAAGCGAGGCGATCGAGAAGAAACCGGTGCGCCGTTTCTCCGGCACGAACAGCTGTGCGGCGAGAATCCGGGCGAGCACGAAGTTCACGACGATCAGCGCGACGTTGAAGAGCTGAACCGGCGCGTCGGCGCTGAGATCGTCGAACGAGAGCGCCGGACTCGCCGCGATTACCACGAGTCCGCCGGCGGCAACACCGATGTACCCCATCGCCGCGACGAGCGCACACCGCGCCATACCGCTCGTCGCTCGCACGGTTCCCTTCTCGTACGCCTTCAACTCCCGCCGCAGCGTCCAACGGTCCCAGAGAACGAGCAGCACCGAGAAGGCGAGTGTCTGTGCGAGCAGCTCCGGCAGAACGGCGATGTGTACGTCGCTCGCGATGTCGGTGCGAATAAACCCTTCAAGCGATCCGACGCCTGCCACCGGCGAGGCGATAATCGAAACGCCGACCAGCAGCAACCAGAGCCGCAGCCACCCCGTCTTCCGGGTGACGAACATGTCCCACACCGGCCAGATCGCCAATGCAAACAGCAGTCCGCGGATCGGCTGCAGGAACGGTCCGGCGAAGCTCCACGGCGAATCGGGACCGCGGTAGAGATCTCCTGCGACTACCGCCGCATCGGCATCGCCGTGGAGCAGCAGCGCCACGGCAACCGCGGCAAGCGTGTAGGTCAGCGTGTGAACGACGATAGAGCGGCCGGCGAAGGCCCAGAAGGAACGCTTCATACGCTACTGTACACCCGTTCGGACCCGCGAGACAAAGGCCGGATACGGCACCGGGTCGCCGATATGAAAGCCCTGTACGAGCCGGCACTGTACACGCTCGAGCGCGGCGAGCTGCCCTTCGGTTTCGATTCCTTCGATAATCACCGCCTTGTTTCTCGCCAGCACGCTGTCGACGATGCTGCCGAGATAGTGCAGCTCGCGCGCTGAGGTATCGATCTCCTCGCTGAAACTGCGGTCGATCTTGACCCCGTCGGCCGGCACCTGCTTGAGCATTGCGAGCGATGACTGACCGACACCGAAATCATCGATCCAGAATCCGATGCCGAAGTGCTGCAGCTCCTCGACCCGGCGCGCGATCGTCGCCGCGTGCTCGACCGAGCCGCTCTCCGTCAGCTCGATACAGAGTCGGGACGGATCGGGATTGCCGGCGGCCTCGAGCGCACCGGCGAGCACGTCGATGAAGCCCGCATCGATGAACGTGGCGGTGGCGACGTTCACGAAGATGGTCATGCGGCCGGGCGGTCGCCCGGCAACCGCGGGACCGTCTTCTCCGTCCGCGGTCGCCGCGCCTCCGGGCAGCTCCAGCTCCCGCTCCAGCCGCGCCAGTCCCCGACACACATCGAAAAGCGACCACTTGTCTATCGCGCGAATAAGGTTGGTATCCTCGGCGAGCTTCAGAAAACTGCCGGGTGTGAGCAGCCCACGCTCGGGGTGGTGCCATCTTAACAGCACTTCAGCCCCGACTACGCGCGGCGCTCGGCTTCCGATCTCCGCGAGCGGCTGGAAGAAGAGCTCGAACTCCTCGGCCTCGAACGCACGCTGCAGCTGTGTACGAAGCTCTGCGCGGGCGACCGCCGTCTCGTGCAGCTTGAAATCGTAGAAGAGAAACGGCTCGTCGCGCTCCTCCGCCTCCACACTCGCCGAATTGGCCGTCTGCAGCAGGTCGGCCGCGCTTTCCGCATCGTCGGGAAAGATCGCGATACCGATATGACAGAGCACCCGAAGATCGACCGAGCGATAGTGATACGGTACGGTCACCGCATCCTGAATCTTCATCGCGACGAACGAGGCGTCGCTCGGGCGCTCGACCTCGGTCAGGAGAGCGACGAAGTTCGCGCCGTCGAGCCGGAACACGAAGTCGCTGCCGCGAAGGCATTCGGAGACACGCAGGGCGGTATTCTCGAGCAGCAGATCGCCGATGCGATGGCCGTGCGTACGGTTGATCGCCTTGAAGTTGCGAAACGCGAGAAAGAGCACGATGCGGGTGGAATTCGCTTTCGACCGGCGCGCCTGCGCGAGCTGTTGAACGAGCGTCTCCTCCATCGCGCGACGGTTCAGCAGGCCGGTGAGCCGGTCGCGATGCTCGTTTTCGCTTGCCGGAACATCACCATCCCTCTCGAAAGGAGTAATCTCGTGGGTGAAGGTGAGAATGTGCGTTATCTCACCGGTGTCGTCGCGGTAGGGGTGAAACGTTACCCGCAGATCGCGCTCGGCGCCTCCGAGGCGAAAGCGGTCGACGTATTCGATCTGCGAACCGGTGAAGGACTCGTCGAGCTTCGGTTTGATGACTGTCGCGAACACCTCTTCGCCCCAGACCTCGGCCACGCCTCGTGAGATGATCTCTTCCCTCGGGACACCGAGCGCCAGACAGTAGGTATCGTTTACGAGCACATAGCGATAGTCGCGGTCTATGAGGGTGATGAAGTCGGATGAGAGATTTACGATGTACTCGTACGCATCGGTCATGCTCGCCCGCCGCTAATAGACGATATCGTCGCCGAACTGAATCGGCGCCTCTTTCGAGCCGACGGAGTTCGAGTTCTCCAGCTCGGCGATCATCGACTCGAGGGTAGCGGAAATATTGAGCGCCTGATCGACCACCGCCTGGTGCAGCTCCTGCAGAAGGCGGCGCTGCTCGTCGTCGTCGAGCTCGACACTCGAGAGGTAAACGATCCGCTCACCGTTGTGATTCTGCACCGTAAGATCGAATCCGTCTACGCCGCTTTCGTGCCGGAACCGGTCGACGAGCACGATGCCGCTTTCGAGGCGGCATGCGTACTCCTGACGCTGCCGCGTGGAGTGCCACGCGGCGCGTCGCGATTTCGTCTTGCGCAGCAGGTTCTTCAGCAGAC
>SLIN01000076.1 GCA_007135605.1 Spirochaetales bacterium | reverse complement strand
TACTGCGCGAGCTCGGATACACCGGAAGCTTTTCGATCGAGTTCGTCGAAGGCACGGGAACCGGGAGAGATCTTCCATCGCACACCTTCGCCGCCGCGGTGAACGATATGAGCACGCTGCGAGCTGAACTCTCCGGTGCGGAGTGACGAGCCGGCGCCGATCGTCTCGGCCCGTCCGAAACCTCGCTGAGGAGCTGCCCCGGGAGTTTGTCGGACAAACTTCTCGAGTTTCATGCCCGAACCGCGACGGTCAGCAGATAGGTGTTCTCGACGACCGCGGTGCCGTCGGTTGCGCGGTTGTACCGGCTGAAAACGGCCTTCAGATCGTCGCGCAGGCTGTTCTTCGTGTCCGCCTCGGAGGCCCGGATCGCCGGGCCGAAACAGGTCAGGAACAGCTCCACGGCATGATCGACCGAGCGGTAGTATTGCAGCGCCGTCCGTTTTTCACTGGAGAGGGAAACGGTCCCGGTGCCGAGGAGCGCCTGCAGCCCATCGCCCGTACCCCATCGCAACGGAGGGTGCAGCCCGGAGGGCGGCGGCATATATCTGGCATTCGCGGCGAAGAAGTCGCCGCTCCATCCCTCGGGAATGGGTCCGGCCAGCGCGATACGTCCGCCCGGACGGCAGACGCGCAGCATCTCGGCGGCCGCTCGCTCCTGATCGGGTGCGAACTGCACCCCATAGACCGAAACCACCGCATCGAAGCTCGCATCGGCAAACGGCAACTCCTGTGCATCTCCGACCCGGAAGTCGGCCTCCAGTCCGTCGGCGGCCGCGCGCCGTCCGGCCCGCTCGATCAGCGCCGGTACATAGTCGATTCCGATGACCTCGCAATAGCGTCGCGCCGCAACGAGCGCCGCCGTTCCACTTCCGCACGCGACATCGAGCACCCGCTCGCCGGCGTGGAGCTCGGCGGCATCGCAAAGTGCCTCCGCCATGGGAACGTTCAACCGGGCGATCTGGTGAAAGTCGCCGGTCGCCCAGGTCTCCTGCTGTCGCGCCGTAATCGCTTCAAAGTCCATCGAACCATAGTCAACCGAAGTGCTGGTGTTATCATTCATCTGCTTGCCTCCTTCGTTAACGTGGCTGTCGTGACCCGGCCCCCGGCCCGGCTCGTACTCCGCCGGGTGAACCAACCCGCGACACGCTCGGCTACCATCATGGTGGGCAAATTGGTGTTCGCCCGGGGTACGTCCGGCATGATCGATGCATCGGCAACGATGAGGTTCTCCACGCCGTGGAGACGGCCGCAGGCGTCGACCACCGCGCCCGCATCGGAGGCCGGACCCATGCGGCAGGTTCCGACCGGATGGTGGTAGCTCAGCGCGATCTGCCGCAGCGTCGCGGTGAGCGACTCGTCGGGAACGTCACCGCTGTGGGTGAGCGCCCGGCCGCTCGTGTATGAGCCGAGCGGTTCGGCAGCGAGAATCGTGCGCGCCTGGCGAATGCCGGCGCCGAGACGCTCGACGTCGGTGTTCTCGCTCAGGTAGCCGGGGTCGATGATCGGCGCGGCGGTCGGGTCGGAGGAGGCCAGCCGCACCGTTCCGCGGGAGCGCGGGTTCAGCAACGCGACGTTCACCCCCAGCCGCTCCATGTCCGGCGAACCGTCGGGAAACGGGGTCGGTCCCCAGGCGAAGAGATGAAGATCGGGCGGGCCTTCGGCGCCGTCCGAGCGCGAGGTTATCATCGTCTGGTAGTGCGGCCGCATGGCCGGCTCGCGCGGCACGGCGACAAAGAGAACCACCATCGGATGATCGACCAGACCGGCGCCCACTCCGGGAAGATCGCTCACCACGTCGATGCCGTGACCGGCCAGCTCCTCGGCGGCTCCGATACCGGAGCGCAACAGCACGGCCGGATTCGCGTAGGTCCCTCCCGCCAGCACGACAGAGTCGCCGGCGATCTGCTCTCCATCGACAAGCTGGACGCCTATAGCCCGCCCCCGCTTCGTGAGCACACGATCGACCGGGGCACCGGCGCGAACGGTCAGATTGGGCCGCCCACGCGCGGGCTCGAGGTAGGCGAGCGCCGCACTCACGCGCAACCGATCCACGCTGTTGACCGGCAGCGCCCCGGCGCCGATCGCGCCGGGCTCGTTGTGATCGGCCACCCTCGCGTGCCCGGCGCGCTCTGCCGCATCGAGGAAGGTGCGCGCGGCGACGCTCTGCTCTTCGGGTGGATATCGGCGGATCGGCACCGGCCCCCGGTCGCCGTGCCACGGCCGATCGCCGAAATCGAGATCCCGTTCGAGCGCCCGGAACGCGGGAAGCACCTCCTCGAAACTCCAGCCCGGATTGCCGGACGCCGCCCAGCCGTCGTAATCCTCCGGCTGACCTCTCAGCGCGAACGTTCCGTTCACGGCCGACGAGCCGCCGACGAGTTTTCCGCGCGCGAGCGAAATGGAAGCGTTCATTGCCTCGCTCGGCGTGCTGACAAAGCCCCAGTCATGGCGCGAACCGGCGTCCGGCGGCAGTCTGGTACCGTCGGCGATGTCGACCGGAAGCTGTTCCCGGGTCGGATAGTCGGGGCCCGCCTCGAGCAGGAGAACGCGGCAGGCGGCATCTTCAGTCAGTCTGGCGGCCATTACACAGCCGGCCGAACCGGCTCCGACCACGATTACATCATAGTCCCTCTCGCTATTCATAATCCCACGGTAGGCCTTGCGGAGTGCGTTCGCCAGATCTAGAATGATCGATATCGGTCCGTTTCGATCAATGGAGGGTGAAATATGGCGGAAACCGTCAGTCCCCGGCGCGTGAGTGTGCTCGCGCTTCCCGAATCCACCGGCACGCCGATTCACGGCCTGTACGAGACGCTGATGCTGGTCGATGCGGTGGCAACCGGCGCGCAGATCGGCGGCTCACGGCTCTTTGATGTCGAGATAGTGGGCCCGGAGCGCGGTATCCGCCCCAGCGCATGCGGGCTGCCGCTGGAAGTACATCGCTCCATTCGGGAGGTGGACGGCACCGACATCGTCATAGCCGCCTCCATGCTCTTCGAGAACCAGGAATGGGTGACCGGACGCCACCCGGACATCGTTGAGTGGCTGCGGCGAATGCACGGCAACGGGGCCGATCTCTGCTCGGCATGCGCCGGCGCGCTGCTACTGGCCGAAACCGGCCTGCTCGACGGTATGGATATGACGACTCATTGGGCCTTCGCCCCTACCTTTCGCCGAAACTTTCCCGACATCAACCTTCGCGTCGAAGAGCTGTTGATCGTCGCCGGGAGTAACGGCGAATTCGTCTCCTCCGGCGCCGCGAGCTCGTGGCAGGACCTGATTCTCTTCTTGATATCCCGGCACGCGGGCCCGACAACAGCGCAGGCGATCGGGAAGTTCCTTCTCTATCGCTGGGACTCCAGGAGCCAGGCGCCATTCGTACCGTTCTCACCGCCCACCGACCACGGCGACCGCGCTATCCGTGAAGTCCAGGAATGGCTCGAATCCACCGACTCCGACGGTGTATCGGTCGAAGAGATGGCCCGCCGGTGCGGGTTGCCCGACCCCACCTTCAACCGGCGGTTCAAACGGGCGACCGGCTATTCGCCGATACGCTACCTCCAGAACCTCCGAGTCGAGAAGGCCAGACATCTGCTCGAACGAACCGATACCCCCGTGGAACAGATCAGCTGGGAAGTCGGATACGAGGAGGCGGCCGCTTTCCGCCGCGTCTTCAAGCGCATAACCACCCTGAGCCCCGCGGAGTACCGCCGCAAGTTCCGTCTGCCGGCAGGGTCGACGGAGCGCACGACGTAGTGCAGTCCGGCGGCTGCCCCGCCGAGTACCGCCGCACGTTCCGCCTGCCCGGCGAGTCGCGCGCGCAGGCTCGCACAAGCACATCCTCGGCACAGTATTGACTCACATCATACCGCACCGTATCCGAATGGGTTCGCCGGGCGATAAAGCACGAGATGCGCGAGCGGCCGGGCAAGCGGGCCGGCGAGAAGCTCGACGTCACCCGAATAAGGAACGAACGGTCTCGATTCTCGAGC